>CP045665.1:4200000-4500000 GCA_013457415.1 Enterobacteriaceae bacterium Kacie_13
CACCCTGCGCATTCTCCAGCCAAACCTGCGCCAGATACGGCAAATCCTTGCTCTGGTTTTCCAGCATCACGCTGACCGATTTATCACTGGCGTTGTAAATGATGCGCGTGCGGTCAAGGTTCACGGCGGCGAGCACCGGTTGGATCATTCCGGCAATCATGAGTAATGCGCCACTGAGTCGTAATATCGGGTTGTTCATCCGGTCATTCCTTTCCTGATTGGTTCTGATTTCATGCTGTTGTCTGCACGCTTACGTGCAAGGTAATAACATCTGGCCACTTTGGCTTGCGGGCTGCGACGGCACCTGAATGCGGCACTGGTTTTCGTCTCCCCACCTTACAGTCAGTGATTTCTCACCAGACACACCGGCCAGATAGGCCAGCCCGCCGTCGCCGATCAGCCCCGCTTCAAAACCGGAACTGTTGTCGGTAACAGAGGCCCCTAGTGGTGGATAACTGCCATCGGCCAGACGGATCACCGCCATCAAACGTTCACCTTTAATCGCGCGTATTTTGCGAAAGCCTATCGCACCTTCGGTGAGCGTCTTGCTGACCACCGAGCTATAGACTTCCACGTCGTCCGGCAAATGGTTGACGTCTACTCGGATATCCGAGGTCTGGTAGCTTGAGACGCCATTTACTACCGCAATCCCATAATCGTTAGTGACTGATGCGCCGTCGCTTATCGGAATACCTTTCACACCGGTAGAGACCATCATTCGCGGTTCACTGCCTGCACTGCTTTGATGTAATGCCGCGCCTGCGGCCGTCGCCGTCAGCGAGCCATACCAGTTGGCACTTACAGAACGGTAATCGTTGTTCTTCACGCTGCCATTCACGCCAAATTGTCCGTACGGTGACATGTGCTGATAGTTTGCGCGAAAAACGCCGTCGCCTTTTTGCAGGTCAGGGCTGCCACCACCCGCACCAACACGCCAGCTGTTATTGGGGTCCTGGCTGTTGTAATACGAAGCGGTTTGCGAGAAGCCTCCCTGCGAATCCTTTTGTGCGTCGTAACTGATTTGTTGCCCTGACGACAGCGGCAGGCTGAACGACAGGAACATCTGGTTTTCATCCGTATCACGGTATTTCAGCTTGCTGGCGGAGAAGGTGCCGGAGATGCCGGTAAACTTCCCGATGTCGAAAATCTTGCTCACGGACACGGTGTAATTATTGCTAGGGTCCTGATTCCAGTAGACCTTGTGCGTGGCCGACAGATAGAGGGTGATCGCCGGCCATGGCAGATACTGGTTAGCCGTCACGGTGTAGGTTTGTTTATCGTCGCGGGAATAACCGTCGCCGTTGACCTTGTCGAGATACTGACTGAACGACATGAACGTTTTTTCCGTGAAACGATAACCGGCAAAAGTGATCTGGCTGCCCGTGGATTCAAACCGCTTGGAATAGTTTGCGCGGTAGCTGAACCCCGTTTGCTTTCCCGCCACCGGCACCGTGGCCGATGAACGCGTTACGTCGAAAGAGACCGCACCCAGTTTTTGCAGATTTTGACCAACGCCCAATGCCTGCGCCTGGTAGTTACCGGTAGTGGAAATCAGCCCGCCATAGAGCGAGAAATCATTCATTGCCCCCCAGGACATTTCCCCGCTGTAAAAACCCGGCTGTAAAACACGGTTGTTGCTGCCGGTCGTCGGTTTGCCCATCGCGGTCTTGAAACGTACCTGCCCTTTGCGGGTCAGAAAGGGAATTGTGGCGGTCGTGACCTGATATGTCGTCACGCTGCCGTTTTCTTCTTCAATCTTAACGTCCAGCGCGCCCTGCACGGCTTCGGTCAGGTCCTGAACCACAAATGGCCCCGGCGAGACGTTAGTCTGATAGATCACCCGGCCGTTTTGACTGATACTCACTTTTGCATTTGTTTTCGCAATCCCGGTTACCTGCGGCGCATAACCGCGCAGAGACGGTGGCAGCATCCGCTGATCGCTGTTGACGGACACACCGACAAAACGAAATGAATCAAAGATATCGGAGTTGAAATACGTCTGGCCACCGGTCAGACGCGCGCCGATAGAGGGCAATGCACGAAACAGATAGGTTTGCGTCCAGGTAAATTTATCGCTTGAAGGACTGCCTGACGTCCGTGCCGCGGAATACTGATAATCCGCACGTGCACGCCACGGCCCAAGATTGAACCCGGTCGTTCCGTAGCTGCTGAGGCTGGTCGAGCTGGCGCCTTGCTGAGGCATATATTTGCTGCCCAGCAGGTTGTAATCGAGCAACGCCCCATTCACGCCCTCATCCCACTGGGAGGGCGGCACCCAGTTCTCATCATGAAAGGTTAACCATGCCTGTGGAATGCTGATGTTCAGCGTTTGCTTTTCCTGATCGTAACGCGCAGTCACTTCTTTCTCCTGGTCCAGAGAAGTGCATCGGCCCTGATGCCAGAGCGTGAGTTTTTCGCGCGCCGCTTTGGTCAGATCGAATTTATCGACCAGAGAAGGCGGCAGACACAGGCGACTATTCTTAACGTCGTCTGTCGGGATGTATTTAATGAGGCTTTGATCGCCCAATGTACGGCCATTCAATACCACGTCTAAAAGGTATTCGCCGGGTGCGATATAATTAGCAGTCTGGAAACGTGAGAGATCGACATTATTGCGATCGGCAGAATCAATAAAGTTTACGTTGAACTCGACAGCGAAGCTTTCAACGGAAATAAAGCATCCTGAAAATAAGAAAATACACCATGTGGTAATTTTCTTTACTGCTGACGTTCCGCCCAAGACAAACAACATAATTACGCCACTTTTTTATTTTTATAGATCCAGCACGGAACCCCGATGCACCCGAAAAATAAAGGGGAGACAACTCCCCTTAATAAAAAAGCCGATTACTTATAGTTCAGAGCGTAAGTAGCCTGAGAAACAATAGTACCGGTTGAGACTGGCTGGGTATTGGATTCAACACGCGCCGCAAACACCAGCTCGTTGTTACCGGTGACCAGGTTGATGTCTTTAGAGGTATCACCTACTTTCAGCAAGTCGCCGTTCGAATCGATTAAACGAATGCCCGCACCTTTCGCGCTGCCGGTGTTAGCCAGCAATTCTGTTGCACTGCTGTCAGGTGTACCCGCAAATGAAACCGCTACTTTAGACATCGCCGGATATTCAACGGAGCCCGCAGTTTGCGCGGTCAGGTTACAATCTTGCAGATGAATGGTGTAGTTAACGTTTTGAGAATACTTATTGCCAGTTTCCAGTACTTTATTCGCGACCTGACCCATATCGACGTTAATGTCTTCATCGCCTGCAGCAATGGAACAAGGTGCATTAATAACGGTACCGGTGAAGTGAATACGGCCAGAACCTTGGTCGGTACCTGTAGGAGGAGTCCCGGTTGCGTCTTCGGCAAAGGCTGAAGCAGAAATAATGGCAGATAAAGCAATAATCAGTGTCTTGTTCTTAGCGTTAAACATAATGTGTCCTTGAGTTTTTAACGGTATTTATTAAGCCATGAGCTATTAAGCGATATTTTTGGCTGTACCGAAGAGAGCACCCCTCTCTTGCCAGATCAATATACTGATATTTACGTTTTAACGTTATAATAATTTGCATAATCCAAATATTAAGAACTTTACCCCATCATTAATATTTAAATCTCATCTTTATGAAGGGAAATTAACTTATAGGTAAAAATTATTAACATTAAATGTTACACCATGAATGAAAATCACTCCTATTTATGCACCGAATTAAGCTTTATTTAACCAAACAGTTACGTTTTCATTAAACTATTTTTACTTTTAAGCATTTACTGACACAATTCCGCTCCTCGAGATCAGAAAAACCCTTCCACAGCTCAAAAACATTTTGCCGTTGAAAGGTAGGATATTGGGTCCAGGATCATTTTCGTTATAAAACATCTTTCATTACCTGTTCAGTTAATTGAGGGAAAACATGCTTATTGTTTTGGCCCGTTAATTTGCCCGGAATTATCCTTTCTTCCACGAACTTATGTGGTATGCCCCGCAGCGATGTTGCAGATATCCTGCTGCTTTATGCCTGCTTGCGTGATCTGACACCCAAAAAGCAAACAAAGCCCTGACGCAAACTACACTTAACCTTTGATTGACATATCATTAACAAATCAAAGGAGAAAAATCATGAGCCATGTTTATAAGCACCCTATTCCTGCCTCTGTGGCAGAACGTACCCTGATCACACCTGAGAAATATCAACAGTACTATCAACAGTCTGTAGAGGACCCGGATAAATTTTGGGGGGAGCAGGCGAAAGTTCTCGACTGGATCAAACCTTTCACAAAAGTGAAGAACACCTCTTTTGCCCCCGGAAATATCGATATTCGTTGGTTTGAGGACGGCACTCTTAATCTCGCAGCCAACTGTCTGGATCGTCATTTGGCAGAAAAAGGCGACCAGACGGCATTAATATGGGAAGGAGATGATCCGAACGCCGAAAATCAGCATGTCACCTACAAACAACTTCATCATGACGTGTGTCAGTTTGCTAATGTGCTGAAAGGTCTGGGCGTGAAGAAGGGCGATGTGGTGGCCATTTATATGCCGATGGTACCGGAAGCGGCCGTGGCAATGCTGGCGTGTGCACGTATCGGTGCAGTGCATTCGGTAATATTTGCAGGTTTCTCTCCCGAAGCTGTGGCTGGACGTATTGTCGATTCCAACGCAAAAGTGGTAATCACTGCGGATGAAGGATTACGCGCAGGCAGAACCATTCCGCTGAAACAAAACGTCGATGACGCTCTGAAAAATCCTTCAGTGACCAGTGTCACTCATTCCATCATTTTCAAACGCACCGGTAAAAAGGGCGAATGGAAAGAAGGGCGAGATATCTGGTGGCATGATGCTATAAAAAACGTATCAGCAGATTGCCCTGCCGAAGAAATGAGTGCAGAAGACCCGTTATTCATCCTTTATACCTCAGGCTCAACTGGCAAACCTAAAGGCGTATTGCATACCACCGGCGGTTATCTCGTATATGCCGCCCTGACCTTCAAATATACCTTCGACTATCACGATGGTGACATCTACTGGTGTACTGCTGACGTCGGCTGGGTTACCGGCCATAGCTATTTGCTCTATGGCCCGCTGGCCTGTGGAGCGATCAGTCTGATGTTTGAAGGCGTACCGAATTACCCGACACCAGCACGCATGGCACAGGTTATTGATAAAAATAAAGTAAATATTCTTTATACCGCGCCAACCGCAATTCGTGCACTTATGGCCGAAGGGGATAAAGCCGTGAAGGGCACCAGCCGGGAATCACTACGGATTATGGGATCCGTGGGTGAGCCGATTAATCCTGAGGCCTGGGAGTGGTACTACAAAACCATCGGTAACAGTAAATGCCCGATCGTCGATACGTGGTGGCAAACTGAAACCGGCGGTTTCATGATCACGCCGCTGCCAGGCGCGACTGAACTTAAAGCCGGCTCAGCCACACGTCCTTTCTTCGGCGTACAACCCGCGCTGGTCGATAACGAAGGTGTACCTCAGGAAGGAGCCTGCGAAGGGAATCTGGTAATCATTGATTCATGGCCGGGTCAGGCGCGCACCCTGTTTGGCGATCATGAGCGTTTCGAGCAAACCTACTTCTCTACGTTTAAAAACATGTACTTCAGCGGTGATGGTGCTCGTCGTGATGAGGACGGTTACTACTGGATAACCGGTCGCGTAGATGATGTGCTAAATATTTCCGGCCACCGTTTGGGTACTGCAGAAATTGAATCTGCACTTGTTTCACATCCTAAAATCGCAGAAGCCGCAGTAGTGGGCATCCCGCACAGCATCAAAGGACAGGCGATTTACGCCTACATTACCCTCAATCACGGCGAAGAACCGTCTCCGGAACTCTATACCGAAGTCAGAAATTGGGTACGTAAAGAGATAGGTTCTATTGCGACACCTGACATTCTTCACTGGACCGATTCACTACCTAAAACCCGTTCCGGCAAAATTATGCGACGCATTCTGCGCAAAATTGCCGCCGGGGACACAAGCAATTTGGGAGATACCTCTACGCTGGCGGATCCTGGTGTAGTAGAAAAATTGTTGGAAGAAAAACAATCAATGAAAGTGCCGTCGTAATTTTCACCGCCCTGGCGCGGTGAACTCTATCAATGCCTCAAAGGAGTCACTGAGATGAATGATCTCATTTATCAGAGAGTTGTAAACAATCCGCGCTTCAGGGAATTAGTGCAAAAACGCAGCCGCTTTGCCTGGTTGCTTTCAGGTATCACATTGGCGATGTATGTCGCCTTCATCTTACTGATCGCATTCGACCCACAATGGCTGGGTACCCCGCTGTATGAAGGTGCCACTATCACCCGAGGGATCCCGGTCGGTGTCGGATTGATCGTGATTTCCTTCGTACTCACTGGTATCTATGTCATCCGCGCTAATGGTGAGTTTGACCGGCTTACCGCCGATATCATTCGTGAGGTACAGCCATGATTGCGCGCCGCGGTTCCCTGCTTCTGATGCTTTCCATGGTTTTCCCTTTCAGCGTTTTCGCAGCAGAAGGTATTGCCGGAGAAGTGAAACAGCAGCCTCTGAATATTGAAGCCATCGTAATGTTCGTTCTTTTCGTGGGTGCAACGCTTTACATTACGTATTGGGCATCCAAGCGAACCCGCTCCCGTCAGGATTATTACACAGCGGGTGGAAAGATTACCGGGCTGCAAAACGGTATGGCTATCGCGGGGGATTTCATGTCTGCCGCGTCTTTCCTCGGGATCTCCGCACTGGTTTATACGTCAGGTTATGACGGCCTGATTTATTCCATTGGTTTCCTGATTGGCTGGCCAATCATTTTATTCCTGATCGCCGAGCGTCTTCGCAATCTTGGCAAGTACACCTTTGCTGATGTGGCATCTTACCGGCTTAAGCAGAAACCTATCCGTATGCTATCCGCCTGCGGCTCGCTGGTTGTCGTCGCACTGTATTTGATCGCCCAGATGGTCGGTGCGGGTAAGCTGATTCAGCTGCTGTTCGGCCTGAACTATCATGTAGCGGTCGTGCTGGTAGGGATCCTGATGGTGATGTATGTCCTGTTCGGCGGCATGTTAGCCACGACGTGGGTGCAAATCATCAAAGCTATTCTGCTGTTGGCCGGCGCGACATTTATGGCCGTGATGGTCATGAAATCCGTTAACTTTAACTTCAACACACTGTTCATTCAGGCAGTGGCATCTCATCCTAAAGGTATCGCGATCATGAGCCCTGGAGGGTTAGTATCCGACCCTATATCGGCACTGTCTCTGGGCCTGGCATTGATGTTCGGTACTGCCGGGCTGCCACACATCCTGATGCGATTTTTCACCGTTAACGATGCCAAAGAAGCCCGAAAAAGCGTGTTCTATGCAACTGGATTTATTGGTTATTTTTACATTCTGACCTTCATCATTGGCTTTGGTGCGATAGTACTGGTGGGCTCTAACCCGGCCTTCAAAGATGCAAGCGGCATCCTGCTGGGTGGTAACAATATGGCAGCAGTGCATTTGGCTGATGCCGTCGGTGGCAGTTTCTTCCTTGGTTTCATCTCTGCCGTCGCGTTCGCTACTATCCTAGCCGTCGTGGCCGGATTAACTCTGGCGGGAGCATCAGCGGTGTCGCATGATCTTTATGCCAGTGTAATAAAAGATGGAAAAGCCACAGAGCGCGATGAGCTGCGTGTATCAAAGATCACGGTTATCATTCTCGGGATTGTGGCTATCGGGTTGGGTATTTTGTTTGAAAAACAGAATATTGCTTTCATGGTCGGTTTGGCCTTCTCAATCGCAGCGAGCTGTAACTTCCCGATCATTATTTTGTCGATGTATTGGGCAAAGTTGACGACGCGCGGCGCAATGATTGGCGGCTGGCTCGGGTTGCTGACGGCTGTGATCCTGATGATCCTGGGACCAACCATTTGGGTGCAGATTCTGGGACATGCAAAACCAATCTATCCATATGAATATCCGGCACTGTTCTCCATGATCGTTGCTTTTGTAGGCACATGGTTCTTTTCAATTACCGATCACTCGCTTGAAGGACAGAAGGAGAGAGAACGCTTTTATCCACAGTTCGTACGTTCGCAGACTGGCATTGGGATTTCGCAAAGCTCTAATCACTGAGCTATTGAACGCTCAGATAGCTGAAATGCAAAAGGCCAGCGAAAGCTGGCCTTTTCTTTTATGCGTGACCCGTCCTAAATAACGTTGACACATTTAACTCGCTGAATCAGAAGTCAAAGCTCAGTGTTTGAAGCGGTAGTGAAGGTAATGAACACGGAGTTCGGAGCCACTCTGACAAAAAGCAGTTGGCCACATTACCACGCAAGCACAAGCGCCGGGACTCACATTAACGGGCGCGTGCCGGTTCATGGGAATTACCATGTGAATGAGAGTCTCCATATGCATCATGTTGTGAGGGCATTTAAGATGGCGTTGGATAACAGGCGCACAAACTCACCGCTGGTACATCACTCGGATCGCGGGATCCAGTATTGCTCTGCAAAATATCAGAAATTACATGAACGACATGGTGTCATCTGCTCAATGACACATGGATATGACTGTTATCAGAATGCATTGGCAGAACGCATAAATGGGATTTTAAAAATTGAATATCTGCTCGTTAAGCTGGAAGATATCGTGCAGGTAAGAAAGGTGGTTAGGGGGTCGGTGGAAATTTACAACACCCAGCGTCCTCATTTGTCATTAAAATACAAAATGCCCGATGAAGTTCATCGGGTGTTTTAAGACTAAAAGTGTAAATCTATATCAGGACTAGTCATAGATATTTACTCATATCTCACATAGCAAAAAGCCCTGTACGTCAGTACAGGGCTTTCTACTTATTTGATGCCTGGCAGTTCCCTACTCTCGCATGGGGAGACCCCACACTACCATCGGCGCTACGGCGTTTCACTTCTGAGTTCGGCATGGGGTCAGGTGGGACCACCGCGCTACTGCCGCCAGGCAAATTCTGTTAATTTACCGAACTCTACGCTTATTACTGGTGCTGATACCCAGAGTCGAACTGGGGACCTCACCCTTACCAAGGGTGCGCTCTACCAACTGAGCCATATCAGCACGCTTATTCTTATAACAGTCTGCTTAAGAGCAGACTTTACTAATTTGATGCCTGGCAGTTCCCTACTCTCGCATGGGGAGACCCCACACTACCATCGGCGCTACGGCGTTTCACTTCTGAGTTCGGCATGGGGTCAGGTGGGACCACCGCGCTACTGCCGCCAGGCAAATTCTGTTTCATCCATACCGCATTGTGCTATACACACCCCGCCGTACGAACCAATCTCGGAACATTCGCTGAAAATCTACTTCTCCACGCTCGCGCGCAGCTGAGTCTCTCTAAAAACACCTTTGGTGTTGTAAGGTTAAGCCTCTCGGGTCATTAGTACTGGTTAGCTCAATGCATCGCTGCACTTACACACCCAGCCTATCAACGTCTTAGTCTTAAACGTCCCTTCAGGTGGCTTAAAGCCACAGGGAAGACTCATCTCGAGGCAAGTTTCGCGCTTAGATGCTTTCAGCGCTTATCTTTTCCGCATTTAGCTACCGGGCAATGCCATTGGCATGACAACCCGAACACCAGTGATGCGTCCACTCCGGTCCTCTCGTACTAGGAGCAGCCCCTCTCAATCTTCCAACGCCCACGGCAGATAGGGACCGAACTGTCTCACGACGTTCTAAACCCAGCTCGCGTACCACTTTAAACGGCGAACAGCCGTACCCTTGGGACCTACTTCAGCCCCAGGATGTGATGAGCCGACATCGAGGTGCCAAACACCGCCGTCGATATGAACTCTTGGGCGGTATCAGCCTGTTATCCCCGGAGTACCTTTTATCCGTTGAGCGATGGCCCTTCCATTCAGAACCACCGGATCACTATGACCTACTTTCGTACCTGCTCGAGCCGTCACTCTCGCAGTCAAGCTAGCTTATGCCATTGCACTAACCTCACGATGTCCGACCGTGATTAGCTAACCTTCGTGCTCCTCCGTTACTCTTTAGGAGGAGACCGCCCCAGTCAAACTACCCACCAGACACTGTCCTCACCCCGGATTACGGGGCCGAGTTAGAACATCAAACATTAAAGGGTGGTATTTCAAGGTTGGCTCCACGCAGACTGGCGTCCACGCTTCAAAGCCTCCCACCTATCCTACACATCAAGGCTCAATGTTCAGTGTCAAGCTATAGTAAAGGTTCACGGGGTCTTTCCGTCTTGCCGCGGGTACACTGCATCTTCACAGCGAGTTCAATTTCACTGAGTCTCGGGTGGAGACAGCCTGGCCATCATTACGCCATTCGTGCAGGTCGGAACTTACCCGACAAGGAATTTCGCTACCTTAGGACCGTTATAGTTACGGCCGCCGTTTACCGGGGCTTCGATCAAGAGCTTCGCATTGCTGCTAACCCCATCAATTAACCTTCCGGCACCGGGCAGGCGTCACACCGTATACGTCCACTTTCGTGTTTGCACAGTGCTGTGTTTTTATTAAACAGTTGCAGCCAGCTGGTATCTGCGACTGGCTTCGGCTCCGAGAGCAAGTCTCTTCACCTACGTGCCAGCGTGCCTTCTCCCGAAGTTACGGCACCATTTTGCCTAGTTCCTTCACCCGAGTTCTCTCAAGCGCCTGAGTATTCTCTACCTGACCACCTGTGTCGGTTTGGGGTACGATTTCGTGTTACCTGGAGCTTAGAGGCTTTTCCTGGAAGCATGGCATCAACTACTTCACCACCGTAGTGGCTCGTTATCACGCCTCAGGGTTAATATGCAACCGGATTTACCAAGTCACACCCCCTACACGCTTGAACCGGGACAACCGTCGCCCGGCTAGCCTAGCCTTCTCCGTCCCCCCTTCGCAGTAACACCAAGTGCTGGAATATTAACCAGCTTCCCATCGACTACGCTTTTCAGCCTCGCCTTAGGGGTCGACTCACCCTGCCCCGATTAACGTTGGACAGGAACCCTTGGTCTTCCGGCGTGCGGGTTTTTCACCCGCATTATCGTTACTTATGTCAGCATTCGCACTTCTGATACCTCCAGCAACCCTCACAGGTCACCTTCGACGGCTTACAGAACGCTCCCCTACCCAACAACGCCTAAGCGTCGCTGCCGCAGCTTCGGTGCATGGTTTAGCCCCGTTACATCTTCCGCGCAGGCCGACTCGACCAGTGAGCTATTACGCTTTCTTTAAATGATGGCTGCTTCTAAGCCAACATCCTGGCTGTCTATGCCTTCCCACATCGTTTCCCACTTAACCATGACTTTGGGACCTTAGCTGGCGGTCTGGGTTGTTTCCCTCTTCACGACGGACGTTAGCACCCGCCGTGTGTCTCCCGTGATAACATTCTTCGGTATTCGGAGTTTGCATCGAGTTGGTAAGCCGGGATGGCCCCCTAGTCGAAACAGTGCTCTACCCCCGAAGATGAGTTCACGAGGCGCTACCTAAATAGCTTTCGGGGAGAACCAGCTATCTCCCGGTTTGATTGGCCTTTCACCCCCAGCCACAAGTCATCCGCTAATTTTTCAACATTAGTCGGTTCGGTCCTCCAGTTAGTGTTACCCAACCTTCAACCTGCCCATGGCTAGATCACCGGGTTTCGGGTCTATACCTTGCAACTTGACGCCCAGTTAAGACTCGGTTTCCCTACGGCTCCCCTATTCGGTTAACCTTGCTACAAAATATAAGTCGCTGACCCATTATACAAAAGGTACGCAGTCACCCAACAAAGTAGGCTCCCACTGCTTGTACGTACACGGTTTCAGGTTCTATTTCACTCCCCTCGCCGGGGTTCTTTTCGCCTTTCCCTCACGGTACTGGTTCACTATCGGTCAGTCAGGAGTATTTAGCCTTGGAGGATGGTCCCCCCATATTCAGACAGGATGTCACGTGTCCCGCCCTACTCATCGAACTCACAACAAGTGCATTTTTGTGTACGGGACTATCACCCTATACTGTGCGACTTTCCAGACGCTTCCACTAATGCACAAACTGATTCAGGTTCTGGGCTCTTCCCCGTTCGCTCGCCGCTACTGGGGGAATCTCGGTTGATTTCTTTTCCTCGGGGTACTTAGATGTTTCAGTTCCCCCGGTTCGCCTTGCATGGCTATGTATTCACCATGCAATAGTGTGTCGAAACACACTGGGTTTCCCCATTCGGGTATCGTCGGTTATAACGGTTCATATCACCTTACCGACGCTTTTCGCAGATTAGCACGCCCTTCATCGCCTCTGACTGCCTAGGCATCCACCGTGTACGCTTAGTCGCTTAACCTCACAACCCGAAGGTGTCTTAAAGACATCATCGCGCTGCGATTATTTGAGAGACTCTATTACAGACAAAAGCACCACTCAGTACTTCTACGGAGAGTGATGTTCAGCTGTAATCTTTCAATTTTCAGCTTGTTCCAGATTGTTAAAGAGCAAAATACTTCGCAGCATACTGTTACCAATATACTCTGAAGTATTATTTAAAGGCTGTACGGTAATGGTGGAGCTAAGCGGGATCGAACCGCTGACCTCCTGCGTGCAAGGCAGGCGCTCTCCCAGCTGAGCTATAGCCCCATACAGTCACTTACAGATACCCTTATCTACTAACACATCAAGAGGATGAGTTAGCCAATTTGTTCTCAGGCAAGGCGGAGTCATACGACGTTTGCGCGTGCAAACGAGTCGTGGCGACAACGCAGCATGAGGACGAATTGGTAGGCCTGAGTGGACTTGAACCACCGACCTCACCCTTATCAGGGGTGCGCTCTAACCACCTGAGCTACAAGCCTATAAAGGTATTTCTGCTCGTTACTTTTTCATCAGACAATCTGTGTGGACACTGCACAATGCGTATCTTTAGGTAAGGAGGTGATCCAACCGCAGGTTCCCCTACGGTTACCTTGTTACGACTTCACCCCAGTCATGAATCACAAAGTGGTAAGCGCCCTCCCGAAGGTTAAGCTACCTACTTCTTTTGCAACCCACTCCCATGGTGTGACGGGCGGTGTGTACAAGGCCCGGGAACGTATTCACCGTAGCATTCTGATCTACGATTACTAGCGATTCCGACTTCATGGAGTCGAGTTGCAGACTCCAATCCGGACTACGACATACTTTATGAGGTCCGCTTGCTCTCGCGAGTTTGCTTCTCTTTGTATATGCCATTGTAGCACGTGTGTAGCCCTACTCGTAAGGGCCATGATGACTTGACGTCATCCCCACCTTCCTCCGGTTTATCACCGGCAGTCTCCTTTGAGTTCCCGACATGACTCGCTGGCAACAAAGGATAAGGGTTGCGCTCGTTGCGGGACTTAACCCAACATTTCACAACACGAGCTGACGACAGCCATGCAGCACCTGTCTCACGGTTCCCGAAGGCACTAAGCTATCTCTAGCGAATTCCGTGGATGTCAAGAGTAGGTAAGGTTCTTCGCGTTGCATCGAATTAAACCACATGCTCCACCGCTTGTGCGGGCCCCCGTCAATTCATTTGAGTTTTAACCTTGCGGCCGTACTCCCCAGGCGGTCGACTTAACGCGTTAGCTCCGGAAGCCACGCCTCAAGGGCACAACCTCCAAGTCGACATCGTTTACAGCGTGGACTACCAGGGTATCTAATCCTGTTTGCTCCCCACGCTTTCGCACCTGAGCGTCAGTCTTTGTCCAGGGGGCCGCCTTCGCCACCGGTATTCCTCCAGATCTCTACGCATTTCACCGCTACACCTGGAATTCTACCCCCCTCTACAAGACTCTAGCTTGCCAGTTTCAAATGCAGTTCCCAAGTTAAGCTCGGGGATTTCACATCTGACTTAACAAACCGCCTGCGTGCGCTTTACGCCCAGTAATTCCGATTAACGCTTGCACCCTCCGTATTACCGCGGCTGCTGGCACGGAGTTAGCCGGTGCTTCTTCTGCGAGTAACGTCAATCGCTGCAGCTATTAACTACAGCGCCTTCCTCCTCGCTGAAAGTGCTTTACAACCCTAAGGCCTTCTTCACACACGCGGCATGGCTGCATCAGGCTTGCGCCCATTGTGCAATATTCCCCACTGCTGCCTCCCGTAGGAGTCTGGACCGTGTCTCAGTTCCAGTGTGGCTGGTCATCCTCTCAGACCAGCTAGGGATCGTCGCCTAGGTGAGCCATTACCCCACCTACTAGCTAATCCCATCTGGGCACATCCGATGGCGTGAGGCCCGAAGGTCCCCCACTTTGCTCTTGCGAGGTCATGCGGTATTAGCTACCGTTTCCAGTAGTTATCCCCCTCCATCAGGCAGTTTCCCAGACATTACTCACCCGTCCGCCGCTCGTCACCCAGAGAGCAAGCTCTCCCGTGCTACCGCTCGACTTGCATGTGTTAGGCCTGCCGCCAGCGTTCAATCTGAGCCATGATCAAACTCTTCAATTAAAAGTTCGATTTGCTTAAACACGTTAAGCGGTGCTCAAAGATTACTTCGTAATAATTCAACTAAATGAATTACTGCTTGGTCACTCTAAGACTTGATATTTTTTTGCCACCGAGGTGGCTGATATCGTCTTGTGAGTGCCCACACAGATTGTCTGATAAATTGTTAAAGAGCAGTGAGTTACGCGCTTTCGCTTGGCAACTCGAGGTGGCGTATATTACGCTTTCCTCATTCAGTGTCAACCGTTTATTTCGCCGGATGCCGCTGTTTTTAATCTTTCCGACCCGGTTACTTCGTGATGTTGTTCACGTTGTTCCCTGTCGATGGAGCGGCATTATAGGGATCCGAATTTTTTGCACAAGCATTAATTTCGAATAAAAGGATCGACTGCGTGTTTTTCCACCCCTTCGTGGAGATCTCACCCGATCCGCGGGTTTTAACACCAATCTTGCTGCCGACGAATTGGTATTTCATCTCACCCGAACTATATTGCCAGTGTTGAAAATCAATTATGAGGTACTTACTTATGTCTCAGGCTTTACGTGCATATCAGGGATTAATGCCAACTCTGGGAGAGAAGGTCATGATTGACCCTTCCAGTGTTGTCATTGGAGATGTCGCTCTTGCGGACGATGTCAGTATCTGGCCCTTAGTTGTTATTCGTGGTGATGTGAATCATGTCGTTATTGGCTGTCGAACCAATGTGCAGGATGGAAGCGTGCTACATGTCACCCACCAGTCGCGTCACAACCCGGAAGGCCATCCTCTTATTATTGGTGAAGATGTGACAGTCGGGCACAAAGCTATGCTGCATGGATGTACGATTGGAAGCCGTGTTCTGGTGGGAATGGGATCTATATTGCTGGATGGGGCGATCATTGAAGATGACGTTATGATTGGGGCGGGAAGTCTGGTGCCTCCCGGCAAACGCCTCGAAAGTGGTTATCTCTATTTAGGTAGCCCTGTGAAACAGATTCGGGAACTGACGACTGAAGAACTGGCAGGATTAACTTACTCTTCTAATAACTATGTTACCTGGAAAGATGTGTATCTTGCAGAAGAGCAATAAGAACACATTCAGGAACCTGAAGGGTCAATTAAGCCCTCTTCAGGTTCCATTATCAGCCCAGTAAATCTTTTTGCAATTGTGCCAGCACGGGTTCAATGTCAGGCATAACGCCGTGCCATAGCTGGAATGCATGGGCAGCCTGACCCACCAGCATCCCCAATCCATCCGCATACTCGGTTACGCCGTTCTTTTGAGCCCAATCTATAAAAGGTGTTGGCCCAGCTTGATAGTACATGTCGTAGATACGGGTCTGCGGCGTTAGGACTTCTTTCGGGATCGGCGGGATCTCGCCTTTAATACCTGAGGCTGTGGCATTAATGATCAGATTGAAAGATTCAGTTGCCAGCTCATTTAGAGCAATGGCCTGGATCTCCCCTCTGCTTTCAAAGATGTGACTTAAATGCTGCGCCCGTTCAAACGTACGGTTAGTGACAACGACAGAACAACCATAAGACAGTAAAGGAAGGATAACCCCCCGGGCAGCCCCGCCAGCCCCCACCAGCAAAACCCGATCGCTACTGCGGATAAGATTCAGACGTTGGAGATCACTTAACATCCCGATGCCATCGGTGTTATCACCAAGCAGGCGACCGTCTTCCAGCTTCTTCAAGGTATTCACCGCGCCAGAAAGTGCCGCGCGATCGGTGAGTTCATCGGACTCGGCAAAAGCACGCTCTTTAAAAGGCACGGTAATATTTGCGCCACGAGCGCCACCGTGAAAAAAGGATTTCAATGTTTCTTCAAAACCTTCGTGTGGCGCCAGCACCGTACCATAAGTATGCTCTACCCCTGTCTGTCTGGCGAAGAGGGCGTGGATCCGTGGGGATTTGCTATGACTGATGGGATTCCCAAATACCGCATAAGTTGGCATGACCTTTGTTCCTTAGCCTTGGCGTATAAGGTTGCCGGTGAGAGCATCCCGAATTTCTGATGGATTTTCTCTTCCGCCGACTTTACCTGCCAGGACGGGGAAATCCTGTCCAAATTGCTGGCTGACTTCTTCTGCGACACGACAAGGCGGCTGCCCGTTGAGGTTGGCGCTGGTCGATACCAGCGGCTTGCCAAATTTCTGGCAAAGCTCTTTCACTAAGGAATGATCAGTAACGCGCACGGCGAGCGAAGAAAAACGCCCGGTCAGCCAGTCCGGCGTGGACGCCTTGGCTGGCATTACCCAGGTTACCGGTCCCGGCCAGGAGGAATGTATCGTCTGACGTTGTTGTTCGGTCAGAGACGAGTCATCTATATATGGCAGGAGTTGCTCATAATTATCCGCAATGAGAATCAGCCCTTTGTCTTTAGGGCGTTTTTTCAGCGCCAGCAGTGCTTCAACTGCCCTTTCACTGTCCGGATCACATCCAAGGCCAAATACCGCCTCTGTTGGATATGCAATCACTTGCTGCTTCTGCAATGCTTCAAGCACCATGCTCAATGAGCCATTTACTTCTTTATTCATTTTTTTGATTATCTTTCGTTTCTACGGCTTCGCCGCATAATTTGCTGGCACAAAATAACTTAATACCTTGCGCGGTTTTCTTTTCCATTAGCAACGGGTAATGGCATTGTGCACATTCACCTGCAACGGGTTTATTATTGATAGCAAACTGGCAATCAGGATAGCGATCGCACGCATGAAAGACTTTACCAAAACGAGACTTACGTTGTAACAGATGACCTTTGCCACACTGCGGACAACTCAGGCTCGTTTCTTCGGGTTTGTCGATCACTTCAATATGATCACATTCTGGATACTGGCTACAGCCTATAAACATCCCATAACGTCCCTGACGCAAGACAAGTGTCGATTCACATTTAGGGCAGAACTGGCCGTCCAAAACCTTAACGATATGTCCGTCTGCCTGAGCTTTTAGCGGGCGAATATACTGACAGTCTGGATAAGAAGAACAACTGAGAAAAGGGCCGTGGCGACCACTACGGATCACCAGACCGGCCCCGCATTCCGGACAGGATTCATTTTGCTTCTCAGCAAAAATTGCTGCTTTTGTCATACGCTATGTTTTACCCGTTATCCCTTAATGCAGATAACCTTCATTAACTTCAAATAACAGCTCTTCCATTTGCTGATATGCACTTTCATATCCGGGAATATTAAAGAGAACCATCAGCACTACCCACTTGAGATCTTCAAGATCGAACTCTTCAGTGTCCAGAGCCATAACACGATCGATTACCATCTCCCTGGTATCGAAATTCAAAACTTTGATCTGTTCAAGGAACAATAAGAAACCACGACATGTGCAATCTAACCGGTTCGTTTCCTCATCGGTGTAGACACGTAATGCTGAAGGATCGGAATCCAGCATGTAAGATGGGGTACCACCCTCCTGCATATCCGCAAGTTTTTCAAGCCAATTCAGCGCATTGTGAATGTCAGCCCGGTGGAAACCAGCCTCGGTCAAGTCATCCGTTAACCTATCCTCGTCAACATTCATCTCCGCTTCGTTGTGAATGTAAGTTTCAAATAAGTACATTAGTACGTCGAACATGGCCTGCCCTCTTAATTCGGACATAGCCGCCGGGTACAGCTGCGATCCATCCTGCTAACTCCAGTTCGAGTAGTTTACCTACCACTTCTGGCACAGGTTGGCCGGCACGTTCGGCGACGACGTCAACAGATGTCACCTCATATTCTACGTTAGCCAACACATCAGCAAATGGCAATTCAACTTCGTCATCTTGCGCACAAAAAATCGCCTCAGAAGGATAAATTTTCTCATTCGCTGGAGTTTGGTCGACTGGTGATGTCGTGATGGCTGGAAACCACGTCAGCCCGCTGCCAATATGCTCGGCGATATCGTTGGGTTCTGTGACCAGATACGCCCCCTGCCGAATAAGCCAGTGCGTTCCTTCAGACGTCTGACTCCCCAGCGGCCCGGGCAAAGCAAAGACTTCTCTTCCCTGCTCCAGCGCATAACGAGCCGTGATTAGCGATCCGCTTCGCAATGTTGCTTCAACCACAAGAACGCCGGCACTCAGGCCACTGATAATTCGATTACGACGTGGGAAGTTGGCTGCGATGGGAGGCATCGTCACTAAATGCTCAGAAACTAATGCGCCGCCCTGTTCAAGAATACGATCTGCGAGCGCCGAGTGATGCGGTGGATAGCGATTAATTAATCCACTTCCCAGCACGGCAATGGTTTTTCCCCCTGCGTCGAGCGCCGCTCTATGGCTGATACCATCAATACCCATGGCCAGGCCACTGGTGACAGTGAAGCCGCTGCTGACCAATCCGCCCGCAAAAACCTGTGCATATTGCTCGCCGTAGTGGGTGAAATGGCGGCTCCCGACCATAGCTAGCTGCGGTGAAAACAATAATTCAGGTTTCCCTTCGAGAAACAAAACCAAGGGAGGTGACGATATCTGTGCGAGCAGAGGAGGATAGAACTGACTGTTATACGTCACGAGATGACAGTTATCTCGTTCCAGCCATTTCATAGATGCGGAGATCCATTGCGCATTGAGCTTTAGAAAATCCGTAATCTGCTCTGGCAAAAGCCCACAACTAAATAACTCAGACTCCACATAATCTCCCTGGCGAAAGAGAGCCTGCATGATTCCTTCTGCGCGATGGGCATCGAGGCGTTTAACCGCCGACAAACGAATCCATACTTCCTGTAATGTCATAATTCCGCTCCGGTCAATGCCTTCCAATGACTGATTCAATTGGCACACGATGCTGTCAATCGGAGCTGAAAATGTCTAGAATAGAGTCTATATATCTTCAATCATTTGAATAAAGATCCAAAAAAATATGTCCGTATTACAGATATTACATTTCCCAGACGAGCGGCTTCGCATTACTGCAAAACCGGTCAAAGAAGTTGACGCCAAAATCCAGCAAATCGTGGATGATATGTTTGAAACGATGTATGCAGAGGAAGGCATTGGTTTGGCTGCGACTCAGGTCGACATCCATCAGCGCATAATCGTAATCGACGTGTCCGAAAACCGTGACGAACGTCTGGTTCTGATCAACCCTGAATTGCTGGAAAAAAGCGGTGAAACCGGGATTGAAGAAGGTTGCCTGTCTATCCCGGATCAACGCGCACTTGTTCCGCGTGCAGAGAAAGTGAAAATTCGCGCACTCGATCGCGAAGGTGAAAGCTTTGAGCTTGAAGCAGATGATCTGCTGGCCATTTGTATTCAACACGAAATGGATCATCTGGTTGGCGTATTGTTTGTGGATTACTTATCTCCACTGAAACGTCAGCGCATCCGTCAGAAAATGGAAAAGATGGCCAAGCTAAACGCCCGGGCTGACTAATATTCGTCAATTACAGGACACTTCTTTGCGGATTATATTTGCCGGTACCCCCGATTTTGCAGCGCGTCATCTTGACGCGCTTTTAACATCTGAACATCAGATTGTTGGTGTTTTTACACAGCCCGATCGCCCTGCAGGACGCGGAAATAAACTGACCGCGAGCCCTGTAAAAGTGCTGGCGGAGGCCAACAATATACCCGTCTTCCAGCCTAAATCTCTGCGCCCGGAAGAAAACCAGTCACTGGTTTCTGAATTAGAAGCAGATGTCATGGTGGTTGTCGCTTATGGGCTGATTCTGCCAAAAGCCGTGCTTGAAATGCCTAAACTGGGCTGCATCAATGTCCATGGGTCACTTTTGCCGCGTTGGCGTGGGGCTGCGCCTATTCAGCGTTCACTTTGGGCGGGTGATGCGAAAACCGGTATTACTATCATGCAAATGGACATAGGACTAGACACCGGTGACATGCTTCACAAGGTTGAGTGCGATATCCTGCCTGATGACACCAGTGCGTCGCTTTATAACAAACTAGCCGAGCTGGGGCCGTCAGGGATGCTTGATACACTGAAGCAACTGGCAAATGGCACTGCCCAACCAGAGGTTCAGGATGAAAAGCACGTTACTTATGCTGACAAACTCAGCAAAGAAGAGGCACGTTTGGACTGGTCGCTGTCCGCTGAGCAACTAGAACGTTGCATTCGCGCATTTAATCCCTGGCCCGTCAGCTTTTTCATGATTGATGATCAGCCGGTAAAAGTCTGGCAGGCAAAATGTTTACCTGATGAAAGTAGTGCGCTGCCGGGAACCATTATTGCCGCAGACAAAAAGGGGATTCAGATTGCAACCGCTAAAGGTGTTCTGAACATCACCCAACTACAACCATCGGGTAAAAAGGCAATGTCCGCTCAGGACTTGCTGAACTCTCGTCGTGAATGGTTTACCGCAGGCACCCGTATAGCCTGACCATTATGACTATGCCCGGCTTAATGTCGGGCTTATCTCCATGATAATGCTGACACTGGTCAGCTTCTTTGACTATGAAAACAGCCTATAATCTTCGAAGTATTGCAGCTCAAGCTATTAGCCAGGTGTTAGACAAAGGTTTGTCACTTTCCACCGTTCTGCCCGGTTTACAGAAAAATATCTCAGATAAAGACCGCGGGCTACTACAGGAACTCTGCTTCGGCACGCTCCGGGTATTACCTCAACTCGAATGGTGTTTGCAGCAGCTGATGGCGAAACCACTCACAGGTAAACAGCGAACCCTGCATTATTTGCTCATGGTCGGCTTATATCAGCTGATACATACACGCATCCCCGCCCACGCCGTTTTAGCGGAAACCGTTGATGGTGCCGTTGCACTTAAACGGCCGCAACTCAAAGGCCTGATCAACGGTGTTCTGCGTCAGTTCCAGCGGCAGCAGGAAGAATTACTTCTGCGAATGTCGAACAACGAAAGCCGTCATCTTCATCCGAGCTGGTTACTAAAACGTTTGAAAAAAGCCTATCCCACCGAATGGGAAAACATTGTTGATGCCAATAACCAAAGACCTCCGATGTGGCTGCGTGTTAATCGTCTGCATCATACCCGTGATGAATATTTGAATTTACTGAAGGAAGCACAGATTGAGGCGGTTCCGCATACAGAATATCGCGATGCACTGCGTCTTGTGACACCTTGTCAGGTGAATCTGCTCCCGGGATTCGCAGAGGGATGGGTAACTGTTCAGGATGCATCGGCACAAGGCAGCGTTGATCTCCTGGATCCTCAAGATGGCGAGATGATCCTCGATTTATGTTGTGCGCCGGGCGGAAAAACCACGCATATTTTGGAAGCGGCGCCGAAAGCACATGTATTAGCCGTAGATGTGGATGAACAACGCCTTAAACGTGTGCATGAGAATCTTCAGCGTCTGAAACTCAGTGCGGAAGTCAAACAGGGCGATGGCCGTGAGCCGCAGAGTTGGGCGGGTGACCGTACCTTCGATCGTATCCTGCTCGATGCACCGTGCTCTGCAACCGGCGTTATTCGTCGACATCCAGATATTAAATGGCTGCGCCGTGATAGTGATATTGCTGAACTGGCCAGATTGCAGAAAGAAATCCTGGAGGCCGTCTGGCCGCGTCTGAAAAGTCAGGGTGTGATGGTCTACGCCACCTGCTCGATTCTGCCTGAGGAGAACAGCGAGCAAATTGCTACATTTTTAGAAACGCATCCTGATGCGACGCTGGTCGAAACAGGTACAGCTGAAATACCAGGCCGGCAAAATCTTCCACACGCTGAAGATGGTGACGGTTTCTATTACGCTAAACTGATTAAAAGTTAAACGTCTGCATTAGCGTTTACTTCTCAGGCTGATACTTTTAAGGCAAAGCAGAGAGTTATATGAAAATAATCATTCTCGGCGCCGGGCAGGTTGGCGGAACACTCGCCGAAAACCTGGTAGGTGAAAACAACGATATAACCGTTGTAGATACCAATACAGTTCGTTTGCGTCAGCTTCAGGATAAGTTTGATCTACGTGTCGTACAGGGCCACGGTTCCCATCCTCGCGTTTTGCGTGAAGCTGGTGCGGAAGATGCTGATATGCTGGTTGCCGTCACCAATTCGGATGAAACCAATATGGTGGCCTGTCAGATAGCTTATTCGCTGTTTAACACCCCTAACCGTATTGCCCGAATTCGCTCGACAGAATATATCCGCGAGTCAGAGAAGCTTTTCCACCCTGAAGCCGTCCCTATCGACCATCTGATTTCTCCTGAGCAATTAGTCACTGACTATATCTACAAGCTGATTGAATATCCGGGTGCGCTTCAGGTGGTTAACTTCGCGGAGGGCAAAGTCAGTATTGCTGCTGTGAAAGCCTACTACGGTGGCCCACTAGTTGGGAATGCACTCTCATCAATGCGCGAACACATGCCTCACATTGAAACTCGAGTGGCCGCAATCTTCCGTCAGGAACGCCCTATTCGCCCTCAGGGTTCTACGATTATTGAAGCCGGTGATGAAGTATTCTTCGTCGCAGCATCTCAACATATTCGTGCCGTAATGAGTGAACTTCAGCGACTTGAGAAACCCTACAAACGTATCATGATTGTAGGCGGTGGCAACGTCGGAGCCGGTCTGGCTCAAAAACTTGAGAAAAATTACAGCGTAAAATTGATTGAACGCGATCAGCAACGCGCAGCCGAACTGGCGGAGCTTTTGCAAGATACCATCGTGTTCTACGGTGATGCTTCTGATCAGGAGCTGCTGGCTGAGGAGCACATCGAACAGGTCGATGTCTTCATTGCCATCACCAACGACGATGAGGCCAATATCATGTCAGCGATGCTGGCAAAACGTATGGGCGCGAAGAAAGCGATGGTATTAATCCAACGCAGTGCCTACGTCGATCTTGTTCAGGGAAGCGTCATCGATATTGCAATTTCGCCGCAGCAAGCCACCATCTCGGCATTGCTGGGCCATGTTAGAAAAGCTGACATTGTCAGTGTGTCATCATTGCGTCGCGGTGTTGCCGAGGCCATCGAAGCCATCGCTCATGGCGACGAAACGACATCTAAAGTTGTCGGCCGTACTGTCGAACAAATAAAGCTGCCACCCGGCACGACAATTGGAGCGATTGTACGTGGCAATGAAGTGATTATTGCTAACGGGAACAGCAGGATCCAACAAGGCGATCACGTAGTCATGTTCATAACTGATAAGAAGTTTGTAAGGGATGTAGAGCGTCTATTCCAGCCGAGTCCCTTCTTTTTATAAGGCATCAATGGGTATGATTTTTTGCATTAATTAGAGTTAAGAGGGTAAGTTTTGTAGCGAAGACGCTGCAAATGGTCTTTACTTTGTTTGACACAATTGTTGAATTTGCCAAGGAGAGTTTTATGAGTTTTATGAAAGAGTTTCGTGAGTTTGCCATGCGAGGCAACGTGGTTGACCTGGCCGTTGGTGTGATCATCGGTGCTGCTTTTGGTAAAATCGTATCATCGCTGGTCGCTGATATTATTATGCCCCCACTGGGTTTGCTGATTGGTGGGGTAGACTTTAAACAGTTTGCGTTAGTGCTAAGAGAAGCTCAGGGGAACGTACCTGCAGTTGTGATGCATTACGGTGTATTCATCCAGAATATTTTTGACTTCATCATCGTCGCGTTAGCGATCTTCTGCGCAATTACGTTCATGAATAAAATGCGCCGTAAAAAGGAAGATGTACCAGCTGCACCACCGAAGCCAACGGCTGAAGAAACACTCTTAGCAGAAATACGTGACTTATTGAAAGAACAACAGACACCGAAATTCTAATGAAATCAGTGTACTAAATGAGCTTGATTTAGGAAGGGCAGTGTTGAATACTCGAACGAACACTCAACACTGCCCTCCAGATAACTTCCTTTCCCATTCTTTTCTTTACGACGGTAACTGCCTTTCCCTTTCTGATTCTTTTCAATACGTTGCTTGAATAATGGGTCATGAAGTAGTGCTTGCAACGCATTGTCCTGAATTGTGCCTCTTTGGTGTTTATAGTTACTCATGAAATCCTCTATGTAAAAAAAGATAACTGCATAAAATACCAACGAATAATACTGTGTTCATCCCTTCTTCGAAAGCGGTTTTTATACCACCTTTCCTGCCCCATCCTCCAATGCTTCTAAAATAGAGCAGCTGATGCTGGAATGAGCTGAACCACAGCATGCCTTGCTCAATCTTTGTAAAGACTCACGCATCCGCATCAACTCCTTGAGTTTGAGTTCCACTTCTGCAAGCCGCTCCTCAACAATGGACTTCGACTCTTGACAAGTGTGGTGTGCAGGATCGATACGGATTGAAAGCAGCTCCTTTATTGCTTCGAGTGTAAAACCCGTCGATTTTGCATAACGAATAAAACGCAGTCTCTGAAGGTCGCTGTCATCATACTGGCGGTATCCAGAGCCATTACGCATCGTTGAACTCATCATTCCCTGTTTTTCATAGTAACGAATAGTGTCACTAGATACATTGGCGAGCCTGGCTAATTCCCCTATTTTGAACATAATTAATCACCTTTAAACTTCTTATTTAGCTCATCTTTGTAGTGGCCATCGAGAAAATCTGTACTAATGCTTGCCTGCTGCAGTCGCAATTTAAGAACTTTTAGCCTTTTATCAAGGACATAAAACTCAGGATTATCAGGCATTACGCTTTTCAGCATATGATCTAACTCGATAACTTCCTTCCTGTCTTGCAACTCAGGAGGTAAGTAGCCCGCATTTTTAAGAATACGATACGCAGCTCGTAGCTCTTCAGGGACACCGCTGTCGTCATCTAAAACCAGTGGTTTGCCCCTGCCAGCTAAGTTATCAAATTCACCGTTCTCACTGGCATCTTTTATGTATTTTTCAACCCATTGATCAATAAGAAACACAGCCAGGACCTCTGCAAAGCTTCTATGACTTATTCCGATAACATAGCGCGAATAGGAGATTTATTCTGGGTCGGGTAAGTATAGGGGATGCTGTAACTGGGGGAGGAAGAATTTTGGATGTAAAAAAACCGGGCAAGCCCGGTTTTTTCATGCATCTACAGATTATTCAGCAGTTGCTACTTCTGCTTTTGACTCTGCACGATCAACGAGCTCGATGTATGCCATCGGCGCATTGTCGCCTGCACGGAAGCCACACTTAAGAATACGAGTGTAACCACCGGCACGGCTCGCGAAACGCGGGCCCAGTTCATTAAACAGTTTTGCCACGATCTCGTTATCACGAGTACGGGCGAATGCCAGACGACGATTTGCAACGTTGTCGGTCTTGGCAAGAGTAATCAGCGGCTCAACAACGCGACGCAGCTCTTTCGCTTTCGGCAGGGTCGTCTTGATGATCTCATGACGAACCAAAGAGCCGGCCATGTTACGGAACATAGCCTGTCGGTGGCTGCTGTTACGGTTCAGTTGACGACCACTCTTACGATGGCGCATGACCTTATCCTTCTCAGTAAAACCTTAACCTGTGATCCGGTTACTCGTCAGCAATACTTGCTGGTGGCCAGTTTTCCAGGCGCATGCCTAGTGACAAACCACGGGACGCAAGTACGTCTTTGATCTCAGTAAGAGATTTTTTACCCAGGTTAGGTGTTTTAAGTAACTCAACCTCGGTACGCTGTACCAGATCACCGATGTAGTGGATTGCTTCTGCCTTAAGGCAGTTAGCAGAGCGGACAGTCAATTCCAGATCGTCAACAGGGCGCAGCAGGATTGGATCGAATTCCGGCTTCTCTTCTTTGACTTCCGGTTGACGTACATCACGTAAATCAACGAAAGCTTCAAGTTGTTCAGCAAGAATGGTTGCCGCTCGACGGATCGCCTCTTCAGGATCGATCGTGCCATTGGTTTCCATTTCGATAACCAGCTTGTCCAAATCGGTACGCTGTTCTACACGCGCTGCTTCAACATTGTAGGCAATTCGCTCTACAGGGCTGTAGCATGCATCTACTAACAGACGACCAATTGGGCGCTCATCTTCTTCCGAATGAATTCGGGCAGACGCCGGTACATAACCACGACCACGCTGAACTTTGATGCGCATGCTAATAGCTGCGTTCTCATCGGTCAGGTGGCAAATGACATGTTGCGGCTTGACGATTTCGACATCACCATCATGGGTAATGTCGGCTGCAGTCACAGGGCCAATGCCAGACTTATTCAGGGTAAGAATAACTTCATCTTTCCCTTGAACTCTCACCGCCAGCCCTTTCAGGTTGAGCAGGATTTCCAGGATATCTTCCTGTACGCCTTCTTTGGTGCTGTACTCATGCAGTACACCATCAATCTCAACCTCGGTCACCGCGCAACCCGGCATGGATGAAAGCAGAATACGGCGCAGTGCGTTGCCTAAAGTATGGCCAAAGCCACGTTCTAAAGGCTCAAGGGTCACCTTGGCGTGCGTCGAACTGACTTGCTCGATATCTACCAGGCGCGGTTTTAGAAACTCTGTCACAGAACCCTGCATTGTGTCCTCTCTTTGGTACTAAGCTTTACTTAGAGTAAAGCTCGACGATCAGGTGTTCGTTAATGTCGGAAGACAGATCAGTACGTTCAGGCATACGCTTGAACACACCTTCCATCTTAGCAGCATCAACTTCAAGCCAAGTCGGCTTTTCACGCTGTTCAGCCAACTCCAAAGCGGCCTTCACGCGAGATTGCTTTTTAGCTTTCTCTCGGATGCTGACAACGTCATTCGGAGATACCTGATAAGAAGCGATGTTAACAACGCGACCGTTTACCATGATAGCTTTGTGGCTAACTAACTGGCGCGATTCCGCACGAGTAGCGCCGAAGCCCATACGATAAACAACGTTGTCCAAACGACCTTCCAGGAGTTGCAACAGGTTTTCACCGGTGTTGCCTTTCAGGCGTGCTGCTTCTTTATAATAGTTACGGAACTGACGCTCGAGAACGCCGAAGATACGGCGAACTTTTTGCTTTTCACGTAACTGTACACCGTAATCAGACAGACGCGGTTTACGCGCACCATGCTGACCAGGAGCTTGTTCAATTTTACACTTGGTATCGATCGCGCGAACGCCAGATTTAAGGAATAAATCTGTGCCCTCACGACGGCTAAGCTTGAGCTTAGGACCCAAATATCTTGCCATTTTCTCTCTCCAACAAACCTAAAAGCAGCGTTATACGCGACGCTTTTTCGGCGGACGACAACCGTTATGAGGGATAGGAGTCACATCAGTAATATTAGTGATGCGGAAACCAGCCGCGTTTAACGCGCGGATAGTAGACTCACGACCAGGACCAGGTCCTTTAACCATAACTTCCAGATTCTTGATACCGTATTCTTTCACTGCATCTGCGCAGCGCTCTGCTGCAACCTGAGCTGCGAACGGAGTGGATTTACGAGAACCACGGAAACCGGAACCACCAGCTGTTGCCCAACCCAAAGCATTACCCTGACGATCGGTAATGGTAACAATGGTGTTGTTGAAAGAAGCATGGATATGAGCCACGCCGTCAGAGACTTGTTTTCTTACACGTTTACGTGTACGAACAGGTGCCTTTGCCATTTATTCAATCACCCCGATTATTTCTTGATCGGTTTACGCGGACCCTTACGGGTACGTGCGTTAGTCTTGGTACGCTGACCGCGTACTGGAAGACCACGACGATGACGCAAACCACGATAAGTTCCAAGGTCCATAAGACGCTTGATGCTCAGGGTGACTTCACGACGCAGATCACCTTCAACAATGAACTTGGCAACTTCGTCACGCAGTTTTTCGATTTGCTCTTCAGACAGCTCACTGATCTTAACATTTTCAGCAATACCGGATGCAGCACAGATAGACTGTGAGCGGGTTTTGCCGATGCCGTAGATCGAAGTTAATGCGATCACGGTATGTTTCTGATCAGGAATGTTAATGCCTGCTATACGGGCCACTATGCACTCCTACTATTTATATACGGCAACACCATTCTGAAAAGCCCGTTTTCAGGATACTCAAATAGTATTGCTGCTTACATACAAAAGATTGGCTGGCTAATCTAGCCAGCTCAACCCAACTTTGCAAGAAAAATATGCGAGATAATCAGCCTTGACGCTGTTTATGCTTCGGTTCTGCGCTGCAGATTACGCGAACGATACCGTTACGCTTAACAATTTTGCAGTTACGACATAATTTCTTGACGGAAGCACGAACTTTCATTTTTACTCTCCGTAACTTCTCAAACGCACCAGATTAGCGGTTATAGCCTTTCAGGTTTGCTTTCTTCAATGCAGACTCGTACTGACTTGACATCATCAGAGTTTGCACTTGAGCCATAAAGTCCATAATGACGACAACTACGATGAGTAATGAAGTACCACCAAAGTAGAATGGAACTTTCATCGCGTCACGCATGAACTCCGGGATAAGGCAGATGAAAGTAATATACATCGCACCGATTAAGGTTAAACGAGTCATTACTTTATCGATGTACTTCGCCGTTTGCTCTCCCGGACGAATTCCTGGTACAAATGCACCGGACTTCTTCAGGTTATCTGCTGTCTCACGCGGGTTAAACACCAACGCAGTATAAAAGAAACAGAAGAAGATGATTGCAGTCGCATAGAGTAACACATAAAGCGGTTGTCCAGGCTGCAAATACAGCGAAATCGTAGTCAGCCAGTTCCAACCAGTCCCGCCCCCAAACCATGATGCAATTGTGGCAGGGAACAGAATGATGCTGGAAGCAAAGATAGCAGGAATAACCCCAGCCATGTTCACTTTCAACGGTAAGTGCGTGCTCTGTGCTGCATAGACACGACGACCTTGTTGGCGTTTAGCGTAGTTAACGACGATACGACGTTGACCACGTTCAACAAACACCACAAAGAAAGTCACTGCAAACACTAAAACTGCAACCAACAGCAACAGAAGGAAGTGCAGGTCGCCTTGCCGAGCTTGTTCGATAGTATGGGCAACTGCTGGCGGGAGACCCGCTACGATACCTGCAAAGATAATGATTGAAATACCGTTACCGATACCTCGTTCAGTAATCTGCTCACCCAGCCACATCAGGAACATTGTCCCGGTAACCAAGCTCACAACTGCAGTAAAGTAGAACGCAAAGCCTGGATTTAACACCAGGCCCTGCATACCAGGCATGTTCGGAAGACCGGTAGCAATACCAATCGACTGAAACACTGCCAATACCAGCGTACCGTAACGGGTATACTGACTAATCTTACGACGGCCAGCTTCCCCTTCTTTCTTTATTTCTGCTAAAGCTGGATGAACCACCGTTAACAGCTGGATAATGATCGATGCCGAAATGTACGGCATGATCCCCAGAGCAAATATAGAAGCACGGCTAAGGGCGCCACCAGAGAACATGTTAAACATTTCAATGATGGTGCCTCTTTGCTGTTCGAGCAATTTGGCAAGTACAGTGGCATCAATACCAGGGATCGGAATAAAAGAGCCGATACGGAAAACAATCAGCGCACCGATAACAAACAAAAGTCTGCGCTTCAGTTCGCCTAGTCCACCCTTGGCACTTTGGAAATCTAACCCCGGTTGCTTAGCCATCTGCTACTTATTCCTCAATTTTACCGCCAGCAGCTTCGATAGCAACACGAGCGCCTTTGGTGACACGCAAACCACGCAGAGTTACCGCACGACCAACTTCGCCTGAAAGGATTACTTTCGCGAATTCGATCTGGATACCAACTACGTTAGCGGCTTTCAGCGCGTTCAGGTCGATCACGTCGCCTTCCACCAGAGCTAGTTCAGACAGACGTACTTCTGCCGTGATCATAGCTTTGCGGGAGGTGAAGCCGAATTTCGGCAAACGACGATATAAAGGCATCTGACCACCTTCAAAACCACGACGTACGCCACCGCCAGAACGTGAGTTCTGACCTTTGTGACCACGACCAGCGGTTTTACCCAGGCCAGAACCAATACCACGACCTACACGCTTAGGCGCTTGTTTGGCACCATCAGCCGGAGACAGAGTATTTAAACGCATCTCTTACTCCTCAACCTTAACCATGTAGGAAACCAGGTTGATCATACCGCGTACAGCAGGAGTATCCTCGCGCTCAACGGTGTGACCAATACGACGCAGACCCAGGCCCAGCAGAGTAGCTTTATGCTTCGGCAGACGGCCAATGGAACTGCGAGTTTGTGTAACTTTAATAGTCTTTGCCATGGTTAATTACCCCAGAATTTCTTCAACGGATTTACCACGCTTGGCAGCGACCATTTGTGGGGATTTCATATTTGCCAGAGCATCAATAGTTGCACGAACCACGTTGATCGGGTTTGTAGAACCATAAGCCTTAGCCAATACGTTATGAACCCCTGCAACTTCCAGGACGGCGCGCATTGCACCACCGGCGATAATACCGGTACCTTCGGAAGCCGGCTGCATGAACACACGGGAACCCGTATGAGCACCTTTAACAGGATGCTGCAGGGTGCCGCTGTTCAGCGCGACATTCATCATGTTGCGACGGGCTTTTTCCATCGCTTTCTGGATCGCTGCCGGAACTTCGCGTGCTTTGCCGTAGCCAAAACCAACGCGACCGTTACCATCACCAACTACTGTCAGTGCGGTAAAGCTGAAGATACGGCCACCTTTTACGGTTTTAGATACGCGGTTTACCGCGATCAGCTTTTCCTGCAGTTCGCCAGCTTGTTTTTCGATGTGAGCCATCTTAAACCTCTTCCTTAGAACTGAAGGCCAGCTTCACGGGCAGCATCTGCCAGTGCCTGGACTCGACCATGATATTGGAAACCGGAACGGTCAAAGGATACTTTCGTGATCCCTTTTTCCAATGCGCGTTCTGCGATAGCTTTACCTACAGCAGTGGCAGCATCTTTGTTGCCGGTATACTTCAGTTGCTCAGTAATAGTTTTTTCTACAGTAGATGCAGCAACTAATACTTCGGAACCGTTTGGTGCGATAACCTGTGCGTAAATATGACGCGGGGTACGATGTACCACCAGGCGAGTCGCACCCAATTCCTTGAGCTTGCGGCGTGCGCGGGTCGCACGACGGATACGAGCAGATTTCTTATCCATAGTGTTACCTTACTTCTTCTTAGCCTCTTTGGTACGCACGACTTCGTCGGCGTAACGGACACCCTTGCCTTTATAAGGCTCAGGACGACGGTAGGCACGTAAATCTGCAGCAACCTGACCAATGACTTGCTTATCAGCGCCTTTCAGCACGATTTCAGTCTGGGTCGGGCATTCTGCAGTAACGCCTTCCGGCAATTGGTGATCGACCGGGTGAGAGAAGCCTAAGGCTAAATTCACCACGTTGCCTTTAACAGCAGCACGATAACCAACACCTACCAATTGAAGCTTTTTAGTGAAGCCGTCGGTAACACCTATAACCATTGAGTTCAACAGTGCACGAGTAGTACCCGCTTGGGCCCATCCGTCTACAAAACCTTCGTTTGGACCGAAAGTCAGTGTATTTTCTTCCTGTTTAACAACAACGGCGTCATGGATAGTACGTGACAGCTCGCCGTTTTTACCCTTAATCGAAATAACCTGACCGTTGAGTTTTACCTCTACGCCGGCAGGAATGACGACGGGTGCTTTTGCAACACGAGACATGCTTTCCTCCCGATTAAGCTACGTAGCAGATAATCTCGCCACCAAGACCAGCCTGGCGAGCTGAACGATCAGTCATAACACCTTTAGAGGTAGAAATAACAGCGATACCCATACCGGCCATAACTTTTGGCAGCTCATCTTTTTTCTTGTAGATGCGCAGACCTGGACGGCTGATACGTTGAATGCTTTCTACCACAGCCTTGCCCTGGAAGTACTTCAGTACTAATTCCAGTTCAGGTTTGGCGTCGCCTTCGATTTTAAATTCTTCAATATAGCCTTCTTCCTTCAGCACGTTGGCAATAGCCACTTTCAGCTTGGAGGAAGGCATGGTGACCGCAACTTTGTTCGCGGCTTGACCGTTACGGATACGGGTCAGCATATCCGCGATCGGATCTTGCATGCTCATCTGTCTTTACTCCCGTGATTCAATTGGTGACAATTACCAGCTAGCCTTTTTAAGACCCGGAATTTCACCGCGCATAGCGGCTTCACGGACCTTAATACGGCTCAACCCGAACTTCCGCAGGAAAGCATGCGGACGACCAGTTTGACGGCAGCGGTTACGCTGACGAGACGGGCTGGAATCACGCGGCAGAGACTGCAGCTTAAGAACTGCATCCCAACGATCTTCGTCGGATGAGTTCACACCAGAGATAATAGCCTTCAATTCCTCGCGTTTAGCGCGGTATTTATCAGCCAGTTTTACGCGAACGACTTCGCGTGCTTTCATGGATTGCTTAGCCATTAGTAACCCTGCCTTACTTGCGGAACGGGAAGTTAAAGGCTGTCAGCAATGCACGGCCTTCATCATCGGATTTCGCAGTAGTGGTGATAGTAATATCTAAACCACGAACGCGATCGACTTTATCATAATCGATTTCCGGGAAGATGATCTGTTCACGCACGCCCATGCTGTAGTTACCACGACCATCGAAAGACTTAGCAGACAAGCCGCGGAAGTCACGAATACGTGGTACAGCAATGGAGACCAGACGCTCAAAGAACTCCCACATGCGTTCGCCGCGGAGGGTTACTTTACAGCCGATCGGATAGCCCTGACGGATTTTGAAGCCTGCAACTGATTTGCGTGCTTTGGTGATCAACGGTTTTTGACCGGAGATTGCTGCCAGGTCAGCTGCTGCGTTATCCAGCAGTTTCTTGTCAGCGATCGCTTCACCAACACCCATGTTCAGGGTGATCTTCTCGACCCGAGGGACTTGCATGACAGAATTGTAACCAAACTCAGCCATGAGTTTTTTTACGACATCGTCTTTGTAGTAATCATGCAGTTTCGCCATCGTACTACTCCAAATTACTTGATAGTTACGCTGTTAGACTTGAAGAAACGTACTTTTTTGCCGTCTTCGAATCTAAAGCCTACACGGTCCGCCTTGCCAGTAGCCGTGTTGAAGAGAGCAACGTTAGAAACCGGAATTGCAGCTTCTTTTTCAACGATGCCGCCTGGTTGGTTCAGGGCCGGTACAGGCTTCTGATGTTTTTTAACCAGGTTGATGCCTTCAACAATGACCTTACCAGAAGTCAGGACATTTTTTACTTTACCGCGCTTACCTTTATCTTTACCGGTAAGCAGGATAACTTCGTCATCACGACGGATTTTCGCTGCCATGGTTTCGCTCCTTAGAGTACTTCTGGTGCCAGAGAGATAATTTTCATGAACTTCTCATTACGCAGTTCACGAGTTACCGGCCCAAAAATACGCGTGCCGATTGGCTGTTCGCTGTTATTGTTTAAAATAACGCAAGCATTACCATCGAAGCGAATGACAGAACCGTCCGGGCGACGAACACCCTTCTTGGTGCGCACCACTACCGCCTTCAGCACATCGCCTTTCTTCACCTTACCGCGAGGAATTGCTTCCTTGATGGTAATTTTGATGATGTCGCCGACGCCTGCGTAGCGACGGTGCGAGCCACCTAGAACCTTGATACACATTACGCGACGTGCACCGGAGTTGTCGGCCACGGTCAGCATAGTCTGTTCTTGGATCATGTTAGTGCTCCGCTAATGTCAACTACAACTTAGGACCCAGGATAGGTCATTAAGAAATCCCCACAATATGAGGGCGCGGCATTATAACACCGGTTCCCGATCATGGGTAGAAAAAATAAACGGCTCACGTGCATGAGCCGCTTATCTATTTTTGAGAAGCGCTACTGTATTACAGAATCGCTTTCTCTACAACGCGAACCAAGGTCCAGGACTTAGTCTTGGAAAGTGGACGGCATTCGCTGATTTCTACAACGTCGCCGATACCACATTCATTGTTCTCGTCATGTACGTGCAATTTAGTCGTACGCTTGATGAATTTCCCGTAAATTGGGTGCTTCACCACACGTTCAATCGCAACAACGATGGATTTCTCCATTTTGTCACTGATTACACGACCCTGCAGAGTACGGATCTTATCAGTCATTACGCACCCGCCTTTTCAGTCAGTAAAGTTTTCACACGTGCAACATCACGACGCACTTGTTTCAACAGGTGTGTTTGCTGCAACTGGCCGCTTGCCGTTTGCATGCGCAGGTTAAACTGCTCACGCAAAAGGTTCAGCAACTCAGTGTTCAGCTCTTCCACGCTTTTTTCGCGCAGCTCTTGTGCTTTCATTACATCACCGTCTTAGTTACAAAGGTGGTTTTGATAGGCAGTTTGGCTGCTGCCAGCTGGAAGGCTTCACGAGCCAGCTCTTCAGGCACACCGTCCATTTCATACAGGACTTTACCAGGCTGAATCAAAGCAACCCAATACTCTACGTTGCCTTTACCTTTACCCATACGAACTTCGAGCGGTTTCTCGGTGATCGGTTTGTCCGGGAATACTCGGATCCAGATCTTACCTTGACGCTTAACTGCACGGGTCATCGCACGACGTGCTGCTTCAATTTGACGAGCAGTCAGACGACCACGGCCAACAGCTTTCAGACCGTAAGTGCCGAAGCTCACATCCGTACCTTGCGCAAGACCACGGTTGCGGCCCTTGTGCACCTTACGGAATTTTGTACGCTTTGGTTGTAACATCAGCGACTCTCCTTACTTGCGGCCTTTACGCTGCTGCTTTTTAGGTTGAGCAGCCGGTTCCGGTTGTTCAACTGCAGCCATACCACCCAGGATCTCACCTTTGAAGATCCATACCTTAACGCCGATTACACCGTAAGTGGTGTGCGCTTCAGATGTGTTGTAATCGATATCCGCACGCAGTGTATGCAACGGAACACGACCTTCACGGTACCATTCGGTACGCGCGATTTCAGCACCGCCAAGGCGGCCGCTTACTTCAACTTTGATACCTTTAGCGCCAAGACGCATTGCGTTCTGTACAGCACGCTTCATAGCACGACGGAACATAACGCGACGTTCCAGCTGTGAAGTGATGCTGTCAGCAACCAATTTAGCGTCCAGTTCCGGTTTACGGATCTCGGCGATGTTAATCTGTGCAGGAACGCCAGCGATATCCGCTACGACCTTACGCAGTTTTTCGACATCTTCACCTTTCTTGCCGATAACGATGCCAGGGCGAGCAGTGTGAATAGTCACACGGATGCTCTTCGCTGGACGCTCGATAACGATGCGAGAAACGGAAGCTTTCGCTAATTCCTTAGTCAGGAACTGGCGAACTTTAAAGTCGCTGTCCAGGTTGTCAGCGAAATCTTTGGTATTTGCATACCAAGTAGAATTCCAAGGTTTGACAATACCTAGGCGAATACCATTAGGATGTACTTTCTGACCCATTGCTAGTCTCCAGAGTCTCAGCGATCGGACACAACCACAGTAATGTGGCTGGTGCGCTTCAGGATGCGATCTGCACGACCTTTAGCACGAGGCATAATGCGCTTCATGCTTGGGCCTTCGTCTACGAAAATCTTCGTGACTTTCAGATCATCGATGTCAGCGCCATCGTTGTGTTCTGCGTTAGCAATGGCAGACTCCAGCACCTTCTTAACCAGACCAGCAGCTTTCTTGTTGGTGTAGGCCAAAGTTTCCAGAGCTTGCGACACTTTCTTACCGCGGATCAGGTCTGCAACAAGGCGAACCTTCTGAGCAGAAGAACGAGCGTGGCGATGTTTAGCTATAGTTTCCATCTCTTCCTCCTACCTTAGCGCTTTTTAGCTTTTTTATCAGCCGCATGGCCGCGATAAGTACGAGTCGGCGCGAATTCACCCAGTTTGTGACCGACCATTTCATCGGAAACGAACACTGGTACGTGCTGACGACCATTATGGACAGCGATGGTCAAACCGATCATGTTAGGAAAGATCGTTGAACGACGGGACCAAGTGCGCAAAGGCTTCTTGTCACCGCTTTCCACCGCTTTCTCTACCTTCTTCAGCAAGTGCAGGTCAATAAAAGGACCTTTCTTGAGAGAACGTGGCATGGCTTATCCTCTAATTATTTTTTACTACGGCGACGTACAATGAATTTATCAGTACGCTTGTTGCTACGGGTCTTCTTACCTTTGGTTTGAACGCCCCACGGAGTTACCGGGTGCTTACCAAAGTTACGACCTTCACCACCACCGTGTGGGTGATCGACTGGGTTCATCGCAGTACCGCGAACGGTAGGACGAATACCACGCCAACGACTTGCACCTGCTTTACCCAGAACGCGAAGCATGTGTTCAGAGTTACCGACTTCACCTAAGGTGGCACGGCAATCAATCTGAACTTTACGCATTTCGCCAGAGCGCAGACGCAGAGTCACGTAGGAACCGTCACGAGCAACGATCTGAACGTAGGCACCAGCAGAGCGAGCCATCTGGCCGCCTTTACCTGGTTTCATTTCTACGTTGTGAACCGTTGAACCTACTGGGATGTTACGCATAGGCAGGGCGTTACCTGTCTTGATTGCAGCATCAACACCAGATTGGATCTGATCACCTACTTTCAGGCCTTTCGGCGCCAGGATGTAACGGCGTTCGCCGTCTTTGTACAGAACCAGCGCGATGTTCGCGGAACGGTTCGGATCGTACTCCAGACGCTCAACCACTGCAGCGATGCCATCTTTGTTGCGTTTGAAGTCAACAAGACGGTAATGCTGTTTGTGGCCACCACCGATATGACGGGTGGTGATACGGCCATTGTTGTTACGGCCACCGCTTTTGCTCAGTTTTTCAAGCAGCGGGGCAAAAGGTTTACCCTTATGCAGCTCAGGGTTAACCACTTTAACAACGTGGCGACGACCCGGAGATGTAGGTTTACATTTAACAATTGCCATTGTTTCTTACTCCTCCGACTTACTCAGCGCCGCTGATGAAGTCCAGATTCTGGCCTTCTTTCAGGGTGACGTAAGCTTTTTTCCAGTCGCTACGACGACCAACACGCTGACCCTGACGTTTCACTTTGCCTTTAACCAGCAAGGTGTTTACGTCTTCGACTTCGACTTCAAACAGTTTCGAAACCGCAGCTTTGATTTCTGCTTTAGTCGCGTCTTTGGCAACTTTGAGTACGATGGTGTTGTTCTTTTCCATCGCGGTAGAAGCTTTTTCAGAAACGTGCGGCGCGCGCAGCACTTTCAGCAGACGTTCTTCACGAATCATGCCAGCATCTCCTCAACTTGCTTCACAGCGTCAGCAGTCATAACCACTTTGTCGAAGGCGATCAGGCTTACTGGATCGATACCTGCTACATCGCGAACGTCAACCTTATAAAGGTTACGTGCGGCCAGGAACAGATTCTCGTCGACTTCGCCAGTTACAATCAGCACGTCTTCCAGAGCCATGTCTTTCAGTTTCTGTGCCAGCAGCTTAGTTTTAGGCGCTTCTACAGAGAACGTTTCGACAACGATCAGACGATCTTGACGTACCAGTTCGGACAGAATGCTTTTCAGCGCGCCGCGGTACATCTTTTTATTTACTTTTTGACTGTGGTCCTGTGGCTTTGCAGCGAAGGTTACACCACCGGAACGCCAGATTGGGCTCTTTACAGAACCTGCACGCGCACGGCCAGTACCTTTCTGACGCCAAGGTTTTTTACCGGAACCAGTTACTTCAGCACGGGTCTTCTGAGCACGAGTACCTTGACGGGCACCTGCTGCATAAGCAACAACGACCTGGTGTACAAGCGCTTCATTGAAATCACGCCCGAAGGTAGTTTCGGAAACAGTCAGCGCGCTTTGCGCGTCTTTCACTACTAATTCCATTCCTATCTCCTCGACGTTAAGCCTTAACAGCAGGTTTAACGATCAGGTTGCCACCGGTAGCACCCGGAACAGCACCCTTGACCAGCAGCAGGTTGCGCTCAGCATCAACACGTACTACATCCAGGCTCTGAACGGTTACACGTTCGTTACCCAGTTGGCCTGCCATTTTCTTACCTTTGAACACTTTACCTGGAGTCTGGTTCTGACCGATTGAACCATGTCCACGGTGTGCCAAGGAGTTACCGTGGGTAGCATCTTGGGTACGGAAGTTCCAGCGCTTAACTGTGCCAGCAAAACCTTTACCTTTAGAAGTACCGGTAACATCGACTTTCTTAACGTCTGCGAAAATTTCAACGCTAATGTTCTGACCTGCAGTAAATTCTTCACCTTCTGCAAGGCGGAATTCCCACAGACCGCGGCCAGCTTCTACGCCAGCTTTAGCGAAGTGACCCGCTTCTGGTTTGGTTACACGGTTAGCTTTTTTGCTACCAGTAGTAACCTGCACAGCGCGGTAACCGTCGTTGTCCAGGTCTTTGACCTGAGTAACGCGGTTTGCTTCAATTTCGATAACGGTTACTGGGATAGAAACGCCATCTTCTGTGAAGATACGAGTCATGCCCACTTTCTTACCGACTAAACCAATCATTGTTTCAACCTCTCAATCGTCAATGACCCTGATTAACCCAGGCTGATCTGCACGTCTACACCAGCAGCCAGATCCAGACGCATCAGAGCATCAACGGTTTTCTCGGTTGGCTCAACGATGTCAACCAGACGCTTATGAGTGCGGATTTCATACTGATCGCGCGCATCTTTATTGACGTGCGGAGAAATCAGAATAGTAAAACGCTCTTTGCGTGTCGGCAGCGGGATTGGACCACGAACTTGCGCACCAGTGCGCTTCGCAGTCTCAACGATTTCCGCAGTTGATTGATCGATCAAACGATGATCAAACGCTTTCAGGCGGATACGGATTCTTTGGTTCTGCATGAGACCAGAGCTCCAATTATTTTAAACGTAAATGATTACTCCTCATACCCATTTCGATTGATGGGAGAGTGTAATCGTTCTTCACATAACCCCCATATCGGGAGTATTGTTGACCAGCGAGTTGCCTCAGTGGCCAGCTGACTCTGATTGAATCAGACTTACCAATATTAGGTAAGCCCGCGCATTATACGTAAACTGTCGGAATAAGCAACTACCAATTATGGCAACATGCTTTTACTTTACTCACTCCATCGAGGTCAGTCGTGCCGCCTGATACTCCATCATTCAATAATTCATCCCACGAATATGCGCCGAACAAGTCATCCGTTTCAGAATGTAATCACAGTTAAGATTGAATTCTTTAGCGTTCTTCATCCGCCCAATCCAAAATCAGTGCTATTAATCGTCATTGGATGAAGGTGGTAAAATCATGGAGGAAGTCTGGCGAGGTTTTCTATGGAGTTTTAGTTTTCTGACAAATCGCGTACATATCCCCTCTTTGATAGCCGGATTGTTCTTAGGCCGCTATCTGAGGGTTGTGGTCTGCCGGCATTGTCTAAACGAGTGCTACCACGATGAGCCACATCTTATTTTCGATAACTCAACTCCATCATCATATTGTCCACAATGCCAAAATACATTCGCCACATGGCCAAACATCGCCATAGTCAGTTGGTTACTTCTTAAGGAGCGCTGTTATTGTTGTGATGAGCCTACCTCTTTACGCTATCCACTGACGGAGGTATTTTGCGGAATAGTATTCCTTTGTATCTCTTTCTTAGCACCCTCCCCGGTCGCCATCGTCCAACTTTGCGTAATGGCATGGTTTCTTATAGCCCTCAGTATGATTGATTACTTTACGCTCCAATTGCCAGATGCGCTCACTCAACCGCTAATGTGGGTAGGATTGGTGGTAAGTGTCTCCGGGTTCGGAATACGTCCTGAGTCTGCTATATGCGGGGCAGTGTTTGGTTACCTTTCATTATGGGGACTTTATTGGCTGTATTTGATTTTTACTAGCAATGAAGGCATAGGGTACGGTGATTTTAAATTGCTCGCTGCCATTGGAGCTTGGGTTGGATGGGAAATGCTACCGCTTGTTTGTACAATAGCGGCATTATGTGGGATCGTGTTTTCATTGTGTTGGCAAAGGACTCATCATATCCATCAATTGATTCCTTTTGGCCCAAGCCTTTCTGTGGCGGGTTTCCTTATCTACATCAGCCAGACAGGTGACATCCTCTGGCTGATGTAATCTTTACGAATTCAATTCTAATGCTTACTGTGATTCTTCTTTTAACTGAGACTGAATATAGTTTTGCAAGCCGATGCGGTCAATCAGTTCAATCTCCGTTTCGAGCCAGTCGATGTGATGTTCCTCGTCGGCCAAGATAGTTATCATAATATCGCGGCTGACGTAGTCATGAACGGAGTCAGCGTAAGCAATCGCTTCGCGCAGATCTTTCGCACCTTCCAATTCGAGAAGTAAATCTGACTTCAGCATCTCCTCAACATCTTCACCAATATTAAGTTTTCCGAGATCTTGCAGATTAGGCAGGCCCTCCAGAAACAAGATGCGCTCAATGTAGATATCAGCATGCTTCATTTCGTCTATCGACTCATGATACTCGATACCATTGAGGCGCATTAACCCCCAGTTTTTGAACATACGGGCGTGCAAAAAATACTGATTGATAGCAACCAGTTCATTTCCAAGAAGTTTGTTGAGGTGTGCAATGACTTTTTTATCGCCTTTCATAGGTAACTCCTCCGTTCCGGTATCTAAAGCGTAGAACCGGTACAGAGTAAGTCAAAAAAAAGGCACACTTTTTAATGAAGTATTTTTACGCGATTTTTTTGAACTCTGGAATCTGCTGTAATTCATCTTCCATTATCTGACGTGCCGCGCGAACACATTTACCACATTGCGTCCCTACCGGGACAAAATTTCTCAGCTGCTGAAACGTCTGGGGCTGGTAACGTCTTACTGCCTGTCTGATTGTTTTATCACTGACCGAATTACACAAACACACGTACATATAAACCACACCTCGCATAAAACTTACCCTAAATTTAAATGAGAATGGTTATTATTGCAAATGCGTAGTGCATACTTTTTACGTGAATATTAGGTAATAAAAAAGGGTGCCGAGGCACCCTTTTTTTTGCTCTTAATTATCAGCGATTAAGCGATAACTTTAGCAACAACGCCAGCACCTACAGTACGGCCGCCTTCACGGATTGCGAAACGCAGACCGTCATCCATCGCGATTGGGTGGATCAGGGTAACAACCATGTTCACGTTGTCACCAGGCATTACCATCTCAACGCCTTCTGGCAGTTCGATGGTACCGGTCACGTCAGTTGTACGGAAGTAGAACTGTGGACGGTAGCCTTTGAAGAATGGAGTGTGACGACCACCTTCTTCTTTGCTCAGGATATAAACTTCTGAGTCAAATTTGGTGTGTGGCTTGATTGAACTTGGTTTAGACAGTACCTGACCACGTTCGATGTCTTCACGTTTGATACCACGCAGCAGAACACCCACGTTCTCGCCTGCACGACCTTCGTCAAGCAGTTTGCGGAACATTTCAACGCCAGTACAAGTAGACTTAACAGTGTCCTTGATACCTACGATTTCAACTTCTTCGCCAACTTTAACGATTCCGCGCTCTACACGACCGGTAACAACAGTACCACGGCCGGAGATGGAGAATACGTCTTCGATTGGCAGCAGGAATGGCTTATCGATAGCACGCTCTGGCAATGGAATGTAGGTATCCAGGGCATTTGCCAGTTCGATGATCTTCGCTTCCCAAGTAGCATCGCCTTCCAGTGCTTTCAGCGCTGAACCTTTGATTACTGGGATTTCGTCGCCTGGGAAATTGTAAGTAGTAAGAAGTTCACGAACTTCCATCTCTACCAGTTCCAGCAACTCTTCGTCATCTACCATGTCGCATTTGTTCATGAATACGATCATGTATGGAACGCCAACTTGGCGACCCAGCAGGATGTGCTCACGAGTCTGTGGCATAGGGCCATCAGTCGCAGCAACAACCAGGATAGCGCCGTCCATCTGAGCAGCACCGGTGATCATGTTTTTCACGTAGTCGGCGTGCCCTGGGCAGTCAACGTGCGCGTAGTGACGAGTCGGGGTGTCATATTCAACGTGAGAAGTGTTGATGGTGATACCACGAGCTTTTTCTTCTGGTGCGTTATCGATCTGATCGAATGCGCGTGCAGAACCGCCGTAGGTTTTAGCCAAAACGGTAGTGATTGCTGCAGTCAGGGTAGTTTTACCGTGGTCAACGTGGCCGATAGTACCAACGTTAACGTGCGGTTTGTTACGTTCAAATTTTTCTTTAGACACGGATATATTCCTTACTCTTGTGCTCTCCCTTCATAGAGAGAGCACGGGATCATTGTGTTTAAACCTGTGGCTTATTTGCCACGAGCTTCAATAACGGCCAGGGCCACGTTATTTGGCGCATCATCATACTTCAGGAATTCCATGGAGTAAGATGCACGGCCTTTAGTCAGTGAACGCAGCTGAGTCGCATAACCGAACATTTCGGAGAGCGGAACTTCGGCATGGATCACAACGCCAGTAGCGTTAGAATCTTGGCCTTTCAGCATACCTCGACGACGGCTAAGGTCACCGATGACGTCACCAGTGTTCTCTTCTGGAGTTTCCACTTCAACCTTCATGATCGGCTCAAGCAGAACTGGTTTCGCTTTCTTGAAGCCATCTTTGAAGGCAATAGAAGCGGCCAGTTTAAACGCCAGTTCAGAGGAGTCAACGTCGTGGTAAGAACCGAAGTGCAGACGCACACCGAGATCTACTACTGGGTAACCCGCCAGCGGACCTGATTTCAGCTGTTCCTGGATGCCTTTGTCAATCGCAGAGATGTATTCGCCAGGAATTACACCACCTTTGATTTCGTTGACAAACTCGTAGCCTTTCGGATTCGAGCCCGGCTCCAACGGATACATATCGATCACAACGTGACCGTACTGACCACGACCACCAGACTGCTTGGCGTGTTTACCTTCAACGTCAGTCACTTTGGAACGAATCGCTTCACGGTAAGCAACCTGCGGCTTACCTACGTTCGCTTCAACGTTAAACTCACGACGCATACGGTCAACCAGGATGTCCAGGTGAAGCTCACCCATACCTGCGATGATAGTCTGACCAGATTCTTCGTCAGTCCATACGCGGAATGATGGGTCTTCTTTCGCCAGACGGCCCAGAGCCAGACCCATTTTTTCCTGGTCAGCTTTGGTTTTTGGTTCTACCGCAACGGAGATTACCGGCTCAGGGAATTCCATGCGCTCCAGAATGATCACGTTATCCGGATCACACAGAGTATCACCAGTAGTCACGTCTTTCAGACCGATCGCTGCAGCGATGTCGCCTGCACGAACTTCTTTAATTTCTTCACGCTTGTTAGCGTGCATCTGAACGATACGCCCCAGACGTTCGCGCTGTGATTTCACTGGGTTAAATACAGTGTCACCAGAGTTGACGAGACCGGAATAAACACGGAAGAACGTCAAGTTACCCACGAATGGGTCAGTTGCGATTTTGAACGCCAGAGCAGAGAACGGCTCAGAATCATCAGAATGGCGAACTGCTGGAGTGTCTTTACCGTCATCCAACAAGCCGTTGATAGCTTCAACGTCAGTTGGTGCTGGCAGATACTCAACAACAGCATCCAGCATTGCCTGTACGCCTTTGTTTTTAAACGCAGAACCACAGGTAACCAGGATAACTTCGTTGTTCAGAACGCGCTTACGCAGAGAAGCTTTGATCTCTTCTTCAGTCAGCTCTTCGCCACCAAAGAATTTCTCCATCAGCTCATCAGAGCCTTCAGCAGCGGCTTCAACCAGTTTCTGGCGCCATTCTTCAGCCAGTTCTTGCATATCAGCCGGGATCTCTTCGTATTCGAAGGTCACGCCCTGATCGGCTTCGTTCCAGTTGATTGCTTTCATCTTCACCAGGTCAACAACACCAGTGAATTTCTCTTCAGCGCCAATAGCCAGCTGCAGAGGAACCGGAGTTGCGCCCAGACGTTTTTCAATCTGATCAACAACTTTCAGGAAGTTAGCACCCATACGGTCCATTTTGTTAACGAACGCGATACGTGGAACTTTATATTTATTCGCCTGACGCCATACGGTTTCAGACTGTGGCTGAACACCACCAACAGCACAGTAAACCATTACCGCGCCATCAAGAACACGCATGGAACGTTCAACTTCGATGGTGAAGTCAACGTGCCCCGGGGTGTCGATGATGTTGATGTGGTGTGGTTCGAACTGCTTAGCCATACCAGACCAGAAACAGGTGGTCGCAGCGGACGTGATGGTAATACCACGTTCCTGCTCCTGCTCCATCCAGTCCATGGTTGCTGCGCCGTCATGAACTTCACCGATTTTGTGGTTTACACCGGTGTAGAACAGAACACGTTCGGTAGTAGTGGTCTTACCGGCGTCGATGTGAGCACTGATACCAATGTTACGGTAGCGCTCAATGGGTGTTTTACGAGCCATTTGATTCCTCTATAACTAGGACGTTCAAGTTCGGTTAAGCCAAGCGGGTTGGCTTCTTGAAGCGCCCGCTTGGTTAGCATAACTACAGCGAAGTGATTACCAGCGGTAGTGGGCGAACGCCTTGTTGGCTTCAGCCATACGGTGAACGTCTTCACGTTTCTTAACTGCAGTACCTTTGTTCTCTGCAGCATCAGAAAGTTCGTTCGCCAGGCGGAGAGCCATGGATTTATCACCGCGTTTACGAGCAGCTTCAACGATCCAACGCATTGCCAGAGCATTACGACGAACCGGACGGACTTCTACTGGAACCTGATAAGTAGAACCACCTACGCGGCGGGACTTAACTTCGACAGTCGGACGAACGTTGTCCAGTGCGACTTCGAAAGCTTCCAGGTGGCCTTTACCGCTACGTTGAGCCAGGGTCTCAAGAGCAGTGTAGACGATTGCTTCTGCAGTAGATTTTTTACCATCTACCATCAGAATGTTTACGAATTTTGCCAGCAGTTCGGATCCGAACTTAGGATCTGGCAGGATTTTACGTTGACCAATGACGCGACGACGTGGCATGGAAATACTCCGTTGTTAATTCAGGATTGTCCAAAACTCTAAGAGTTTATTTTGACAGTAATGTGAAAATGTTTGGCCTTACTTAACGGAGAACCATTAAGACTTCGGCTTTTTAACGCCGTATTTAGAACGAGATTGCTTACGATCCTTAACGCCTGAACAGTCCAGCGCGCCGCGGACGGTGTGATAACGCACACCTGGCAAGTCTTTTACACGACCGCCACGGATCAGGATCACGGAGTGTTCCTGAAGGTTATGACCTTCACCACCAATGTAGGAGGTAACTTCAAAACCGTTAGTCAAACGCACACGGCATACTTTACGCAATGCGGAGTTTGGTTTTTTAGGGGTGGTGGTATATACACGAGTACATACGCCACGTTTCTGCGGGCAAGCTTCCAGCGCTGGAACGTTGCTTTTAGCAACCTTCGTAGAGCGTGGTTTGCGTACCAGCTGATTAATTGTTGCCATTAAAAAGCTCCTGGATTTTGATTCATAAACTACTTTGTAAACGCGTGATAAATCGCCCCATAAAAAGCATTAGCTAATATGGGGACGCAGAATTTTAGAGCTGACCATGGAGGGTGTCAAGAAATATACAGCACATCATTGATTCACCATGCCGTTTGCTGGGCATGTTTCTCCGTCAGCGCGACGAAACCAGTATAGTCGATCAGCGTGATGTTGTGCGAAATTTGACCAACCAATCCTCTGGCCGCCAAATCCTCGCTTAATACATAGACGCTCTGCACATGCTGAAACAACAGTTCACATGCCTGACTCCCTTCGATAGCTGCCAGTACACCGTCCTGCATCAGCAGCAGCGCATCTTCCGGAGCGACCAGTTTAATAAGCAGCGGGAAATCACAGTGTTGCGGGGAATGGGCAAGAGTAAAAAGCATTGTAATTCCTGAGTCAGAACGTCATCACCACATCATATTCAGCCAGCTGTCTGCTGATTTCAGATACAGACAGCGGCACCACATCCAGCACCCATTCATGCGTTGCGGATAATCCTCTCGCCTTCAAAGACTCTGCGCAGACAAAGCACTGATCGACGTCATAAAGCGATAACACGCCAAATGTCGCGATATAATTACGCGCTAATATTTTTTCCGGCTGCTGGGTGGGCATCAGCTGAAAAACGCCATCGGCCATGAAAAAGACGCCAATGTCTTCGGTGAGCGCAGAGGTTGCGAGCAACGCATCCAGCCCTTCGCGGCCGGCGGAAGTCCCGTGAGGCCCCTGCGTGAAAATAAACGCCACCTTCTTCATCATTATTTCCAGCCATAACACATCAGAATTGCACCATACGATCACAGGTCAGCGAGGCTTCCGCGAGACTGCCGAGTCCGGTCAATGAAAAACCGGGTTGCAGGTTAGTCTGGCCATGTCCCTGATTGGTCGCTTCGTTTTCATCGATTACACCACGACGTAGGGCCGCTGCAATGCACACGTTGAGCGCCACCTGATGATCCGCTGCCATTCGTTGCCATGAGCGAACCAGATCGAATTCATCAGACGCCGGTGCTGAAAGCAGATTGCCGTTGAGCACACCATCGCGATAGAAAAAGACACTCTCGAGCTGATGACCGCTGGAGAGAAGCGCCAGCGCGAACTGATAGGCGGCACTCGCTTGCTGAGTGCCATAGGCCGGGCCGGTGACCAGCAGGCAGTAACGCAGTTTCAACGTTCGTTCCCCACCAGATCTCCGCTTTTAAACTGGCGGATATACAGGTAGACCGTATGTTTGGAGATATTCAGGCGATCAGCCACCTGATTAATGGCATCTTTAATATCAAAAATACCTTTTTCATAAAGATTCAGCACCACCTGACGATTCTTCGCGTTATTAGACACATTGCGATCCGCATTCACTTCTTCAATCGTGAATTCAAGCGTTTGCGCCACAAGATCATCGACAGACGAGGCGAAGTTTACCGACGGTGCCACTTCCTGAGTTTCAGGCGGCATGAAGGTCTGAATGATTTGCGAGAAAGGTACGTCAAGATTCATGTTGATGCACAGCAGTCCCACCACGCGCTGTTCGCGATTGCGAATGGCGATTGTGACCGACTTCATCAACACACCGCTTTTAGCGCGAGTGAAATAAGCTTTAGATACATTACTGTCCGCACCGGTCATGTCATGCAACATGCGCAGCGCCAGATCGGTAATAGGTGATCCAATCTTGCGGCCCGTGTGCTCGCCGTTGGCGATACGCACCGCAGAACATTTCAGGTCTTCCAGCGAGTGAAGAACAATTTCGCAATGCTCACCGATCAGCATCGCGAGTCCATCCACAACGGCTTCGTAGGAGGACAAAATTTCGTGATCGACCTGGCTGAAAGGACGTTGGTCCAGCAAATCCAGCTCGCCGGTTTCGCCAGTTATAAGCGAATTAGACATTGAAGCTACCACCCTCTGCATCGCGCCTTCTCATGGAGCCATGGGCGCATTATTCATCATTCCAGGGTCGTTACTGTATCAAAACTACAGAAAAAACGGCCTTGCGAGTTTACGGATCTGTGACGTTATGCCCGACGGACAAACGCGTCAAGTAATCATCATAGAGTAACCGCAGTAAAAAAGAGGGGTTGATGGCGATAAAAGTCACTGGCGAAAAAAAACCGCCGCGTTATGCGACGGTTCTGTGCAGCCACTGAGCGTGAGCTTAGTTAGCTTTTGGCGCGGCTTCAGCTTCAGCAGGTTTTTCGGCTGCTTTAGGATCTGCTTTAGGTGCTGCTTTCACATCCAGCAGTTCAACGTCGAACACCAGAGTAGAGTTTGCAGGGATCCCCGGCACGCCGGTTTTGCCGTAGGCCAGTTCCGGTGGAATAACCAGCTTGATTTTACCGCCTTTCTTAATGTGTTTCAGGCCTTCAGTCCAGCCTGGGATCACGCCATCAAGACGGAAAGACAGTGGCTCACCACGGGTATAAGAGTTATCAAACTCTGTACCGTCGGTCAGGGTGCCTTTGTAGTTCACGACAACGGTATCGCTGTCTTTCGGTGCTGCGCCGGTACCTGGTTTTTCTACCTGATACAGCAGGCCAGATTCTGCTTTCTTCACGCCTTTTTCTTTGGCGAAGTCAGCACGGAATTTATCACCTTTATCAGAGTTCGCTTTTGCGTCCTGTTCCATCTTCGCTTGCGCAGAAGCTTTCACACGGCCTTCGAAGGTTTGCAGGGTTTTCTCGATTTCCTGATCAGACAGTTTGCTTTTATTCGCAAACGCATCCTGAACACCGGCGATCAGCTGGTCTTTGTCCAGTTTGATGCCCAGTTTTTCTTGTTCTTTCAGGGAGTTGTCCATATAACGACCCAATGAAGCGCCCAGTGCATACGCAGCCTGCTCGTCATCACTTTTAAACTTAGAGGCTTCTGCCGCTGCGGGTGCAGCTGCGGCTGGCGCGGTGGCAGCAGGGGTTGCTGCTGCGGCCGGTGCAGTTTCAGCAGCCATAACCTGAGTCGCGTTCAGGGCGATTGCCATGGTCGTTGCCAGCAGGGTGACTTTAAACAGTGATTTCATCCATTTCTCCAGGACCAGAAGTTTCTGTCTTCTGGTAATCATTACGAAAGTTCGGCGGTTACTATAACTGTCCGTCTCACGACAAAACAATCTCTATACATGCCATTAGCGTCTATTTCAGACCTTTTGTGCATCAATAAGTTTCGCAAAACCGTTGAAAAGCGATGGTTAAGCACCACAGAGGTCAGGTAATTGGCCGTATTTGCAGGTAGAATCGCCTCCCTAAATACAGAATGAAGTTCCGGTCAGTGCTCAATCTGATCAACTTGAGCCACACGATGAGGTAATTAAGATGAACTCAAATACCGTTGAACAACGTCTGGAAATGCTGGAAAACAAGCTGGCTTTTCAGGAAGTAACCATAGAAGAGCTGAACATGATTGTTACGCAACACCAGCTCGAGATGAGCCGTTTGCAAGATCATCTGCGTCTGCTGACCGACAAACTCCGCGCCAGCCAGCCGTCGATGATTGCCGATCAGTCAGAAGAGACTCCACCGCCGCATTACTGATAGCGTGGCGGATGCAGATAAAAAGAAAGGCGCCCATCAGGCGCCTTTCTTATATGTATGCAACTAAACGCGCAAAGCGATTAGTGACAACCGCAACCGCCGTTGCCGCCGCAGCCGCCTTTCTTCGGTTCGTCATGACCGTGATCGTGATCATGGCTGTGACCGTGGCCGCCGCAGCAACCGTCGCCATGTTCGTGATCATGACCATGGTCGTGGCCGTGTTCGCCGTGAACGTGGCCATGAGCCAGTTCTTCTTCGGTCGCTTCACGGATTGCTACCACTTCTACGTGGAAATTCAGATCCTGACCCGCCAGCATGTGGTTGCCGTCAACAACAACGTGGTCGCCGTCAACTTCAGTGATTTCTACAGGAACCGGACCCTGATCTGTGTCAGCCAGGAAGCGCATACCAACTTCCAGCTCTTCAACACCCATGAAAACATCTTTAGGCACGCGCTGAACCAGGTTCTCATCGTAGTTGCCGTACGCATCGTTTGCGCCAACATGCACGTCGAACACATCACCAATTGCATGACCTTCCAGCGCTGTTTCCAGACCAGAGATCAATGAACCATGGCCATGCAGATAATCCAACGGTGCGCTCACCGGAGATTCATCAACCAACACACCGTCTTCTGTACGTACCTGATATGCCACGCTGATGACCAGGTCTTTTGATACTTTCATGATAACTCCTACCGTTGGAAACTTAATTTGTTGTCTGCGGACGTCTCAACAACGTACGCAACGTCGGTCAAGACTAATTCAGTGACGGCCACTTTTCGATGAGATCATCCCGAAAAGCGATACCGGATAAATTTGGCGAAGAGTGTAGCGGAAATCCGCGTCGCTGTACCCCACAGCATAAAAAATCGCGGGCAATAACGCTACTTCGGATCAAAAATACCGATCACCTGCTCTTCCGGGCGCAGCTTCTTGCTGACCTGTGCATCCGTCTGCCGCTGATGGTGTCCGCACTTCATGCATTCCACCACTTCAACCTGATCTTCCTGCCATAACGCCAGCGTATCCAGCGCCTTACATTTCGGGCATACCGCACCGGCGATGAAACGTTTACGGGTACTAGCCATGTTACTTCTCCTGAATTTTCCGACATTGCGTCCGGTCAGTTTTCGATCAAATGGCGAAATTATTTTTCGTCTGCCAGGCTATTCATCGTCGTCCCAGCCATCAAGCTGGCGACGTTCGTTATGCATTTCGCTCTGGAAGATGTCTTCGAGCTCGCGTCGTGCTTCTTTAACACGGGAAATCTGCGCCACATCGCCGCGGTTTTGCGGCACCAGTTCACGCAGCATCCGCATATCGAGACGGCGGAAATGCTGCTGCGCACGGTAAGCACTATGGGGATGCATCCCCAGCGTCACCAGCGCTTTCTTGCCTAACTCCAGCGCACTGGAGAACGTCTCACGGGAGAAGTTCGCCACACCGGCCTGCAACAGTTCATGCGCTTCTACGCGGCCACGGGCGCGCGCCAGAATATTCAGATGCGGAAAGTGCTGCTGACACAAATGGACGATAGTCATGGTGTCTTCCGGTTCATCACAGGTGATGACAATCGATTTCGCCTTCTCCGCGCCGGACGCCCTGAGCAGTTCGAGTTCAGTCGCATCGCCGTAATACACTTTATAACCATAAGTGCGCATCAGGCCGACTGCGCTGATATCGCGTTCCAGCACGGTGATCCGCATCTTGTTGGCCATGAGCAAACGCCCGATCACCTGACCGAAACGCCCAAAGCCGACGATTATCACCTGCGGCTCATCATCCTGCACAAAATGTTGCTCGTCACTCTCTTCGCCGTCGTTATAACGGCGCACCAGAATACGATCGACCCACTGCATCAGCAGAGGCGTGGTCATCATCGACAGAGTGACAACCACCAGCAACAGGGAGAGCTGCGAGGAGGAAATGACTTTCTGCGCACCCGCCGCCGAGAACAGCACGAAGGCGAATTCGCCGCCCTGGCTAAGCACTGCTGAAAACTGCAACCGTACCGACGTACGCAGGCCAAACACCCGCGAAAGCCCGTAAAGCACTGCGCCTTTGACGGTCACCAGAATAATCACACCCGCCAGCACCAGCAGAATATGGGTGTAAAGCACGCCAAGATTGAGCGCCATGCCGACGGAAATAAAGAACAGCCCCAGCAGTAAACCCTTAAACGGCTCGATAGCGATTTCCAGTTCGTGCTGATATTCGCTTTCGGCCAGTAAAATACCGGCGATAAACGTACCGAGCGCCATCGAGAAGCCCAGTGTATCCATAAACAGCGCAGAGCCCAGCACCACCAGCAGCGCCGCGGCGGTAAACACCTCGCGCACGCCGGAGGCCACGATCAGCCGGAAAATCGGCCTCAGCAGATAGCGTCCGCCAATCAGCATCCCGCCGAACGCCAGCACTTTCATGCCGATCATTTCCCAGTTATTGCCCCCCTCAGAGCCGCCTGCCAGAATCGGAATCAGCGCCAGTGCCGGGATCACAGCGATATCCTGAAATAGCAGCACGGCAAACCCCAGCTGCCCGCCTTCGTTGCGGGTCATGCCTTTGTCACGCATCAGTTGCAACGCCATCGCCGTCGAGGACATCGCCAGCCCGATACCGCCGATCACCGCCGCTTGCCACGAGAATTTCGTCAGATACAACAACCCGCCAAGTACCAGCGCCGTGAGGATCACCTGTCCGGCACCGACACCAAAAATTTGCCGCCGCAGCGCCCAGAGCTTTCCGGGGTTCAGCTCCAACCCGATGATAAACATCAGGAAAACAACCCCCAGCTCGGAGAAATGCAAAATTTCATCAACGTCGCGAATAAAGCCCAGCCCCCAGGGGCCGATGGCGATCCCGGCCAGCAAATAGCCGAGTACTGCGCCGATGCCTAAACGTTGCGCAAGAGGGACTGCGACCACCGCAGCGAATAAAAACAGCAAGATCGCTGTGGGCAGATTCGAACCATCCATTAGGCGATTCCTCCGTGCGGCAGCGGCGATTTAAGCCATTCGCCGTAGGCTTCAGCATGACTTTGCAGCACATCCGGTTTCTGCCGGCGCGCCCAGTAAATGATGATGGGCGTCATCCAGTGCATGTGGCACATCGCCGACGTCAGCTCGAAAGGCCGCATGATGTCGGACATCGGATAACGGTTATACCCGCCCGCTTTATACGCGCCCTCCGGCTCGCCGGTGGTGATCACCGAACGCCAGTATTTGCCGCGCAACTCGTTGCCACCTGCCCCGCTGGCGAATCCGCGCGCCAGCACACGATCCATCCACTCCTTCAGCAATGCCGGGCAGCTATAGGTATAAAGCGGATGCTGGAAGACGATCACCTTATGTTCGCGCAGCAACTGTTGCTCGCGGTGGATATCAATAAAGAAGTCGGGATAGTGGGCGTACAAATCATGCACGGTGACATGGCCGAGTTGCTGTGCCTGCTGCAGTAAAACGCGGTTGGCGACCGAATCGGGTGATTCCGGATGGGCGTACAGCAGCAAAACCTTTGGTGGCTGCGACATCAATACCTCCAAAGCGTCGTCAGGGTGCGGTTTTTCCGTTACCATGCTTCGCAAAGACAAAATAGGACGCGATACGTCTTGTTTAAACTAATATCGTGACAATTTAACATACTCTCAACACGGCGCTTTATGATTGTTTTCTCCTCCTTACAGATCCGACGCGGCACAAACGTGCTGCTGGACAACGCGTCTGCGACCATCAATCCCGGCCAAAAAGTCGGGCTGGTGGGCAAAAATGGCTGCGGTAAATCCACCCTTATTTCTCTGTTAAAAGGTGAAATGAGCGCCGATGCAGGAAACCTGACGTTTCCAACAAACTGGGCGCTTGCCTGGGTTAATCAGGAAACGCCGGCCCTGGACGTGCCTGCGATAGAGTATGTTATCGACGGCGATCGCGAATTTCGTCAATTAGAAGCCGAATTACAGCTCGCGAACGATCGTGATGATGGCCACGCCATCGCCACGCTGCACGGCAAACTCGATGCGATTAATGCCTGGACCATTCCGGCGCGAGCTTCCAGCCTGCTCAGCGGTTTAGGCTTTAGTCAGAATCAGCTGCAGCAGCCGGTGAAATCCTTTTCCGGCGGCTGGCGTATGCGCCTTAACCTGGCGCAAGCACTGATCTGCCGTTCAGATTTGCTGTTGCTCGATGAACCGACCAACCACCTCGATTTGGACGCGGTGATCTGGCTGGAGAAATGGCTGAAAAGCTATACCGGCACGCTGGTGCTGATTTCCCATGACCGCGATTTCCTCGATCCTATCGTCGATAAAATTCTGCATATCGAACAGCAGACGCTGAACGAATACACCGGCAACTACTCGTCTTTCGAACGTCAGCGTGCGACCAAACTGTCGCAGCAGCAGGCATTGTTTGAAAGTCAGCAGGAAAAAGTGGCGCATCTGCAAAGCTATATCGATCGTTTTCGGGCGCAGGCGACCAAAGCCAAGCAGGCGCAGAGCCGTATCAAGATGCTGGAGCGTATGGAACTGATTGCCCCGGCGCACGTCGACAATCCTTTTCATTTTAGCTTCCGTTCGCCGGAAAGTTTACCTGATCCTCTTCTGCGCATGGAAAAAGTCAGCGCTGGCTACGGCGAAACCACCATTCTGGATTCGATCAAACTTAATCTGGTGCCTGGCTCGCGTATCGGCCTGCTCGGTCGCAACGGCGCCGGTAAATCGACGCTGATTAAATTACTCGCCGGAACCATGGCGCCGCTGCAGGGCGATATCGGCCTGTCGAAAGGGGTCAAACTCGGTTACTTCGCGCAGCATCAGCTTGAGTTTCTGCGTGCGGAAGATTCTCCGCTGCAACATCTGGTGCGACTGGCAGCAAAAGAAACCGAACAGCAGCTGCGTGATTATCTCGGCGGTTTCGGCTTCCACGGCGACAAAGTGACGGATCCGACCGGGCGTTTCTCCGGCGGTGAAAAAGCGCGTCTGGTGCTGGCGCTGATCGTCTGGCAACGACCGAACCTGTTGCTGCTCGATGAACCAACGAACCACCTGGATCTTGATATGCGTCAGGCGCTGACCGAAGCGCTGATGGACTTCGAAGGTGCGATGGTCGTGGTCTCGCATGACCGCCACTTACTGCGTTCCACCACCGACGATCTTTATCTGGTTCACGGTGGCAAAGTCGAACAGTTCGACGGCGACCTGGAAGATTATCAGCAATGGCTGGTGGATATTTCACGTCAGGAAAATCAGCAGGATGCGCCTTCGAAAGACGGCAGCATCAACAGCGCGCAGTCGCGCAAAGATCAGAAACGTCGCGAAGCCGATTTCCGCAACCAGACTCAGCCACTGCGCAAACAGATTACTAAGCTGGAAACGCAGATGGAAAAACTGACCGCCGAACTGACCACGCTCGAAGACCGTCTGGCCGACTCGGCGATTTATGATATCAGCCGTAAAGCTGAACTGACGGAATGCCTGCAACAGCAGACCAAAGTCAAAGGCGCACTCGATGATACCGAAATGACCTGGCTCGACGCGCAGGAACAACTGGAAACATTGGCAAAAACGTTTGATTTAGAAAACTAATTTCGGTTCATAACCGTCTCAAGACGAAGCGTGATTGTGCGGGAGCGAGGCAAGGCGCAAGACGCCCTGGGAGCGGAGCATACTCAAGTATGTGAGCACCCCGGGGCAACGCTGCCGCAGCCCCGCACAACCACGCGACTATCGATAGAAAGGTTTGTCGCCCAGTATCGTCGCCCTGTGCATAATCCGCCGCTGCGGCAAATAATCCGCATTGGCATAATGCTGCGTCACACGGTTATCCCAGATCGCGATGTCATTTTCCTGCCAGCGCCAGCGCACCTGAAACTCAGGTTTGGTGATGTGGCTAAACAGAAACGTCAGGATCGCCGCACTCTCTTTTTCACTCAGCCCAACAATCCGCGTCGTAAAACCTTCATTGACGAACAACGCCTGTTTACCGCTCACCGGATGTGTTCGAATCACCGGATGCAGCAACGGAGGATTCTTCTCTTTGGCTTTCAACCATTGAGCGTGTTCTTCGGCCGTTTTGCGGTACTTAAACTCCTGGAAGGATTTGGTAAAATCGTGTTCAGCCTGCAAGCCCGTCAGCAAGTTCCGCAAAGGCTCAGATAGCGCGTCATACGCGGCAATCCCGCTGGCCCACAGCGTGTCTCCGCCAAAAGAAGGCAACTTTTTCGCCGCTAAAATCGCACCGGCGGGCGGCGTTTCGATAAAGGTCACGTCAGTGTGCCAGTTGTCATTATCCGGCGGATTATCATCATGCGTATCCAGCACAATGATTTCTTCCACACCCGGCGCATGTGGATATACCGGATGAATATGCAAATCGCCGAAACGGGCTGCCAGAGCACGTTGTTCAACCGGCGTAACAGGCTGATTGCGCAGGAACAGCACCTGATGCTTTAACAATGCGTGATACAGCTGTTCAAACTGCGCATCAGACAGCGGTTTACTCAGAATCACATTCTCGACCTGCGCGCCGATATACGGGCCTAACGGCGTGATTGTCAGACGTTCGTTCATTGTTGTTCTCCATGCCACGGGGTCAGCTTTCGCTGCAAAGCGCGCAACCCGAGTTCAAGACTAAATGCGATCAGCGCGATGACGCTGATCCCGGCAATCACGACATCTGTCGCCAGAAACTCACCAGCCGACTGCACCATAAAGCCGAGCCCGCGCGTGGCAGCTATCAGCTCAGCCGCGACCAGCGTTGACCAGCCGACACCCAGTCCGATGCGGATACCCGTCAGGATTTCCGGCAGCGCACTCGGCAAAATCACGTAACGCAAAACCTGTATTTTACTGGCACCCATGGCCTGGGCAGCGCGAACCCGCACCTGCGACACGCTGCGTACACCCGCCAGCGCTGAAAGCGCCACCGGGGCAAAAATCGCCAGGTAAATCAGTAAAATCTTTGAGGTTTCGCCGATTCCAAACCAGATGACCATCAGCGGCAAATACGCCAGCGGAGGCACCGGGCGGTACAGTTCGATAAGCGGATCAAGAATGCCACGCACCGTGTCATTCAATCCCATGGCGATTCCGACCGGTACGCCGAGAATCACCGCAGCCAGCAGCGCAATCACGATGCGCGTCAGGCTGGCGGCCAGATGCTGCCACAGCGTGGCGTCCATAAATCCTTGCGGGCTGGCGATCACATACAGCTGATGTAAAACCTGCTGCGGCGCGGGTAAAAATAACGGACTGATGAGATGCAGCGCCGTTATCGCCCACCAGACCAGCAACAACACCACCAATGTGGCAATGCTCAGGCGCACATTGCGCGGCAGGCGAAATCTCCGACCCGAAACGGCAGACGGTGTAGCGGTTTTCAACGCGGAGTGCAGGCTCATATCAGCACCTCGCGCTGCTGGAAGACTTTACCCAGCACGTATTCGCGCTGAGCAATAAATTCGGGATCAGATTTGATCGCCCGGCAGTTTTCACCACTGGCATAACGCTGGCCAAAATTGAGCTTCAGCCGTTCAACCACCTGACCCGGCCCCGGCGACAGCAGCAACAGTTCGCTCGCCAGAAACACCGCTTCTTCAATATCGTGGGTGATAAGCAAAATCTGTTTGCCGGTATCGCGCCAGATAGTCAGCAGTAATTCCTGCATCTGTTCGCGGGTAAAAGCATCGAGTGCGCCAAAGGGTTCATCGAGCAACAGCAGCTGCGGATCTGCCGCCAGCGCGCGGGCGATCCCTACCCGCTGACGCATTCCGCCGGAGAGCTGCCAGATGAAATGCTTTTCATATCCGGCCAGACCGACCTTACTTAACATGCGTTGCGCGATATCGCGTCGCTGTGTTTTTTTCACGCCCGCCAGTTCCAGCCCAAATTCGACATTGCTTTGCACGTCCCGCCACGGCAGCAAACCTTCATGCTGAAAGACCACACCGCGATCGGCTCCCGGCCCGTTCACCGGCTGACCGTCCAGCGTAATGCTCCCGGAAGACGCGGGCTGAAAACCTGCGATCAGGTTGAGCAGCGTGGTTTTTCCGCAGCCGGAGGGCCCGAGCACCACCACCAGTTCACCGCTGGAAATCTGCAAGGAGATGTCTTTCAGAGCAGGTTTCCCCTGATATTCAGCCGACAAATGTGAGACGTTTAACATAGCGAGTTCCTCAGGATTTCGGGCCAGACTGGACTGCTTTCACAAACTGGCTGGTCACATAATCGCTGTAATCATCGTCGGTCTGCTGAATTTTCCCCTGCTCTTTGAGGAACGCCGCCGTGTCTTTAATGGCCTTGTTCACCGGTTCACCGAGCTGGGTAATCTGCTCACTCACCGGCAGATAACGGTTACCTTTCACCAGACCGGGGATCTGATCATCCGGCACGCCGCTCAAACGCGACAATGTGTCGAGATTCTTCTTATCCTGTAACCATTTTTCCGGCTGTTGCAGATAATCGCCCTGCGCTTTCAGGGCGCTGCGGGCAAAAGCAGTCACGATATCAGGATGAGCTTTGGCGAAGTCTTTGCGCACAACCCACACATCCAGCGTTGGTGAACCCCATTTGCCGACCTGTGCTGAATCGGTCAGCACTTTGCCGGTTTTCTCCAGTTCATTCACCGCCGGTGCCCAGACATACGCACCGTCGATATCGCCACGCGCCCACGCGGCTGCGATAGCCGGAGGCTGTAAATTCACGATGGTGACCTGCTTAGGATCGATACCCCAATGCTTCAGCGCCGCCAGCAGGCTGTAATGGGTGGTGGAAATAAAAGGTACCGCGATGCGTTTGCCGATCAGGTCTTTCGGATCGTTAATGCTTTTCTTCACTACCAGCGCTTCGGAACTGCCGAGTTCAGACGCCAGTAAAAACACTTCGATCGGTAGCTTCTGACTGGCAGCGACCGCCAGCGGGCTGGAGCCGATATTGCCAATCTGCACGTCCCCGGAGGCCAGCGCTCGCAGCACGCTCGAGCCGCTGTCAAACTTGCGCCAGTCCACCTGCGCGCCGGATTCTTTGGCAAAGGTATTTTCTGCCTGCGCAACCTTAGCCGGTTCAGCAGAGGTCTGATAAGCCACGGTGACATCCGCTGCCTGCGCGCAGAATGCCGCTACGCTGAGCGCGATGGCCAGGCCACTTTTTTTCACAGCCGGGAAAAGGAAAGTATTGAGAGAGGTCATGTCGGTCAGCTCCGCGCAGGGCGTCATATTGTGTGTTTCACATTTGTAGCGGAGGCGTAAAAATAGATAAAGTAATTAGAAATTATCTTTAATGCATTTTTGGAATATATAGGTGCAGTAAAAAGGCCTCGCGGCGGAGGCCTCAGAAAACGAAGAAGATAATCAGTGCCAGATCAGCAACACGCAGGCCGCCGTCAGAATACCCATCGCGATATTAAACGTGTACCACGCGCGGCGGCTGCGTAACAGGCGGCCAATCACCGTACCGAACCCAAGCCAGATAATCCCGGAAACCAGATTCACCATGAACATGCCGAGGCTGATAGCCGCAATCGAATGATTGTAGTACGCGCCTGCCAGACTGAAACTCGCCACTGCGCCCAGCCCCATGAGCCATGCTTTTGGATTCAGGAACTGCAACAACCAGCCCTGATACAACCGGATCGGCTTCGGCGGCGGCGCCCCGGTTTCCAGTTTTTCGTAGGCGGAGGTGGCAATCTTCCACGCAAGCCACAGCAGATAGAGACTACCGGCGATTTTCAGGAACAGGTGTAACGCCGGATAAACCGTGATCAACCCGCCGACGCCAAACGCCACAAGCAGCAAAATACTTTGCATGCCGAGCATAATGCCGACCATCAGCCATATTGAGCGGAAGAAACCGAAGTTAGCGCCGGAGGTGGTTAACAACATATTATTCGGGCCCGGTGTAATGGCCGCGACCCATAAAAAACCGAGCATAGATAAAAATAAACTAAGTTCCATTTAATTGGGTGCTCCTCACCCGGTGACGTTCGATTCAGTTGTGCGATAGCATTGAAGCTAACAGCGTGATATTGATCGCACAAGAGACTCTAAAGAGAAATTTATTCATCTTATGTATGAATCCTTTCGCCCCCTGCGCGGGGCCAGTAATCCGCATATCCAGACGCTGTTACCGCGGCTGGTCAGGCGGCACGCAAAACTTAAACCCTATTGGCAAAGACTGGACACGCCCGACGGCGATTTTCTGGATTTAGCCTGGAGCGAAGATCCGCAGCTGGCGCGCCATAAACCGCGTATGGTGCTGTTTCACGGGCTGGAAGGCAGCTTCTACAGCCCGTATGCGCACGGCTTATTACAGGCGTGGAAAGACCGTGGCTGGCTGGGCGTAGTGATGCATTTTCGCGGATGCAGTGGCGAACCCAACAAACTCCAGCGGATTTATCATTCCGGCGAAACCGAAGATGCCCGTTTTTTCATCCGCTGGCTTAATGAAACCTTCGGCGTCGTGCCCACCGGCGCGGTCGGCGTCTCGCTCGGTGGCAATATGCTGGCCTGCTATCTTGGTCAGGAGGGCAAAAATTGTACGCTCAGCGCGGCCGTCGTGGTGTCGGCGCCGCTGATGCTTGAACCCTGCGCGTACCGGCTTGAGCAGGGTTCATCGCGTATTTATCAGCGTTATCTGCTCGATCAGCTCAAACTGAACGCCTCACGTAAACTGGCTAAATATCCGGGTACGCTGCCGGTTACGCTGGCACAGTTGAAATCCATGCGTCGCCTGCGCGAATTCGACGACGCGATCACCTCTAAAGCCCATGGTTTTGCCGACGCGCTGGATTATTACCGCCGGTGCAGCGGCCTGCCGTTACTGTCGCGGGTGCGGACGCCGCTGCTGATTATCCATGCGAAAGACGATCCGTTTATGACACCAGACGTCATCCCTAAAGCCGAAGATTTACCGGACTGCGTCGAGTATCAGCTGACCGAACACGGCGGACATGTCGGGTTTGTTTCCGGCAGTTTGCGTAAACCACAAATGTGGCTGGAGCAACGCATCCCGGCGTGGATCGCCCCGTATTTAGAGCAAGACGCCCCAACAAAGGAAGCAAAGTTTTGATTATTCCCTGGCAAGAACTGGACGCGGAAATTCTCACCAGCGTGGTGGAATCTTTTGTCCTGCGCGAAGGCACCGATTACGGCGAGCAGGAACGCTCTCTCGAACAGAAAGTGGATGACGTGAAACGTCAGCTGAAAACCGGCGACATTGTACTGGTATGGTCCGAACTTCATGAAACCCTGAATATCATGCCGCGCGGCCAGTTCCGCGCCGGACAGGAAGAAGTGCCGCAGGACTGGTGATCATATTTTTCAGTACAAAAAAAATCCCCGACCATCGGCCGGGGATGCCTTTCAACATTTCACTCAAAACGCCTCTACAATCTCACCGGCTTGATGTTCCAAATCTCATCGGCGTACTCCTGAATAGTACGGTCTGACGAGAAATAGCCCATGTTGGCGATGTTATGCAGCGTGCAGCGCGTCCACTCTTCCGGCATCGTATACAGTTCGTCGACTTTATCCTGCGTATCGACATAGCTGCGGTAATCCGCCAGTACCTGATAATGGTCTCCGAGGTTTACCAGCGTGTCGAACACGTTGCTGTAACGCTTGGGTTCGCCGGGGCTGAATACACCGGTGGCGATTTGTGTCAGCACCTGATGCAGCTCGGCGTCCTGCTCGTAGTAGGTGTGGGAGTTGTAGCCCTGACGGCGCAATTCCTCAACCTGCTCGGTGGTGTTGCCGAAGATAAAGATATTATCCTCGCCCACATGTTCGAGCATTTCGACATTCGCGCCGTCCAGTGTGCCGATGGTCAGCGCACCGTTCAGGGCAAACTTCATGTTACTGGTCCCCGACGCTTCCGTGCCCGCCAGCGAGATCTGCTCAGAGAGATCGGCCGCCGGAATGATCATCTGTGCCAGACTGACACTGTAGTTCGGAATGAAGACGATTTTCAGCTTGTTGCCGATGCGCGGATCGTTGTTCACTACCGTCGCGACATCGTTGATCAGGCGAATAATCTGCTTGGCAGCATAATACGCCGAGGCCGCTTTACCGGCAAAAATCACCGTGCGCGGCACCCAGTCGGCATCAGGCTCTTCCAGAATGCGGTTGTAGCGGGTGATGACGTGCAACACGTTCATCAGCTGGCGTTTGTATTCATGAATGCGCTTGATCTGCACGTCGAACAGACTTTTCGGATCCACCACGATATTCAGTTTCTGCGCGATATACAGCGCCAGTCGTTTTTTGTTATCCAGCTTGGCCTTGCGCAGAGCCTGGAGGAAGCTCGGATAATCCAGATTCTGATTCAGCTCAGAAAGCTGGCTGAGATCGGAACGCCAGGTGTGCCCGATAGCATCGTCGATCACCGCCGACAGCGGTTTGTTAGCCAGTGCCAGCCAGCGGCGCGGCGTCACGCCATTGGTTTTATTGCAGAAGCGATCTGGGTAAATATGCGCGAAATCAGCGAACAGAGACTGCACCATCAGATCAGAGTGCAGCGCGGAGACGCCGTTGACTTTATGACTGGCGATCACCGCCAGCCAGGCCATTCGCACCTTGCGACCATTGCCTTCGTCGATAATCGACACCCGCGACAGCAGACCGTCATCGCCCGGGATCTGCACAGCCACTTCTTTAAGGAAGTGATCGTTGATCTGGAAAATAATCTCCAGATGACGCGGCAGGATCTTGCCAATCATGTCCACCGGCCAGGTTTCCAGCGCTTCAGTCATCAACGTGTGATTGGTGTAGGAGAATACCCGCGAAACAGTTTCCCACGCGGCCAGCCATTCGAATTTATGCTCATCAATCAGCAACCGCATCAGCTCAGGAATCGACAGCACAGGGTGCGTGTCGTTGAGGTGAATGGCGATTTTGTCGGCCAGATTGTCGTAAGTGTGGTGGGTGGTGTAGTGACGGTTGAGGATATCCTGCACGGTCGCCGAGACCAGGAAATATTCCTGACGCAGGCGCAGTTCACGGCCTGAGTAAGTGGAGTCGTCCGGGTACAGCACGCGCGACACGTTCTCGGAATGGTTTTTATCTTCCACCGCCGCAAAGTAGTCGCCCTGATTGAATTTACCCAGATTAATTTCGTTACTGGCCTGTGCGCCCCACAGCCGCAGCGTATTGGTGGCGTCGGTATCGTAACCGGGAATCACCTGATCATAAGCGCAGGCGATGACTTCTTCGGTTTCCAGCCAGCGGGTTTTCACACCTTCATGCTGGACGCGACCGCCAAAGCGCACTTTGTAGCGGGTGTTGTAGCGCTGAAACTCCCACGGATTGCCATATTCCAGCCAGTAATCAGGCGATTCTTTCTGCTCACCGTTGACGATGTTCTGCGCGAACATGCCATATTCGTAGCGAATGCCGTAACCGCGCCCCGGCAGCGCCAGCGTCGCCAGAGAATCGAGGAAACATGCCGCCAGACGCCCGAGACCGCCGTTGCCTAAACCGGGGTCGTTTTCTTCTCCGATCAGTTCTTCAAGATCGAAACCCATTTCATCGAGCGCACTTTTGAGATCGTCGTAAATGCCCATCGCCAGCAGTGCATTGGAAAGAGTGCGTCCAATCAGAAACTCCATCGACAGGTAGTAAACCTGCCGCACATCCTGTGAGGTTTGCGCGCGGTTGGAGCGCAGCCAGCGTTCGACCATACGGTCGCGTACCGCAAATAACGTGGCATTCAGCCAGTCATGCTGCGTCGCGATGGACGGGTCTTTGCCGATAATAAACATCAGCTTATAGGCTATAGAATGCTTTAGCGCTTCGACACTGACTGTCGGTGAGTTGTAATTAAACGGTGAAGTCATAACGTTACATTCCCGATCAAGTTAGCTACGTTCAGGGGTTCAGGACATAAGACGGTTATACAGCGTGATATATTCCTGCGCCGCAACCTTCCAGCCAAAATCAATACCCATGGCGTGTTGTTGCACATGTCGCCAGTGTTTAGGACGACTCCACAGAACAAATGCCCGGCGGATAGCACTGGCCAGCGATTTCCCCGTGGCTTCTTCAAAGACAAAACCGCTGGCCGTTCCGTCAGCCAGATTTTCCAGCGCACAGTCCACCACCGTATCGGCCAGCCCGCCGGTTCGGCGCACCAGCGGCAGGGTGCCGTATTTTAAACCGTACAACTGCGTCAGGCCGCAAGGCTCAAAGCGGCTTGGCACCATAATGACGTCCGCGCCGCCGATAATGCGATGAGAAAAGGCTTCGTGATAACCGAGCTGAACGCCGACCTGCCCAGGATTATCCGCCGCCGCCGCCAGAAACGCCTGTTGCAGCACCGCGTCGCCCGCGCCTAACAGCGCCAGCTGTCCGCCGCGCTCAAGCAAATCCGGCAACGCCTCAAGCACCAGATCCAGCCCCTTCTGGCTGGTCAAACGGCTGACAACCGCAAACACCAGCCGCGAATCATCCACATCGAGCCCCATCGCCCGTTGCAGATAGGCCTTATTAATTGCTTTGGATCGTAAATCCTCGGCGTCGTAACGCGCGGAAAGCAACACATCATCGCGTGGCTGCCAGATAGCGTCATCGACCCCGTTAAGGATCCCGGTCAGCCGCCCTTCCCTCTCCCGCTGCTGCAACAAAGACTCCATACCGTAACCATATTCCGGACGGGTGATCTCTTTGGCGTAGGTCGGGCTGACGGTCGTGACGTGATCGGAGTAATACAAACCGGCTTTCAGATAGGAAATCTGGCCGTAAAACTCCAACCCGTGCATCTGGAAGAACTCGCGCGGGATGTACAACTCATCCAAATGGTGCCCGCCAAACAACCCCTGAAACGCCAGATTGTGCACAGTAAACACCGTTTTTACCGGCGCATGACGCGCGCGGATATAAGCCGACGCCAGCCCCGCGTGCCAGTCGTGGGAATGCACAATATTCGGTTGCCAGTGATGATCAAACCCCAGCGCCAGTTCGCACGCCATCCAGCTTAAAAGCGCAAACCGCAGATGGTTATCGGCGTAGGCGAAGGATGACTGATCGTGATACGGGCTGCCGGGGCGATCGTACAAACCGGGGACATCAATCAGATAAATACCGACGCCGTCAAAGTAGCCCAGCGACAGCGTGACATAACCGGCGAACGTATCCAGCGTACCGATCACCCGCGTTTCTCCGAGGCCTTTTTTGACGTCAGGGAAAGCAGGAATGAGGACGCGGACATCCGCGCCCTCGGCGATCTGTGCGGCGGGCAACGCCCCGGCGACGTCGGCCAGGCCGCCCGTTTTCAACAGGGGGAACAGCTCGGAACAAACATGTAAAACCTGCATTCGCGCTCCTGATTATCCCGGTCATCCCGGCCTTCACCGGGATGACGAAAAATACTGCATGACACAATCTGTTCTAAAAAAGTCCGTTTAGGCTTGTGGCCAACATCACAGCTTCGCCAGCATCGCGCGCGTCACCAGCACTACACCGCCTTCGGAACGGTAAAAGCGGCGGCTGTCTTCATCGGCGTTCTCACCAATCACCATGCCTTCGGGGATCTGGCAGGCGCGATCAATCACACATTTACGTAAACGGCAGGAACGCCCGACGTTCACATCCGGCAAAATAATCGTTGAATCAATATTGCAGAAAGAATTGATTCTCACACGGGGGAACAGCACTGAATGCACCACCACCGAGCCCGACACGATGCAGCCTCCGGCTACCAGCGAGTTCATGGTCATGCCGTGGCTGCCCGAACGATCCTGCACAAATTTGGCTGGCGGTAGCGGTTCCATGTGCGTGCGGATCGGCCAGTCCCGGTCATACATGTCCAGCTCCGGCGTGACCGATGCCAGATCCAGATTGGCGCGCCAGTAAGCGTCAAGAGTGCCGACATCACGCCAGTACGGCGGTAGTTCTTCATTTTGCGTCACGCAGGACAGGCTGAACGGGTGCGCCCGCGCCACGCCCTGCGCCGTGAGTTTAGGGATCAGGTCTTTACCGAAATCGTGGCTGGATCCTTCATCCGCCATATCTTCTTCGAGGATCCTAAAAAGATAGTCTGCATTAAAAATGTAGATGCCCATACTCGCCAGCGCCATATCGGGATGACCTGGCATTGGTGGCGGATTTTGCGGTTTCTCAACAAAACTTTTGATGTGGTAGTCATCACTGACGTCCATCACGCCAAACTCGCTGCCCTCGGCAATCGGCACCGCGAGACAGGCAACGGTACATTCACCGCCCTTCTGCACGTGGTCGATCAGCATCCGCGAGTAATCCATTTTGTAGATATGATCGCCCGCCAGGATCACCACGAATTCGGCGTTATAGCGGCGGATAATATCCAGATTCTGATACACCGCATCGGCAGTACCTTTGTACCAGTGCTCGGTACTGTGGCGCTGCTGCGCCGGAAGCAGATCCACAAACTCGTTCATTTCTTCGTTGAGAAAAGACCAGCCGCGCTGAATATGCTGAACCAGCGTATGCGACTGATATTGCGTGATCACGCCGATGCGCCGGATGCCCGAATTCAGGCAATTCGACAGGGCGAAATCAATAATGCGGAATTTCCCACCAAAGTGAACGGCAGGCTTGGCCCGGGTTGCCGTTAAATCTTTCAGTCGTGAACCACGTCCCCCGGCAAGAATCAATGCCACGGATTTCAGCGGCAATTGTCGCGCCAGCATGACCGGGTCCCGGTTATCTAATGTAGCCATATCTGACTCCTTCGTTTTTATAGTTACCGACTCTGTGGAGTGAAATCTTGTAGGACACAGAGGGTTTTCGCTGCTGCCCGCCATTGCGAGCCTTCCATGACGCGTCGGGGTTCCTCGTCAAAAAGCACGCTGTTGAACGGTGCCACCGGCTGCCAGTTTCCCGGCGGCAGTTGCACGTCCACCTCGTGCAGAGAAGCATTCACGATAAGTAGCCAGCGTTGTGACAGGCGAATTTGCAGCCATTGCTGCGGCCCCTGCTCCCAGTCGCCGATGCTCATCGGTTGCCCCTGTTGATTCAGCCATTGCACGTCGCCACTGTCGTCCTGCCACCAGCGGTTTTGCGTTAGCGCAGGAATTTTCCGGCGCAGCGCAATCAGCGCGCAAACGTAGGCCGTCAGGCTTTCATCCGCATTTTCCCAGTCGAGCCAGGTCAGCGGATTGTCCTGACAGTAGGCGTTGTTGTTGCCCAGCTGGCTGTTGCCATGCTCGTCACCGGCCAGCAACATCGGCGTGCCTTGTGACAAAAACAGCGTCGCCAGCAGCGCACGCTGGCTGAGCCGTCGCTGCTGCAAGACGTCTGCAGAAGCCTCCAGCCCTTCCTCGCCGTGGTTTTGGCTGAAGTTCTCGTTATGGCCGTCACGGTTTTCTTCGCCGTTGGCCTGGTTATGTTTCTGGTTAAAACTGACCACATCGCGCAGTGTGAAGCCATCGTGCGCGGTGAGCATGTTGATGCTGGCATAAGATTCGCGCTGCGTCGGGTCGAACTTATCCGCTGACGCCGCAACGCGACCAGCAAACTTCCCGATAGAGACATCGCCGTGCAGCCAGAACTGACGCATCTCATCGCGCCAGACGTCGTTCCATTCAGCAAAAGGTGCGGGGAAATTCCCCAACTGATAACCGCCGGTGCCGATGTCCCACGGTTCGGCAATCAGCTTCACCTGCGACAGTACGGCATCCTGCTTAATAGCCTCGAACAGCGGCGATTGCGCAGTGAACGCCGGCGTTCTGCCGAGCAGCGTCGCCAAATCGAACCGAAAGCCGTCAACGTGACATTCGCGCACCCAGTAATGCAGGCAGTCGAGTGTCCAGGCGATCACCTCGTCATCCACCAGCCGCAGCGAATTGCCGCAGCCGGTCATGTTGTTATCGGAACCATCTTCGTTCAGCCAGTACCAGCTGGCGTTGTCGATACCGCGAAACGAGATAAACGGCCCGTCGATAGCCAGTTCAGCGCTGTGGTTAAACACCACGTCGAGAATCACTTCGATCCCCGCCTGATGCAGCGCCTTCACCGCCGATTTAAATTCGCTCAGCGCCGAAACACCCCCCAGACCGCTGGCATAACGCGGGTCTACGGCGCAGGGAGCCAGCACGTTGTACCCCCAGTAATTAGTCAGTCCAAGGCGTTGCAGGCGCGGTTCATCAGCATGATGCTGCACCGGTAAAAGCTCGATGGCGGTGACGCCAAGATGCTGCAAATACTCAAGCATGACCGGATGCGCCAGCCCGGCGTAGGTGCCGCGCTGTGCCGCCGGGATGCGCGGGTGCTGACGGGTCAGGCCACGTACATGCGCTTCGTAAATCACGGTGTCGCCCCACGGCGTGGCGGGCGGTTTGTCGTCTTCCCAGTCAAATTTCCCGGCGACGACCACCGATTTCGGCGCGACAACCGCGCTGTCGCGATCGTCCGGCGCATCGACGCCGCCGGTGAACCGTGCGTTGTCGAGCAGTACGCCATCAATCGCCCGCGCGCTGGGGTCGATCAGTACTTTTTTCGGATTAAACCGGTGGCCGTTTTTCGGGTCAAACGGTCCGTAAACCCGGTACCCGTAACGCTGTCCGGCTTTGGCACCCGGCAAAAATCCGTGCCACAAATTGCCTGTGCGTGCGGTCAGCGGCAGATGCTGCTCGCTCCCGGTCTCATCAAACAGACATAACTCCACTTTTTCCGCATGAGCGGAATACAGGCAAAAATTGACGCCGTTATCTCTGAGATGCGCACCAAATGGCGCGGGCTGACCGGGCTCGAGCTGCTTCATTACGGCTCCCTTCGCAAATAGACCGTCGCCAGTGGCGGAATGGTCACGCTTATCGAATGTTCACGCTGATGCTGGCTGATATTTTCACTGTGGACTGCGCCAGCGTTGCCGACGTTGCTGCCGTGATAGAAGTGAGAATCCGTATTGAGAATTTCGCGGTACACCCCCGGACGGCTGATGCCAATGCGATAGTCGTAACGAGGCACCGGCGTAAAGTTACTGATAACAATCACCTCACCGGCGTTTTCGTCACGACGCGCGAAGGCAAAAATTGAATTAGCGTGATCGTCTACTACCAGCCACTCAAAGCCGCGAGGATTGAAATCCAGCTCGTACATCGGCGCATTGTCGCGATACGTATGGTTGAGATCGCGTACCAGGTGCTGAACGCCGGCGTGCCAGCCATTCGGATCGTCAAGCAGATGCCAGTCGAGGCTGGCGTTGAAATTCCACTCGCGTCCTTGCGCAAACTCGCAGCCCATGAACAGCAATTTTTTCCCCGGATGGGCCCACATAAAGCCGTAATAAGCGCGCAGATTGGCGAACTTCTGCCAGGCATCGCCGGGCATTTTGTCGATCAGGGATTTTTTGCCATGAACCACTTCATCGTGCGACAACGGCAAAATGAAATTCTCGCTGTAGGCGTAAAGAACGCCAAACGTCATGAGATTGTGGTGGTATTTGCGATGAACCGGATCGAGCTGCATATATTTGAGCGAGTCATTCATCCAGCCCATATTCCACTTATAGTGGAAGCCGAGCCCGTTGGCATCCGGCGGCATGGTAACGCCAGGATAATCGGTGGATTCTTCCGCCAGCGTCACGGCACCGCCCAGCTCGCGACCAATGGTCTGGTTGGTGTATTTCAGGAAGGCGATGGCTTCGAGATTTTCACGGCCACCGTAATAGTTGGGGATCCACTCACCGGCTTTGCGGCTGTAATCACGGTAAATCATTGAGGCGACGGCATCAACGCGCAGGCCGTCAATGCCGAAACGCTCGATCCAGTAAAAACCATTCCCCGCCAGATAGTTGCGTACTTCATGACGGCCATAGTTATAAATCAGCGTGTTCCAGTCCTGATGATAGCCTTCACGCGGGTCGGCATATTCGTACAATGCGGTGCCGTCGAATTCGGCCAGACCGTGGGAATCACTGGGAAAATGCCCCGGCACCCAGTCGAGGATCACGTTCAGCCCTGCATTGTGTGCAGCATCCACCAGCGCTTTAAAATCCATCGGCGTGCCGAAGCGGCGTGTCGGCGCATACATACCGAGCGGCTGATAGCCCCAGCTGCCGTCGAACGGGTGTTCATTTACCGGCATCAGTTCGATATGGGTAAAGCCCATCCATTTGGCGTAGGACACCAGCTGTTCCGCCAGCTCGCCGTAGCTCAGCCAGAAGTTGTCGTCGGTATGACGACGCCAGGATCCCAGATGCACTTCGTATACCGATACCGGCTGATTCAGCGCATTGGCTTTTTTGCGCGTTTCTGAAAACGGCACGATGTCCGGCAATTTGCGGACGCAGGATGCCGTTTCCGGTCGCATCTGCGCTTCAAACGCGTACGGGTCAGCGCGCAGGCTGACATTGCCGTGACAGTCAATAATTTCGAATTTATACAGCTGGCCTTCGCTCACCGCCGGGATGAACAATTCCCAGATGCCGTTTTCGCGACGCTTACGCATCGGATGACGACGACCATCCCAGAAGTTGAACTCACCGACGACCGAAATGCGTTGGGCGTTCGGCGCCCAGACAGCAAAGCTGACGCCCGCGACGTTATCGAGCGTTTGCAGATGCGCACCAAGTTTTTCGTAAGGCCGCAGGTGGGTGCCTTCAGACAGCAGCCAGATATCGAGCTCCTGCAGCAGCGTGCCGAAACGGTAGGCATCGTCAATCACATGGACGTTTTCGCCCCAGCGCACTTCCAGCTGATAGCGAAAGAAATTCTTACGGCGAGGCATCAGCCCGACAAAAAAACCGCGATCGTCAGTACGACGCAGTTCAACAACTTTTTTACCTTTCTCTGCATCAATCACCCAGACCTGATCGGCATCCGGCAGCAGTGCGCGCACTTCCAGTCCGGCGGCGACGGCGTGCATCCCCAGCAGAGAAAAAGGATCAGCGTAGTGACCCGATATAATTTGATTAATGACGTGCTGATCGGGAAGTACAGACATGAATTTCGTCCTATGATTAATTAAATCAATAAATCCAATGAAATCATTCAGGTACTCAATACGTAACGTGAACCCAGTGTGCTCCCCTTTTTATCGTTGCTTTGTGATCTCGTCCGGTTTCAGTTTTGCCAAAAAGTGCGCGATTGCGCTCATGCTCACACTTTTTAAATAAGTGTCTGTTTCGGCTTCTCAAAGAGGCATAGCTCTTCTACTAAGCATAGACAAAGGTTGAAGAAATCAGCGGGAAGAAACCGAGGAATTTATCTCAAAATGAAATACAGAGAGATGCGCTGGCAAAATGCGGATAAACGGTGAAGTGATTGATGACTGAAACAAAAACGGGACACCGTGCTGGTGTCCCGTTGAGCTGAAAACGGCGCCGTTGTCCGTAAACAGGCGAGTTAAAGAAGAATGCGTAACATACGGCGTAAAGGCTCTGCCGCGCCCCACAGCAACTGGTCACCGACGGTAAACGCAGACAGATATTGCGGGCCCATATTCAGCTTACGCAGACGGCCAACTGGCGTGTTCATGGTGCCGGTCACCGCTGCCGGAGTCAGTTCGCGCATCGACAGTTCACGATCGTTCGGGATGACGCGAACCCAGTCGTTGTGCGTCGCCAGCATTTGCTCTATTTCAGGAATTGACACGTCTTTTTTCAGTTTCAGGGTGAACGCCTGGCTGTGGCAGCGCAGTGCGCCGATACGCACACACAGGCCGTCTACCGGAATGATGCTTGACGTGCCGAGAATTTTGTTGGTTTCCGCCTGACCTTTCCATTCTTCTTTGGTCTGGCCGTTATCGAGCTGCTTATCGATCCACGGGATCAGACCGCCTGCCAGCGGAACGCCGAAATTATCGGTTGGCAATGTGCCACTGCGGGTCAGCGCGGTGACTTTACGTTCGATATCCAGAATGGCGGACGCAGGATTTTGTAGCTCCTTCGCCACGCTGTTGTGCAGCATGCCCATTTGGGTCAGCAGCTCGCGCATGTGGCGCGCACCGCCGCCGGAAGCCGCCTGATAAGTCGCAACAGACGCCCATTCGATCAGGTCGTTAGCAAACAGGCCGCCGAGGGACATCAGCATCAGGCTGACGGTACAGTTACCGCCGACGAAGGTTTTGATACCTTTATCGATGCCCTGATGGATCACTGCGCTGTTAACCGGGTCGAGGATGATTATCGCGTCATCCTTCATTCTCAGAGAAGATGCTGCGTCGATCCAGTATCCTGACCAACCGATTTCACGCAGCTTCGGATAGATTTCATTGGTATAATCGCCGCCCTGACAGGTGATGATAATGTCCAGCGCACTCAGTGCGTCCAGATCATAAGCATCCTGCAAGGTGCCAGTCTGCCCCGTAAAGTCCGGAGCGGGCTGACCGTGCTGAGAGGTGGAGAAGAATACCGGACGGATAGCGTCGAAATCGCGTTCTTCAATCATGCGTTGCATGAGTACAGAACCGACCATCCCGCGCCAACCAACGAAACCTACATTTTTCATAATGACTGTCCTGCCCTGAGGGTGATAGCTGTGTAAAACTGCTTGAACACGCGTTTGCACTAAGTTGGCGCCTTTTTATGATGCGCCCTGCTCTGTTTCCGCGCTGGTCTACCACCTTACAAAATGTACTAGAAGTGGCAAGTGAATTTAATCAATAGTGCAGCGTTTAATAGCAGCACAACTTATAACAGGCGTTTTATCATTCTGAGGTAGTCATGACCGAAATGATTTCAGCAACCATCTTGCTGTTTTTAATTATGGATCCGCTGGGCAATTTACCGATTTTCATGTCGGTGTTAAAACATCTCGACCCGAAACGCCGCCGCGTGGTGCTAATCCGCGAAATGCTGATCGCCCTGCTGCTAATGCTGATCTTCCTGTTCGCCGGGGAAAAAATCCTGTCGTTCCTGAATCTGCGTACTGAAACCGTCTCGATTTCCGGCGGCATCATTCTTTTCCTGATCGCCATCAAAATGATTTTCCCGTCTGAAGAGAAAAGCAGCACTGGTTTATCCGCCGGTGAAGAACCGTTCCTGGTGCCAATGGCCATCCCGCTGGTTGCCGGTCCGTCGATTCTCGCCACGCTGATGCTGTTATCACACCAATACCCGAACCAGATGAGCCACCTGACACTGGCATTGTTTATCGCCTGGGGTCTGTCGATGGCTATCCTGCTGCTTTCTAACCTGTTTCTGCGTCTGCTCGGTGACAAAGGCGTCAGCGCCCTCGAACGCCTGATGGGCCTGATTCTGGTTATGCTTTCGACCCAGATGTTCCTTGATGGCATCAGGGCGTATTTGAAGATTTAGCAGAAAACTAAAACGAAAAAGGCGAAGCCACAGGGTTCGCCTTTTTTACATCGGTTTTAAATGGTTTTTAGCGTCTGGATAATGTGTGGGTTCAGTTCCAGCATTTTTAATAATTTCAATGCTGCGCCATTTGGCAAACGCTTTTGTTGTTCCCACGCCTGAACAAGTGAAGGCGAAACCCCAAGCAAACGGGCAAATTCATCCTGCTTAACTCCCGCTTTTGTACGAATTTGTTTCACTTCAGGCATCGCAACACGCGTGATATGCGCAGGTACCATTTCGCCTTTGCGGATAGCGATCATCTCTTCAGCCGATTGCCGCAATTCTTCAAATAATTCTTTATTCATGGTCTATCTCCTGTGTCACGACAGACTTTGTACGATGTTTTTTAAAATTGATTTCTCATTTTCCGTCAGAGAATCTTTCTCACTCTTGGGATAAACCAGCAGCATGAAAATCTGCCCATCAGCGCACAGGTAATAGTAAATCGCCCGCACACCCGCACTTTTTCCACGCTTTTGATAACCCCAACGGATTTTTCTGCATCCGCCCGTTCCGACAATCAACGCGCCTGCATCGGGATAATGCGTAAGGTATTCCTGAAACTGGCGATATTCCTCCCCGGTCAGCAGCTCTTTGCATTTGCGGCTGAACGTCGGGGTTTCGATAAACTCCAGATATTCCATATGACTCATTCCATGACTCAAGATGGCGGGATAATACTCTCACAGGGTAAGAGTTCAACGCGAGGTTTTTCTCGTCAGAAACGAAAAAGGCGAGCCACATGGCTCGCCTTTTGTATGCTAACAACTTCCCGTCACACCACCATCGACAACAACAAACATCCGCCGAGGCCACACAGGGAGATAATGGTTTCCAGTACGGACCAGGATTTGAAGGTTTCGACGATGCTCAGGTTGAAGTATTCCTTGAACAGCCAGAAACCCGGATCGTTTACGTGGGAGAAAATTACACTGCCGGAACCGACGGCGATCACCATCAGCTCAGGGCTGACGCCCGTGGTGGCGATAAGCGGCGCGGCGATACCGCCTGCCGTGATGGCCGCGACCGTGGCAGATCCCAGTGCAATACGCAGAACGGCGGCAATCGACCACGCCAGCAGGATTGGCGACAAGGTACTGCCGTCCATCATTGCGGCGATATATTTCTCGATACCGCTGTCGACCAGCACCTGTTTGAACGCACCGCCACCGCCGATGATCAACAGCATCATCGCAATGATTTTAATGGAGTCACTGACGGTCGCCATCACGTCTTCCATCTTACGGCCACGGTTCAGGCCGAAGGTGAAGATGGCGATCAGTACTGCAATCAGCGTGGCCATAACCGGGTCACCAAAGAACTCAGCGTACGCCAGCACCGGGTGGCCTTTCGGCAGGATCATTTCGCAGACGGCGCGGAATGCCATCAGAATGACCGGCACCAGAGACGTCGCGACGCTGACGCCAAAACTTGGCATCTCTTCTTCAGTAAAGGTTTTCGGGTTAAACAGGCCTTCAGGCACCGGTTTGTCGATCCCTTTCAGGAAGCGCGCATACACAGGCCCGGCCAGAATCACCGTCGGCACCGCCAGCAGTGATCCGTACAACAGTGTTTTGCCCATATCCGCGTGGAAGATGGTGGCGATCGCCGTCGGTCCCGGATGCGGAGGCAGGAAACCGTGGGTAACGGATAATGCAGCCGCCATCGGCACGCCGACATACAGCAGCGGCAGACGCGCAGCAGCTGCCACGGTGAACACCAGCGGCAGCATCAGCACGAAGCCCACTTCATAGAACAGCGCAAAACCAACGATAAAACCGGTCAGCACGATCGCCCACTGAATGTGCTCACGACCAAATTTCTCGATAAGCGTGGTGGCAATCCGTTGTGCCCCCCCGCAGTCGGCCAGCATTTTACCGAGCATGGCCCCAAAGCCCATGATCAGCGCCAGACTACCCAGCGTACCGCCGACCCCGTTTTTAATGGAGGTAATAACTTTATCGACCGGCATGCCTTGCATGATACCCACCGCCAGCGCGACCAGAATCAGTGCGATGAAGCCGTTGAGCTTGAAGCGAATCATCAGTAATAAGAGCAGTGCGACGCCCACCGCTACAATAACAAGTGGCATATTTTTCCCCTCATGCTGCCGCTCCGGTGCAGTAATCCAGTGAGCGACGCATTGTTTTTAATTTTCAACATGTTGTAGGAATTAACAGTGCAACGGGTACAGACCGAGACCGCTAAAACAGCAGTGCATTCCTTTGTGATATTAGTCACATCTCCATTTGTTACCGGTATCATGATACCGGTAACATGCTAATATTAGGACTCACTACACAGTCAAAATTTTCATTTTGGGATAGAGATCATACTTATGGCAGGACAAAGCATCATTCTGATGGGCGTGTCAGGCAGCGGTAAATCCACCGTCGGCGCGGCACTGGCCCGAGAAATCAACGCGAAATTCATCGACGGTGATGATCTTCATCCCCGCGCCAATATTCAAAAGATGGCCAGCGGCACGCCACTCAACGATGACGATCGTGCACCGTGGTTGTTACGTTTAAACGACGCGGCCTATAGCTTGCGCCATAAAAACGAAACTGGCGTGATTGTCTGTTCAGCCCTGAAACGCCGCTACCGTGACGCGCTGCGTAAAGACAACGAAGGCATGGTGTTTATCTACATGAAAGGCAGTTTTGACGTAATCGCCGACCGCCTGAAAGCACGCGCCGGACACTTCATGCCGACCGATTTACTGAGAAGCCAGTTCGATGCGCTGGAAGAGCCGGGTGAAGATGAACCGGATGTCCTGCGTGTGAATATCGATCACAAGTTCGACGGCGTGGTCGATCGCTGCGTGGCAGCTTTGAAGACGGTGAAGAGGTAGTTTAGTCTCCCCACACACTCACGACATGAAAATCCGTAATCCATTGATGCAATTGCGGATTTTTTAAAACTCCCTTTCTTTATTGCTTCTCCCCGATATTGTATTCCTGCTTAACGCTTTATTCTTTGTGATCGCCCTCTCTGTTAATCTCACCCATCAGGTTTACCTTTCCACGAATTCATTTATCACATTGATTTTATTGTATTTATCTGCGTTATGAGTCATCAGTGAAATCATTAAAACTGGCACGGTTTCTCAATGCTTTTGTGCATTGGGTGCGCAACAGCCTGAAATATGTGTCGTGGAAAGACTATAAACGTGTAACGAGCGGGCTGAAAGCGGTGTACCAGGCTCCGAAAGAGGAGGCCGCGTTGATGGCGTTTACCAGTGTCTGGGATGACAAGTATCCACAAATCAGTAAAAGCTGGCGGCTGGCGAAATACTTAATTTTATATTCATTTAAAACACAATAATTATGTTTTTTATTTAGAAAAATAGGTGGCAATGAATATCGAAAATAAAGAATCAGTAACTTCCATTGCCATCCCCTCACCCCACCTTCAACCCCAATTCTCCGGAGATCGCTACGGCGGTGTCTTTCAGAGGTTTCAGTAACGCGTCTTCACCGATCACGCCAAGTTTGGCGGTTGAAAGTGAAATCGAAACGGCGTAGGTCACGCGGTTGTGGATATCAAATACCGGCACCGCCAGGCAGGAGACGCCGAGTTCGTTCTCTTCACGATCCATCGCCAACCCCTGTTCGCGGATCTGTGCCAGTTCCTGATTCATGTGTTTGAGTTCAACAATCGTATTGCGGGTCAGTGGCTGGATCTGCTCGCGATGGCTTTGCCAGTAAGCAGGCACGTAATCCGGATGTCCGTAAGCCATGTAAATTTTGCCCATCGCCGAACAGTACAGCGGCATGTGCTGACCGATATAAGCACGGGTGCGCAGCATGCCGGTGGTCGGTTCAAGTTTATAAATCAGGATGGCGTGATCGTCTTCCCTGCTGGAAAAGTTCACCGTTTCGCCTGTCGCGAGGTTCAGCGCTTCCAGATGCGGCGCAGCGACGTGGATGATATTGAGCGAAGACAGAGATTTCTGTCCGACGGAGATAAACTTGGTGGTTAAACGGTAGCTGCCCGCCGCCGGTGCCGGAGTGACATATCCGCAGGATTGCAGCCCCTGAAGCAGCCGGTGAACCGTACTCTTGTTCAGCTCTGCCAGTTCGGAAAGGTGCGCCAGCGGGCACCCATTCGGATAATTACTGAGGATCTCGATCAGTTGCAACCCGCGAAACAAACTCTGACTTCCCGCCGGTTTATCCTTCACTTGCTCATTCTCTATGTCTTTCATTACCCGATGGCTTCCTGTTATGCCGATGCTTCAACGATGGTAACGCAAAGTCCCTCCACGCGCGAAGTAACTCCTGTTCCCCCGCTGGCTTTTGCTCGCCTGAAAACGTGCCTTCCATCACGATCCTGAGATCTGCCTTTTATATTGTTGATTTAAAGGCGTTTTAAAAATCATCACATGGATTGTTTTATAAACAGCACAAGAGTAGATTTTGAAATCAAATTCCACATAGTGAAATATTGAGATCTAAAAACACTCAAAACATTTAACAACTGGTGCGGAGAAAGGCATGAAACTGAGTTTTGATGAGCTAAAAAGGGAGTTCGAGCGGGTGCTTTTAGCACGAGGTGTAAAACCCGAAATGGCCGCTGATTGCGCCACAATGTTCGCGCAAACCACCGAGTCCGGCGTCTATTCCCACGGCGTAAACCGGTTCCCGCGTTTTATTCAGCAGCTGGATCAGGGCGATATTCACCCGGACGCCGTCGCGAAAAAGATCCTTTCGCTGGGAGCGATCGAACAGTGGGATGCACAACGATCGATCGGCAATCTGACCGCCAAAAAAATGATGGACCGCGCGATCTCGGTGGCATCCGACCACGGCATCGGGCTGATTGCGGTGCGTAATGCCAATCACTGGATGCGCGGCGGAAGCTACGGCTGGCAGGCGGCGGAGAAAGGCTACATCGGGATTTGCTGGACTAACTCCATCGCGGTCATGCCGCCGTGGGGCGCAAAAGAGTGTCGCATCGGCACCAATCCACTCATCATCGCCATCCCCGGTTCACCGATCACCATGGTGGACATGTCGATGTCGATGTTTTCCTACGGCATGTTAGAAGTGAACCGTCTGGCCGGGCACGAACTGCCGGTGGACGGCGGCTTTGACGACAACGGCGAGCTGACCCGCGAACCCGGCGTGATCGAGAAAAACCGTCGCATTCTGCCGATGGGTTACTGGAAAGGATCAGGCTTGTCCATCGTACTGGACATGATCGCCACCCTGCTCTCCGACGGCGCATCCGTTGCAGAAGTCACCGAAGACAACTCGGACGAATACGGCATCTCACAAATTTTCATCGCGATAGAAGTGGACCGCCTGATTGACGGCGCAACACGCGATGCAAAACTGCAACGCATCATGGATTACGTCACCAGCGCCGGGCGCAACAATCCGGAGGTCGCGGTTCGCCTGCCCGGGCATGAATTTACGCGCCTGCTGGACGAAAACCGTCGCAACGGCATCACCGTGGACGACAGCGTCTGGGCGAAAATCCAGGCATTATAAGGAGATGGCACATGCTATTTGGACATATTAGCAACCCGAATCCCTGCCCGTTACCGGCGGCGATTGAGAAAGCGCTTAATTTTTTGCGTACGACCGATTTCCGGCAACTCGGCACCGGCGTGGTGGAGATCGAAGGCCGAGATATTTACGCACAGATTCTGGATTTAACCACTAAACCGAAAGCAGAAAACCCACCGGAAGTTCACCGCCGTTATATTGATATTCAGTTTTTAGCCTGGGGTGATGAAATCATTGGCGTGGCAGCCGATTGCGGAACTAATGAAATATCACAGTCATTGCTGGAAGAGCGCGATATTATTTTTTATCACCAGATGGAAAATGAATCCGAAATTATTATGAAACCCGGTTCCTATGCCATATTTTTCCCGCAGGATGTGCACCGCCCCGGCTGTATTCATAATAACATCAGCCAGATCCGTAAAGTGGTGATCAAAGTTAAGGTGGATGCACTCGGTTAATTCAACAATGTAAGGCCATTGTTATTCATTAGGGAAGTTAATTATGCCAAAGCACGCAAGCTTTATTGTCGGCGCTTATCCTTGCGCGCCCTCATTTCATCAGCATCCTGAAAACAAAGAAACGGAATTCTGGCGTAAACTCGCCGACCTTCCTGATATTCGTGGAATAGAGCAACCCTGTCTGGCGGAATTACACCCCACCGGAGATGCGTATTTATTTACACATTTACCGCAGGAATGGGACATCGTGATCACCGGCGTGATGGAAACCATGCGCCGCCGCGGCTCGCAGCCAGGATTCGGACTGGCCTCCGAGGACCAGCAGTTGCGTCGCGCCTGCGTCAGCTTCTATCGCCATATTTTTGAGAAAGTCAGCAGCGCCAATGATGCCGCTGGCAGAAAACGAATTCTGGCCGTGGAATTGCAATCTGCGCCGCTGGCGGGAACGCAAAACATTGAGCCAGCCACGCGCTGTTTCACCGAATCGCTAAAGGAGATCCTCAGCTGGGACTGGCCCTGCGAGCTGATCGTCGAGCATTGTGATGCGCTGGACAAGCCCGGCGCACGCAAAGGTTTTCTGCCGCTGGAGAGCGAACTGGCGGCCATCAGCGAGGCGAAAGCGCAGAGTGGAAAAAGCGCCGGGATGTGCATCAACTGGGCGCGGTCTGCGATTGAAGGCCGCAACACCACGTTACCGCTTGAACATTTGCAAACCTGTCAGCAGGCCGGGGCACTCAGCGCACTGATGTTCTCGGGCACCGCGACCGGCGGCGCTTACGGCGAATGGCAGGATCTGCACGCGCCTTTCGCGCCCTTTACCGGCAGCGAAGTGGATTGCCCTGAAAGCCTGATGACCGTCAGTCTTGCCGCTGAAATGTTCCGCCATGCGCCGTTGGAAACGTTAAGTTTCGCCGGTATTAAATTACTGGAAATCAATAAAGACGCCAGCGTCGATCATCGCATTGCCATTTTACAGGATGGAATAAACGCCTTGAAGCTGGCGACCAATAAAAAACAATAATTACAAACGCATCATTCTTATTTTTTCTACACAACCCTTTTTATCTGAGGGGGAGAGCCGCTCGTCTGTAAGACGGGCTGCGTAACTAATAATAAAGGTAATCAGTATGAACAAAAACTCTGAGACACTACAAAACCATACATCTTTAAAAGAAATACCCAGACAACGCTGGCTGAGAATAATTCCACCTGTTCTTATCGCCTGTATTATTTCTTATATGGACAGAGTAAACATCGCCTTTGCTATGCCGGGCGGAATGGATGCCGATTTAGGAATTACAGCGTCAATGGCCGGGCTGGCGGGCGGAATATTCTTTATCGGCTATTTATTCCTGCAAGTGCCCGGCGGGAAAATCGCGGTGCACGGCAGCGGTAAGAAATTTATCGGCTGGTCGCTGGTGGCGTGGGTCGTTATTTCTATTCTCACCGGTCTGGTGGTAAATCAGTACCAGCTGCTGTTCCTGCGCTTCGCGCTGGGCGTCGCTGAAGGTGGCATGTTGCCGGTGGTACTGACCATGATCAGCAACTGGTTCCCGGACGCTGAACGCGGCAGAGCCAACGCCATTGTGATCATGTTCGTGCCGATCGCCGGGATCATCACCGCCCCGCTGTCCGGCTGGATCATCAGCGCACTCGACTGGCGCTGGCTATTCATCATCGAAGGGCTGCTCTCCGCCGTGGTGCTGGTGATGTGGATGCTGACCGTCTGTGACCGGCCGCAGGAAGCGCGCTGGATCTCGCCGGAGGAGAAAAACTGGCTGATTTCCACACTGGCCGCTGAGCAGAAAGCCATCGCCGGGAAAGAGGTCAGAAACGCCTCGCTCGGCGCGGTGCTGGCCAACAAAACCATGTGGCAGTTGATCGCCCTCAACTTCTTTTATCAGACCGGTATTTACGGCTACACCCTGTGGCTGCCGACCATTCTGAAAGAACTGACACATTCGTCGATGGGACAGGTCGGCGTGCTCGCCATTCTGCCCTACATCGGCGCTGTCGCCGGGATGCTGCTGTTCTCTTCCCTCTCGGATCGCACCGGCAAACGCAAGCTGTTCGTCTTCCTGCCGCTGCTTGGCTTCGCCGCCTGCATGTTCCTCTCGGTGATGCTGAAAAATCACATCTGGGTGTCCTACGCCGCGCTGGTCGGCTGCGGGTTCTTCCTGCAATCCGCAGCCGGTGTGTTTTGGACCATTCCTGCCAAGCTGTTCAGTGCAGAAATGGCGGGTGGCGCGCGCGGGGTAATCAACGCCCTCGGCAACCTCGGCGGCTTCTGCGGCCCTTACGCCGTCGGCCTGCTGATCACGTTCTACAGCAAAGATGCGGGCGTTTACTGTCTGGCGATTTCCCTGACGCTGGCTGCGCTGATGGCCCTGCTGTTGCCTGCGCGCTGTGACGTCCCGGCGCAATCCACCACCAAACTGCCCGGCGGCCGCACGTCGGCAGCCTGAGGGATCACCATGACAACTTCCTCACAGGAATACTGGTTAGGCATCGACTGCGGTGGCACCTACCTCAAGGCGGGACTGTACGACCAGACGGGTCAGGAGGCAGGCGTCAGCCGCCAGCCGCTGCCGGTGCTGAGCGACCATCCCGGCCTGGCGGAACGCGATATGCACTCGCTGTGGGATTCGTGCATCAGCTGCATCGCGACGCTGCTGTACCAACAAAACGTCAGCGGCCAGCAGGTGAAAGGCATCGGCATTTCAGCGCAAGGCAAAGGGTTGTTTCTGCTGGATAAATCCGGTGAACCGCTCGGGCGCGGCATTTTGTCATCCGATCGCCGCGCCGGGGATGTGATCGATGCCTGGCAGCGTGACGGGATGCACGAGCACATTTACCCGATGACCCGACAGGCGCTGTGGGCCGGGCATCCGGTGACGCTGTTGCGCTGGATAAAACTGCATCAGCCAGAACGCTATCAACAAATCGGTACGGTGATGATGGCGCACGACTATCTGCGTTATTGCCTGACCGGCGAACGCGGCTGCGAAGAAACCAACATCTCCGAATCCAATCTGTATCACCTGGCGCGCGGCGACTATGCGCCGGAGCTGGCGGAGATGCTGGGCATCGGCGAGATTATCGCCGCGCTGCCACCGGTGGTCGGCTCGGCACAAATCTACGGCAGGGTAACGGAAAGTGTGGCGGCGATGACCGGGCTTGCTGCCGGAACACCGGTGGTCGGTGGCCTGTTCGACGTTGTTTCTACCGCACTGTGCGCCGGTCTTCAGGATGAATTCACCCTCAATGCGGTGATGGGAACCTGGGCGGTGACCAGCGGAATTTCGGCGCAGATCGCCGCGCACGAGAATCATCCCTACGTATATGGCCGCTATGCGGGGGGCGAAGGTTATCTGATCCACGAAGCCAGCCCGACTTCTTCCGCCAATCTCGACTGGCTGAACCGGCAAACGGGCGACGTACCGTTTGAGGAGATCAACCGCGCCGTCAGCGCCTTGCCGAAAGCCAACACCGACGTGCTGTTCCTGCCCTTTCTTTACGGCAGCAATCAGGGCGCAGAAATGACCGCCGGATTCTATGGCCTGCAATCGCTGCACCAGCGCGAGCATCTGTGGCAGGCGGTGTACGAAGGCGTGGTGTTCAGTCACATGACTCATCTCCATCGGATGCGCCAGCGCTTTCCGCAGGCGAAAACCCTGCGCGTCACCGGCGGGCCTGCGCGCTCTGCCGTGTGGATGCAGATGCTTGCCGACGTCAGCGGTATGCCAGTGGAACTGCCGCAGATCGAAGAAACCGGCTGTCTGGGTGCCGCGCTGGCGGCGATGGTCGGCGCGGGCGTTTACCCAACGTTTTCACAGGCTCAGCAACACCTGCGTTATGAGGTGAAACGGCTGGAACCGGACGCAGCCGCGTACGCGGTTTATCAGAAGAAATTACAACGTTACCAGTTCCTGATCGACGCGCTGGGGGCGTATCACGCCCGCTGCGCGACGGCGGGATCACAAGGAAGCCCTGCTCATGACTAAACCTCTTCTCCAGCTGGCGCTGGATCACACAGACCTGACGGCGGCGCTGCGCACTGCCAAAGCGCTGAAAAATCATGTGGATATTATCGAAGCGGGCACCATTTTGTGTCTGTGCGAAGGATTGCAGGCGGTACAAACGCTGCGGGAGCTTTGCCCGGCAAAGATTCTGGTGGCGGATCTGAAAGTCGCGGACGCGGGTGAAACGCTGGCTCAAGAGGCGTTCAAGGCCGGTGCCAGCTGGATGACGGTCATCTGCGCCGCACCGCTGGCTACCATCATCAAAGCCCACGACGTCGCCACCACGTATCAGGGCGAAATCCAGATCGAGCTGTTCGGCAACTGGACGATGCACAATGCGCGCGACTGGTACGCGGCGGGGATCCGTCAGGCGATTTATCACCGTGGGCGCGATGCGCAGGCCAGCGGACAAACCTGGGGACAAGAGGATCTGGATCGCATGAAGCAGTTGTCCGACATCGGTCTGAGATTGTCGGTGACCGGCGGCATCACGCCCGCCGATTTGCCGCTGTTTCGCGATATCGACGTACAGGCGTTTATCGCCGGACGAGCGCTATCGGACGCCGCAAAGCCTGAGCAGATTGCGCAGGCGTTTCATCAGCATATCAACGCCATCTGGGGGGCGACCGCATGAGAAAGCATCCGCTGGGCATCTACGAAAAAGCGCTGCCAAAACACCTGAGCTGGCCGGAAAGGTTGGCGCTGGCGAAAAGCTGCGGTTTCGATTTTGTCGAAATGTCGGTGGATGAAACCGATGAGCGCCTGTCGCGCCTCGACTGGAGCATCACGCAGCGTGTGGCGCTGGTCGAAGCGATGATGGAAATCGGCGTGGCAATCCCCTCGATGTGCCTCTCCGCTCACCGGCGTTTTCCGTTTGGCAGCCACGAGGAAAGCCTCCGCCAGCGCGCGCGGGAGATCATGCTCAAGGCGATCAAACTGGCACGGGATTTAGGGATCCGTACCGTGCAGTTAGCCGGTTACGACGTCTATTACGAAACGTCCGATCCCGGTACCCGCGAACGGTTCGCCGAAGGGCTGGCTTGGGCGGTGGAACAGGCCGCAGCCGCACAGGTGACGCTGGCGGTGGAAATCATGGATACCGAATTCATGAACTCCATAACTAAGTGGAAAGCGTGGGACGCCCGTCTGAATTCGCCATGGTTCAGCGTTTATCCGGACATCGGCAACCTTAGCGCGTGGGGCAACGATGTGGCGACGGAGCTGGCGCTCGGCATAGATCGCATCGCGGCCATTCATCTGAAAGATACCTATCCGGTCACCGCGACTTCGCAAGGGCAGTTCCGCGATGTGCCATTTGGCGAAGGCTGCGTCGATTTCGCCGGATTCTTCCGCACGCTGGCCGGACTGAATTATCGCGGCGCATTTCTGATCGAAATGTGGACGGAAACCGCCGCCGAGCCGGTGCTGGAAATCATCAAAGCGCGACAGTGGATTGAAGCCAAAATGCAGGAAGGAGCATTCACATGTTAGAAGAACTGAAACAACAGGTGCTTGCCGCTAATCTGGCGCTCCCCGCCCATCATCTGGTGACATTTACCTGGGGTAACGTCAGCGCCATCGACCGTGAAAAAGGGCTGATGGTGATCAAACCCTCGGGCGTCGATTACACCGCAATGACCGCTGACGATATGGTGGTGGTAGATCTGTACACCGGCGAACGCGTCGAAGGCAGCAAAAATCCGTCGTCGGATACCGACACGCATCTGGCGCTCTACCGGCAATTTCCCGACATCGGCGGCATTGTGCATACGCATTCCCGCCATGCAACCATCTGGTCACAGGCCGGGCAGGATTTACCAGCGTGGGGTACCACGCACGCGGATTATTTTTACGGCGACATTCCCTGCACCCGTCCGATGACCGAGGCGGAAATCAGCGGTGCGTACGAACTGGAAACGGGCAACGTCATTATCGAAACCTTCCGGGAGCGTCAGCTGGAGGCGATGCAAATCCCGGCGGTGCTGGTGCATTCGCACGGGCCTTTCGCGTGGGGGAAAAATGCCGCTGACGCCGTGCATAACGCCGTGGTACTGGAAGAGTGCGCCTATATGGGGATTTTCTCGCGCCAGATTACACCCGAACTTCGCCCGATGCAGCCCGCGCTGATGGACAAACATTACCTGCGAAAACATGGCAAAAACGCCTATTACGGGCAACTGAAATAACCGGTCGTTGCCTGTCACTTCTGGAATAGATATGGTAACAATAGGCTTAATTATGCGCAGCGTGGACGCCAGGTCTTCGATCACAGAAAAGACCGGGGCACGCCTGCCAGCATCACCTTTATGGAGAACAGCGCATTATGTCAGCCAAACATCCTGTTATTGCAGTCACCGGTTCGAGCGGTGCAGGCACCACTACCACCAGCCTGGCTTTTCGTAAGATATTCCAACAGCTTGGCCTGCGCGCGGCCGAGCTTGAAGGCGACAGCTTCCATCATTTCACCCGCCCGGAAATGGATGCGGCGATCCGTAAGGCGCGCGATCTGGGGCGTCATATCAGCTATTTCGGCCCGGAGGCCAATGACTTCGGTCTGCTCGAAAAAAGCTTCATCGAATACGGCCAGACGGGGACCGGGCGTTCGCGTAAGTATCTGCATACTTATGACGAAGCCGTTCCTTACAATCAGGTGCCGGGAACCTTTACGCCGTGGCAGGCGCTGCCTGAGCCAACCGATATTTTATTCTATGAAGGGCTGCACGGTGGTGTGGTCGCGGACAAAATTGACGTCGCCGCGCAGGTTGATTTACTGGTGGGCGTGGTGCCTATCGTTAACCTTGAGTGGATCCAGAAACTGGTGCGCGATACCGGCGAACGCGGCCATTCCCGCGAAGCCGTGATGGATTCGGTGGTGCGTTCGATGGACGATTATATCAGCTACATTACACCGCAGTTTTCCCGCACACACATCAACTTCCAGCGCGTGCCGACCATCGATACCTCGAACCCGTTTGCCGCCAAAGCCATTCCGTCACTGGATGAAAGCTTCGTCGTGATCCACTTTCAGGGGCTGGATGATATTGATTTCCCGTATCTGCTGGCGATGTTGCAGGGCTCATTTATCTCGCACATCAAAACGCTGGTCGTGCCGGGCGGAAAAATGGGGCTGGCAATGGAGCTGATCATGGCGCCGCTGGTGCAGCGCCTGATGGAAGGGAAAAAAATCGAGTAAATGGGATCAGGCATCGTTCATGAGTAACTGCTGAATGAAACCGACGTGAAGTGTCACGCCAATCTGCATTGCCTCTTCGTCCAGGCGGAAACGCGGGTTATGCACGCCATACGTCGCGCCGACTTTCTCGTTGCCACTGCCGATAAACAGGAAACAGCCCGGCACTTTTTGCTGATAAGACGAGAAATCTTCACCGCCAAACAGCGGTTCATTCACTTCACGCAGCGCCTGCGCACCGAGCGTGTTAGCAATCACCTGACGCGCAATCGCACAGGCGTCGGGATGGTTATCGCCATTGACGTAGCCCCGCGTCCAGCGGATTTCATACTGCGCCCCATGCGCCGCCGTAATCCCCGCAATAATCTGCTCCATCAGTTGCGGTACCTGCTCGCGCACGCCACTGTGATGAGTGCGCAGCGTTCCGGCCAGCTTCACGCGCTCCGGAATAACGTTATAGCTTTCGCCGGTCTGGAAGGTCGCGATGGTCAGTACCGGCACCTGAAGCGGATCGATACGGCGCGCCACCACATTTTGCAACGCCGTCACCACCTGTGCGCCAATCACCACCGGATCGATACACAGATGCGGCATTGAACCATGGCCGCCTTTACCGGTAATGATGATGTCGAAATTATCGGTGGATGCACAGAAGACGCCCTCTTTCAGACCGACTTCCCCAGTGGGAGAATTAGGCATCACGTGCAGACCGAAAATTTTCTCCACGCCGTCGAGCACGCCTAACTCCACCAGCTCCTGCGCGCCGCCCGGTGGCAGCTCTTCAGCGTGCTGGAAGATAAACCGCACCGACCCGTGCAGCGCGGACTGACACTGCGTCAGCACTTTCGCCGCACCCAGCAGCATTGCAGTGTGCGCATCGTGTCCACAGGCATGCATGACGCCCGGTACTGTCGAACAGAACGGCTCGTCGTTTTCTTCCTGAATCGGTAAGGCGTCAATATCCGCCCGCAGTGCATATTTCGGGCCCGGGTGCGCGCCCTGCAAATCCGCCACCACGCTATTGGGCGTCAGGCGCGTCAGAGTCAGACCGCCGAAGCTTTCCAGCTGTTCAGCGATGTAATCTGCAGTTTTATGCTCCTGAAATGACAGCTCAGGATGAGCATGAATATGTCTGCGCCAGCGCAGCACGTCCGTTTTAACCTCAGCCAGCATCGCATCGAAATGAATAGTCATCACACTTTCCCTCAGTTAAGCCGCATCACGCAGCGTTGCGCGCGGTTTCATCGTCAGCGGCAGGATCGCCAGACCGGCCACTACCATCGCCAGCGCCAGAAAAACAAATGTTGAAAGATATCCGTGACTGACGGTGATCAGATATCCCATCGCAATCGGAGCTACAAACCCGCCGAGCGTACCGCCGGTGTTAATTATCCCCATCGCCGCGCCCATGACTTCAGAAGGCAGGCGTTTCATCGGTAGCGTGAAGACGGTGACGAACGCCGCCATCAGGAAAATGTAGCCGAGGAACAGGCATAGTCCGGCAGTCACCGCTGACGTTGAGGTGTACACCAGCCAGATGCATACCGCACTGAGCAGTGCGCAACAGAAAATCACCTTCGGCTCTTTGCCTTGCATGTAGCGCCCCACCAGCCATCCGGTCGCCAGCGACGAAATCCAGATACCGAGCCCGCCGGTGGCGACCACCATGCCGGACACGTCGAGCGACATCCCGCGCTGCTGCACCAGATATTTCGGCAGCCAGGCCATCAGCCCGTAGGAAGGAATGTTGATGCAGAAAATGGAGACGAATAGCAGCAGGACGATCGGGTTTTTCAGCAACTCGCGATAGCCTGTCACCGCGCCGGTGCGGGATTGTGCTGTCGGCGGATTCGGCACGAAGACGATAATCGCCGCAGCAATCACGAACGCCAGCAGGCCAAGGATCGAGAACGAGCCGCGCCAGCCAACACTGTCCAGCGCATATACCGCAATCAGCGGTCCGGCAGTCATCGCAAGACCCGCGGAGGACAGCAGAACGGACTGAGCAAACGTACGTTTTTCCAGAGCGAAATTGGAAACCACCGCTTTAGCGCACGATGAGGGATAGCCCGAATGACCCACACCAGACAGAAAGCGGAACGTCACGAGCAAGCCAAGGCCAAAACCCAGTGCGCCAAAACAGAGGGCGAATCCGCCGAGCAGGCAGAGCGACAATGCCAGCACTTTTTTATAGCCGTAGCGATCGTTCAGCCAGCCCGCGGGTATCTGAAACAGAGAGTACGCCAGAAAGAAAATCCCGGTGATATATCCTAACTGCTCCGGTTGCAGATTAAATTCGCGCTCGATCGGCAGCAGCGCAAAGCCCATCACCGTTTTGTCGATATACACCACCACATAACCGACAAACAGCAGGAAGATCATCAGGGAACGACTTTTCATAGCGGATATCCCTTTTTGTTATCACCGCGTCAGACTTTCTCACTGGCGGGCGAAAGATAAAATGCGACATGTGTCACGTAATCAACTGAATAACAACACATTATTTTCCACAGGACTGACGCTATCAGCTTTACAGCCACGCCATAAGATGCAATTTTTAGGCAGGTGATGCCTTTTACTGATAGGGCGTATGAATGATTAACGAGAGGGCGTGATGCGCTATTTGCCGAAACTCCAGCAACTGAAGGTTTTCCAGCAGGTTATCCGCAGCGGCAGTATTCGCGGCGCGGCGCGGGCGATGAATCAGTCGCAGCCGGCGGTCAGCAGAACGCTGCGCGAACTGGAACAAACTTTGGATACGCAACTTATCGTACGCGGCAATCAGGGCATGGCGCTGACCGAAACCGGCCGCGCGTTTGCCCAGCGAATGCAGTTTATTCTCGAAGAGCTGGAGCGCGCCGCCGAAGAAATCCAGCAAATCAATCAGTATTCGCAAGGCTCGGTGGCGATCGGGTTTTCGTCGCTGCTGGCGCTGACGGTATTTCCGGCGCTGAACGGGGAATTCAAGACGCAGTTTCCGCAGTCGAAACTGTTGATCAAAGAAGGCCAGCTGTCGGTGCTGCTTCCGGCGCTGCGCGAAGGAAAACTCGATTTCGCCGTCGGTACCGCCGGGCCGGGATTTCCGCTGGAAGATCTGGTACGCGAACCGCTGTTCTCCGCCCCGTTCGGGATTATCGCCCGCCGTGACCATCCGCTGGCAAATGCCACCCGACTGGAAGAATTACAGGATGCGCGCTGGGTGTTGCCGGAAACGGACATGGGCTATTACCAGCAGTTACAGCTGGCGGACGGGTTTTATCAGACTGGAAGTGAAACGCCGGTGCGCACTGATTCGGTGGTGTGCGGGCTGAATATGGTGTTGCAGTCGGATTATCTGACCATCGTGGCGCGGGCGATGCGGGCGCCGTTCGGCTTGCAGGAGCAGCTGTGTCTGCTGAATATCGACACCCTGCCGCAGGCGGAGTACTGCGTGCTCTATTCGCAAAAATCGCCGCTGACGTTTGCCGCGCGGCGATTTTTGGATTTACTGCGCCATCAGTGCCAGTCGTATGACTGGTCGTGACTTATTCCGCTTCGATCACTTCAAAAGTGTGGGTGATCGACGCCGCTTTCCCCAGCATCAGAGAAACAGAACAATATTTCTCGGCGGACAGGCTGACGGCACGCTCGACAATTTTATCCGTCAGATTTTTACCGGTGACGATAAAGTGCAGATTAATGTGCGTGAACAGACGCGGCGCTTCTTCGCGACGTTCTGACGTCAGTTTCACTTCACAATCGCGGACATCGTTGCGGCCTTTTTGCAAAATTGACACCACATCGATCGCGCTGCAACCGCCTGCGGACATCAGCAGCATTTCCATCGGGCTCGGTGCTTTATCGCCCGCATTGCCATCCATCGTTATCTGATGGCCTGACGCTGACTCTCCTAAAAACGTCAGCCCTTCTACCCATTTTACGCGTGCGTGCATGTCATATTCTCCCGGTGAATAAACTCGTCAAATTCTCCCCTCAGACTACCCTTTCACCTAAAATCTGGCAACGTAACCCGATCGCCATCATGCTGAAGCGAGACAACAGAAGACAGCATTGCAAACCTGTGTTACAAACAAAGCCGAAACATACTTTCCAGCAAATTGCGGTGACGGTTTTCGCGGTTTAAGAACAGAACCCAAGGTGATAACGGCAATATACAGCCGGTTTCACTCCGACATCCGCTTGCAGCATTTCTGGGGAGCTATATGCTGAAAGGGCGCATTAATATTCAGACGCCGTACAGGGAACTCTGAGCCCTGTGATTTTGGGCAGCGATAATAACAGAGGATAATAGCAAATGGTTCTCGGCAAGCCACAAACAGACCCGACTCTTGAATGGTTCCTGTCTCACTGTCATATACATAAGTATCCTTCTAAAAGTACGCTGATTCACCAGGGTGAAAAAGCCGAAACGCTTTACTACATCGTGAAAGGGTCGGTTGCCGTCCTGATTAAAGATGAAGAAGGCAAAGAGATGATACTTTCCTACCTTAACCAAGGTGACTTCATCGGCGAGCTGGGACTCTTCGAAGAAGGTCAGGAACGCAGTGCCTGGGTACGAGCTAAAACTGCCTGTGAAGTGGCTGAAATTTCTTATAAAAAATTCCGCCAGCTGATTCAGGTTAACCCAGACATCTTGATGCGCCTCTCCGCGCAGATGGCAAACCGTCTGCAAATGACGTCTGAGAAAGTCGGTAACCTTGCTTTCCTCGACGTAACGGGCCGTATCGCTCAAACCTTGCTGAATCTGGCCAAACAGCCAGATGCAATGACCCACCCGGACGGGATGCAGATTAAAATCACCCGCCAGGAAATCGGTCAGATCGTCGGTTGCTCTCGTGAAACCGTCGGCCGCATTCTTAAAATGCTGGAAGATCAGAGCCTGATCTCCGCACACGGTAAAACGATTGTCGTCTACGGCACACGTTAATCCCTCAAAAATTGGCGCGGCAGCTTACTGTCGCGCCTTTTTTATGGGCTAAGCTTCAGCTATGACGCTATGGAGAAGGCTGTTTTACCACCCTGAAGTGAACTACGCACTGCGCCAGACGCTGGTGTTATGTTTGCCGGTCGGCCTGTGCTGGCTGTTCGGGAATCTGCAAATGGGGCTGCTGTTCTCCCTCTGCCCTGCCTGCTGTAACGTCGCCGGTCTCGATACGCCGCACAAACGCTTCTTCAAACGTCTCATCATTGGTGGCTCGCTGTTTGCGGTCAGCAGTATTTTGCTGCAACTGATGCTGGAAAACTGGCACATACCGCTGCCGCTCATCATGCTCTCACTGGCCTTACTGCTCGGCGTCACCGGTGAAATCAGTCCGCTGCATGCGCGACTCTTGCCCGGCGCGTTGGTGGCGACCATTTTTACTCTGAGCATGGTCGGCGTCAGGCCGATGTGGCAGGCTCCCGCCCTGTTCGCCGCCGGTACCGCCTGGTACGGCCTGTTCAACTGGGCGTGGTTTCGCATCTCCAAAGAGCAACCGATGCGTGAAACCCTCAGCCAGCTGTATCTGCAACTGGCGGATTATTTCGAAGCCAAATACAGCCTGCTGACGCAACATACTGATCCCGAAACCGCCTTACCGCCGCTGCTTAAGCGTCAGCAGCAGGTCATCGATCTTATCGCCCTGCTCTATCAGCAACTGCACATGCTGCCGCAGCATGGACATCATCATCACCACAAACGGCTGTTCCAGCGTTTTCAGGTAGCGCTTGATTTGCAGGAGCACATCACCGTCAGCCTGCACCAGCCGGAAGAAGTCCAAAAACTGGTGGAAGAAAGCCATGCGGAAGCGGTGATCCGTCGCAATGCGCAGGTGATTTCCGCCCGGCTGCGTGTGATTGCCGACGACATTCTTTATCACCGGCTTTCCGAGCGTTTCACGATGGCTAACGAACTGGCGGCGCTGGAAAAAATTGCCGCACGCAATCCCGATAATCCGGTCGGGCAGTTCTGCTATTACCATTTCAGCCGCATTGCGCGCCTGCTGCGTACTCAGCGGCCGCTGTACCGCCGCGATTTAATGAATTCTCAGCCGCGCCTGCCTTTCTGGCCAGCGCTGAAAAGTTATCTGTCTTTCAAATCCATTGCTCTGCGCAATGCTGCACGCCTCGGCATTATCCTGGCTATTGGCAGCAGCCTTGGTCTGTTCTTCAATCTGCCGAAACCCTACTGGATTTTGCTGACCATCATGCTGGTCAGTCAGAACGGCTATAACGCTACGCGCGTGCGGATCCAGCACCGTGCACTCGGCACGCTGGCCGGATTACTGATCGCAGCCGGATTGCTGAAACTGGAGCTGCCCGAGGGCATCACACTGTTGTGCATGCTGGTGGTGACGCTGGTGTCGTACACGGTGCTGCGTAAAAACTACGGACTGGCGATGGTCGGGATGACGGTGACGGCGGTCTACACGCTGCAACTGCTGGCGATGAACGGCGTACATTTTCTGGTACCACGGTTAATCGATACGCTCATCGGCTGCGCGTTGGCCTTCGGCGGCACCATCTGGCTGTGGCCGCAGTGGCAAAGCGGATTGCTGCGGCAAAATGCCCATCAGGCGCTGGAAACCGATCAGCAGGCGATCCGCTTGCTCCTGCAAGATAATCCAGACGCCGTAAAACTGGCCTACGCCCGTATGCAGGTCACTCAGGCGCACAATAAACTGTTCACCGCACTGAATCAGGCGATGCAGGAACCGGGATTTAACTCGCATTATCTGGCAGATATGCGTTTGTGGGTGACACACAGTCAGTTTGTGGTCGAGCACATCAACGCAATGACCATTCTGGCGCGCGAGCATTACATGCTGCCGGAGGCGCTGGCGACGGAGTATTTGCAGTCCTGCGAAATCGCCTTGCAAAGCTGTCAGCAGCGGCTGATCTACGACGGTCCGAGCAGCGAGAACACTCTCATTAACACCCCGGATCTGCATCCGGACATGCCGCTGACCGAGATGGAGCGCCACCTGCGTCGAGTGATTTCACATCTGAGCGTCATGCATACGATCTCGTCTTTGGCATGGAAGCAGAGACCGCATCATGGGATCTGGTTGACGCGGAAGGCGTGAAAGGGGTTGAAGCCCCTTTCAAATCCCCGATTTCTGGCTTGCAGCCAGACTGCTTTTAATTGCTGACAGAGATTATTTCGGTTTCTCATGGGCGGGGCTCACTTTACTCGCTGCGCCGAAACCGCCCAAAGGAGGGAAGTGCTTTCCCTCCTTTGGATTCCTCCCCGCTTTTTTAAACACGCGCTGTCGCTGGGCTGACGGACGTGTTCGGTGACTGCCGCATGTGGCGCAAAACCCTGCCGCTGCGCGGTTCCCTCTCTCGGTGCTGGAGCCATAGGTCTCCAGCCCGCTCCGTTCGGCAGGATTTTTTAATCGCGCCATCTCACCATCTTTAAAGACAAAATCAATGGAGAATCAGCAAAGTGTTTTTTGTTTTTTGTTTTTTGTTTTTTGTTTTTTGTTTTTGAAATGATCCGAGCGGGTGAAGTTGTGACCTAAAAAGCCTGCGGCCGTTTTCAAAAATCACGCCGGAGGAAGAGGTGGAAAACCGCGCGTCTTTCTGCGCGGGTTGTAACCCGACCGGAGGGTACCGCGCAGCGGCGGGATTTTGCGGCAATCACAGGAATACCTGAAACACAGTCAGTATGCATGGCACGGGTTTTAAAGAGCCGGAGATTCTTAAGAGGCGCGGCGATAGGCGCCTCTTAAGGCCGGTTTGGGCGGCAGCCCAAGGTTTGGACCTTAAACATAGTGCTCGTGTTTGAAAAAGCGAGGGGAGTGCAGAGGGTAAAAGTATTTCCCCTCTGCTCGGTTTCGAGCACTGAAAGTGAAATGAGCACTGAAAGTGAAATGATCACTGCTGGTGAGAAACCGAAATATTCTCGATCCTATTTCATCAGAGGCATGAGGGCTATGCCCCTACAACTTTCCCCACGGCTTTCTCAAACCGCCCCATTCCCTCTTCAATATCCGCGAAGTCGATCACCAGTGAAGGAGCGAATCTCATCACATTCGGCCCTGCGACCAGCATCATCAACCCAAACTCGGCTGCTGCTGCATGAAATTCCCCGGCGCGGTTTTTGAAGGCATCCGCCAGTTCGGCACCAATCAGTAAGCCCTGACCACGAAATTCTTTGAAGAGGTGATATTTCTGGTTAATACCTTCCAGCGCTTTGATGAATTTCTCGCGACGCTCATCGATGCCCGCCAGTACTTCCGGCGTGTTAATGATATCCAGTGCCGCTTCGGCGACGGCGCAGGCCAGCGGATTGCCGCCGTAGGTGGTGCCGTGTTTACCCGGTTCCATGACCGATGCCACGTCTTCGGTTGCCAGCATGGCGCTCACAGGGAAGCCACCACCCAGCGCTTTCGCGGTGGTCAGGATGTCCGGCGTCACGCCGTAATGCATGTAGCTGAACAGCTTACCACTGCGGCCCATGCCGCTCTGGACTTCGTCCAGCACCAGCAGCGCCTGATGTTTGTCACACAGCTCGCGCAGGCCTTGCAGGAACGCCTGAGTGGCAGGCGTCACGCCGCCCTCGCCCTGCACCGGTTCGACCACAATCGCACAGGTGTGATCGTCGATGACTGCTTTGACCGCGTCCAGACAGTTAAACGGAACGTGGACGATGTCAGCCGGTTTCGGGCCGAAGCCGTCTGAGTATTTTGGCTGGCCGCCGACCGAAACGGTGAACAGCGTGCGGCCATGGAAAGCATTGTGGAAAGCGATAATTTTGCTTTTATACGGGCTGTGGCGATGCGAGGCATAATAACGCGCCAGCTTAAATGCGGCTTCATTAGCCTCCGCACCAGAATTGGCGAAAAATACGCGGTCAGCAAACGTGGCGTCGATCAGCTTCTGCGCCAGTCGCAAAGCGGGTTCGTTGGTGAACACGTTGCTCACATGCCACAGGGTTTCGCCTTGCTCGTGCAAAGCCTTCACCAGCGCAGGATGACAATGCCCCAGCGCGGTCACTGCGATACCACCGGCGAAATCAACATACTCTTTACCCTGCTGATCCCACACGCGGCTGCCTTTGCCTTTCACCGGAATAAACTTCGCTGGTGAATAAATCGGCAAAATAACTTTGTCGAACGTGCTCCGGTCTACCGCTGATTTTTCTGCCATAACCCTGCTCCCTTACCTGTTTGCGTCGGTGAGTAGTAACGCTGTTCTGGAGTTCACGATCCTGAGGATGTGAAAATATAATCATAAAATATGCATAATAAATCACTCACAGGCAAACAGAAATCACACCTGTCAGGTAAGTAATTTTTTTGATGAGCGTAAGCGTTTAGATCTTAAGGAAATTGTCCAAAAGCTGATGACCCTGTTCGCTCAGAATACTTTCAGGATGGAACTGAACGCCATGCAGTGGCAAGGTCTTGTGCATGATGCCCATGATTTCGTCGCGCGCGCCTTCCCGCTCAGTCCATGCGGTAACGCTAAAACAGTCCGGCAGCGTGTCAGGCGCAATCACCAGAGAATGGTAGCGCGTCACGGTCAGCGGGTTGTTCAGCCCGGTAAATACGCTGTTGCCGGTGTGGTAGATCGGTGAGGTTTTGCCGTGAATGGCCTGTCGGGCGCGGACGATTTCCGCACCAAATGCCTGCGCCATCGCCTGATGCCCAAGACATACGCCAAGGATCGGCAAACGGTCAGAAAAATGAGTGATGGCCTGTAAGGAGATCCCGGCCTGATCGGGCGTACAGGGGCCGGGAGAAATCACCAGATGCGACGGCGAGAGGTTTTCGATATCCGCCAGCGTCAGCTGATCGTTACGCACCACTTTAACCTCTGCGCCCAACTCGCAAAAATACTGATAGAGGTTGTAAGTGAAGGAGTCGTAGTTGTCGATCAGCAGCAGCATAGTGTTCCCGGTAAAGACGAAAATTTACCGGGCAATTCTACGCATATTGTCGATCAATGTTCATCAGCAATTTCGCTAACAACGTCCTTAAAGATCGCCACCAGCTCAGACTCATCGCCAAACACCGCCGTTTTGTTGGCGTCGAGCCAGCGCTCGCGTTCGACGTTTGCCCACTGAATGTCATAACCGGCATGAATCACCAGTTGCTCGGTGAAGATCCTCAGCGCGCGGCCATTGCCTTCACGGAAGGGATGCAGCAGATTCAGGCCGGTGTAGAAATGCGCCAGCCGTTCAGCGAACTTGTCCAGCGGCAGCCCGACCAGAAACTCTTCATCTTCCAGCTCCTGCATCAGTGCATTGCCTTCTTTTTCGATGTAACCGAAATGGCAAAACTGTGTGTCGTCTTTATAGATGTCGATTTCGCGGAACTCGCCCGCCCACGGGTAGATATCCTGAAAAAGCGCCAGATGGATAGCGCACAGATGCGGCAACCCCATCACCGAGGGCCCGAGGGGCATCACCGCCGCACGCAATGCAGTGAAGGCCAGTTCAGCTTCGCGCAGACGATGCGCCTCGCGGATTTCCAGCCGGTTTTTCAGCACGTGAATGCCGCGATAGTAGTAAGGATCGGCACCGGTCACGAGTTTATCGTTCATAGTGCCCCCTCAGTTCAACCAGACGCTGTGCGATTTGCTCGTTGTCTAGCGTCACTATCTCTACCTGCAAACCATCCAGTGCACTGCTGGCCTGAAAGTTTTGTCGTTGCCTTTCACGAAAGAGTTTTTCCTGCTGTCTGAGCGTCGTCTTTTTCGCCATCATTTCCTCCCTGGCACAGCCATTGGGGCACATACCTTGTGGAGTTAAGTATAGACAGAGAAAAAAGGGCGCCACGTCCGGCACCCTAAACTCAGATTATTCAACAGCGATGGGTTGATCGCTGACCTCAGTTTTATGTTCACCCTGCAAGGTTTTCACCCGTTGCTCAAGCTGTTGTACCGCCTTGGCGTCCGGCAGCAGCGAGTATTTAAGTTCAAATACCGTGCTCTGGCCGGGCTGCAACTGCTTCACGCGGCCCTGTTTACGTTCGATGGTCACCGGATACGCATAGTTAGTCCCCGGTTCGATGCCGGTCACGTAACCCTGTTTCAGCGTGTCGGTGTTTTTCCACAGGGTCAGTAACGGAAGCTGATGAGTATCAAACTCAATCGACGCGCCCTTATCCCCCGCTTTGTTCACCACTCCCGCCACCGTTTTGCCCTGCGCATCGGCCAGTGGCACCATGTTGAAGACCATTTCGTCGAAGCCTTTGGTCGGCCCGGCGTAAGTCTGCCAGTCGGTCAGACCTTTTTTGGCGTAATCGTTGAACGGAGAGATGGATTTGAGCGGAGCGATAAAGCGCGCGCCCTGTTCAAGGATCGGCTGACCAAAGTTGCTGTGATAGATAATCTGGTAGTCGTGCGGGTAATCCGACGCGTTAGTCAGCGTATCGTGAACAGTCCACGACTGGCTGCCCGGCACGTAGCGCAGTTCCGTCCAGGTCTGGAGTTTAGCTTTCTTGAAGGTGTCTTCTTTTAGCAGGCCGCGCACGGTGATTTCAAACGGCGCTTTGTCGGCAATCTCTACTTCCACTTTGGAGGCTGGCGTGTTGCCCGCACGGCCATGCAGCGTGTAGATCATGCCGTCGGCGGTGACAGGATGGCCGGTCCATTCGAAGCCGCAGCGCACCATCATTTCGTTGAAACCTTCCAGCCAACCCACGCCGTTGCGGCTTTCCAGATTGATGTAAGCCGGATTCACCACTTCCTGAACCGGTGAGTCCCAGCCTAAACGAATGTTATCACCGGTGACGTGCAATAAATCCATACCACGGGTCGGGCTGAGGGCGATGGTCAGCCCTTTGCTGGTAATAGTAATAACTTTAGAGCCTTCCTGTTTTCCCCCGTGCAGAACTTTTTGTTCAATGCTGAAATCAGCGCCGGCGAGGTTCAGCTTTTTGCTGTCAGTCTTCCAGTTTCCCAGTTCGGTACCGGCTTCAGCATCCGTCAGCACGATAGTTTGCGCCGCAGCCTGCCACGAAAAAAGCCCCATCACGATCCCGGTTACGAGTAATTTTTTCACATCCACTCCTTTTTGCTGAATTGATTTAGCCCAAAAGCAATTCAGCCTACAAATCCTGCCGGAGGAAAAACGTGACAGCCTTCACTACGCGGAGTTTTGCATCAAAAACAGCGGGAATAACGTGCCTCGCGTGGCAATCTGGAGTGTAGAACAGATTTATTTGCAGCGAAAAATGCGATGCCCGGCAGGAATCCACCGGAAGAAGCTGACGCGGTTCAGCTACTTCCGGTAAAAGTGGGGAAAACTACTTTTTGCGGCCGCCCATGATGGAGCCTAAAACACCGCGCAGGATCTGGCGACCTAGATCGCGTGCGATACTTTTGGTAACGGATTGCACCACGCCATCTCGTTTGCCACCGCGAGGACCGGTACCGCCGAACAGGATGTCGTTCAGGCCGCCCATCAGTCCGCCGCCGGAAGAGGCTTCTTCTGCGCGGCTGGTTTTGTCTGCGGGTTTTGCAGCACCCGCAGACTGCGGCGTTTCCACCGTACCGAAACCCTGTTGGACGATTTTCTCGTAGGCGGATTCGCGGTCGATGCTGTCTTCGTAACGGCCGTACAGCGGTGACTGGTTAATCGCTTTATTACGTTCATCATCGCTCAGCAGGCCCATTTTGGATTCAGGCGCGATGACCATTGCCCGCTGAACCACTTCCGGACGCCCCTTTTCATCGAGGAAAGAGACCAGCGCTTCGCCGACGCCCAACTCGGTGATCGCCGTTTCAGCATCGAACGCCGGATTAGCGCGCAGCGTTTGCGCCGCCGCTTTTACCGCTTTCTGATCACGTGGCGTAAAAGCACGCAGCGCATGCTGGACGCGGTTGCCAAGCTGTCCCAGCACACTGTCGGGAATATCCAGCGGATTCTGGGTGACGAAGTAAATCCCGACGCCTTTCGAGCGGATAAGGCGTACCACCTGCTCGATTTTGGTCAGCAACGCCTGTGGAGCATCATTGAACAGCAGATGCGCTTCGTCGAAGAAGAACACCAGCTTCGGCTGTTCAGGGTCGCCGACTTCCGGCAGATGCTCAAACAACTCCGCCAGCAGCCACAACAGAAATACAGAGTAAAGTTCAGGTTGATTGATGAGCTTATCTGCCGCCAGCAGGTTGATGATGCCATGACCGTTTTTATCGGTCTTCATCAGGTCATTGATATCCAGCATCGGTTCGCCGAAGAACTGATTCGCGCCCTGACCTTCCAGCGATAACAGACCGCGCTGGATAGCGCCGATGGAGGCCGGAGAAATATTGCCGTACTGCGTCTGGAACTGTTTGGCGTTATCCCCGGTGAACTGCACCATGGCACGCAAATCTTTCATGTCGAGCAGCAGCAGGCCGTTATCGTCAGCAATTTTAAACACCAGCTGCAACACGCCGCTTTGTACGTCGTTGAGACTGAGCAATCGCGCCAGCAGAAGCGGGCCAAGATCAGAAATCGTCGCACGGATCGGATGGCCTTTCTCGCCGAAAATATCCCACGCAATAATACTGCATGCCTGTGGCTGCCAGTCGGCCACGCCAATGTTGTTCAGCCGGGCACTGAGTTTCTCTGACGGCACGCCTGCTGCGCCAATCCCTGATAAATCCCCTTTCACGTCCGCCAGAAATACCGGGATGCCGATGCGCGAAAACTGTTCTGCCATACGTTGCAGCGTGACGGTTTTGCCGGTACCGGTCGCGCCGGTTATCAGGCCATGCCGGTTCGCCAGCGCGGGGAGGATCACCAGATCTTGTAACGGTTTACCTTCACGCAAGGCTTTCGCAATCAGACGGGCTTCACTCATTTCATTTTCCTTAAAAGTGGGACGCGAGGGCGTTTATTAAAACCTATTAGTCAGCGGGATGGGCGTCAAGAAACGAAATTGAAAAAGCCCCCGGGAGCGGAGGCTTTGAGAAAGGAACGAATAGGCATTTAAAAAAGAATTAAGGCAGTACTTTCGCAGACAAAATGACAATCGGCGTAGTGGGAACGTTCTGGTATGGCCCGACATTATCAGTTTTAACCGCAGACATTTTGTCTACCACATCCATCCCTTTGATGACTTTACCGAAGACGGCATAGCCAAAATCACGCTGGCCGTGATCGAGGAAGGCGTTATCTGCGACGTTGATGAAGAACTGGCTGGTCGCGCTGTCTTTGTCGGCGGTGCGCGCCATGGCCACTGTGCCGCGCAGGTTACGCAGGCCGTTGTCGGCTTCGTTCTTAATTGGTGCTTTGGTCGCTTTCTGCTGCATGTCAGCTGAGAAACCGCCGCCTTGCACCATAAAACCTGGGATCACGCGATGGAATACGGTGTTGTTGTAGTAACCGCTCTGGGCGTAATCAATGAAATTTTTCACAGAAACCGGTGCCTTCGCACTGTCGAGTTCCAATTCGATATTCCCTGCTGAAGTGGTCAGCATTACGTGAGTTTCACCGGCAGCAAAAACCGGCGACATTGCAGTCAGGGATAGCAGCGCAGTGAAGGCCACTAAAGTACGTTTAAACATGACGGTTCCTTTCTCGTGAATACAAACAACAGATCTCACTGATTCTAAAGAGGCTTTACGCTCAGCGCCAGACCTTTACCTATATTTACGCTTTCGAAAAATTTATCCAGATATTTCAAAATATTACATCAGATTTCTCAAGCATTTAGCTGTTGAAATCCACGGAATAATCTTTATCAAGATGAATGACCGTTTGCGCTGGCTGGGTTTGCGCAATCACCACGCCCTCACGAACAGAATACCGCACCGGTGCCTGACGGCGAACTGCATCGAAACCGCTTTCTGCCGCCAGAATCACCAGACTGGCGGCGTTGCCCGCGTCAAGGCCGTAGCCCTGCAAATTCATAGTACGGGCGCTGTAGGTCGTGATGAGTTTCAGGCCGTCGTCAATTTGCTGATAACCCATCAGCTGGCAAACATGCAGCCCCATGTGCAGCACCTGTAACATATTGGCGGTACCGAGCGGATACCACGGATCGAAAACGTCATCGTGGCCGAAGCAGACGTTGATCCCGGCGTCGAGCATCTCTTTCACCCGCGTGATGCCGCGACGTTTCGGATAAGTATCGAAACGCCCCTGCAAATGAATATTCACCAGTGGATTAGCAACGAAGTTAATACCCGACATTTTCAGAAGACGGAACAGCCGCGAGGTATATGCGCCATTGTAGGAATGCATCGCAGTGGTGTGGCTGGCGGTCACGCGCTCGCCCATATTTTCGCGCAGTGCCAGCGCAGCGACGGTTTCCACAAAGCGCGACTGCTCGTCATCAATCTCATCGCAATGCACGTCAATCAGCTTGTTGTACTTCCTGGCCAGCGCGAAGGTTTTATGCAACGATTCCACGCCATATTCGCGGGTGAATTCAAAATGAGGGATCGCTCCCACTACGTCGGCACCCAACTTCAAGGCCTCTTCGAGCAGGGCTTCGCCGTCGGGGTACGACATAATCCCTTCCTGCGGAAACGCCACGATTTGCAGCGTCACCCACGGCGCAACTTCGGCTTTCACTTCCAGCATCGCCTTCAGCGCTGTGAGCGTCGGGTCGGACACATCGACATGCGTGCGCACATGCTGAATACCGTTGGCGATTTGCCATTTCAGCGTCTGCCAGGCGCGCTGTTTAACGTCCTCATGCGACAGCAGCGCCTTGCGCTCTGCCCAACGCTCAATACCTTCGAACAGCGTGCCGGACTGATTCCACGCGGGCTGACCGGCGGTTTGCGTGGTATCGAGATGAATATGCGGTTCGATAAAGGGGGGAATTGCCAGCCCGCCTTCGCCGTCCAGAATGTGCCCGCCCTGCTCATCATTATGCGGTTGAGAAAGGATCTGGCGGACAATACCGTCTTCAATCTCGATTTGCCACAGCCCCTCACGGTCAGGCATCCGGACATTTTTAATGGTACGCAAAAGGGTTTTCGGCACGCGCGACCTCATGGTTTCAGAAAGACGGTGGAAAGAATGCAATAACAGAACAATAGCCTGAAACTGTTTATAAATCGAAAGGTTACATAAAAACCCAATAAAATCAGTCAAGTACCACCTAGGGAGTATATTGGGAGCGGCTTGATTTGCATCAATACCCTCTGTTACGCGCGCGTTATGTTTAGCCTCAGAAAATCAAAATTGAGGCAATTATGAGCAAAGTCAGACTCGCGATTATCGGTAACGGCATGGTCGGCCATCGCTTTATCGAAGACTTACTGGATAAAGCAGAGCCGGGTCAGTTCGATATCACGGTACTGTGTGAAGAGCCGCGCGTGGCCTATGACCGCGTCCATCTTTCCTCCTATTTTTCCCACCACACCGCCGAAGAGCTTTCTCTGGTACGCGAAGGATTCTATGAGAAGCACAACGTCAACGTGCTGATCGGCGAACGCGCCATCACGCTGAACCGCAAAGAGAAAGTGATCCACTCCAGCAGCGGACGCACGGTGGTGTACGACAAACTGATTATCGCGACCGGTTCCTACCCGTGGGTACCGCCGATCGTCGGTTCTGAGGGTCAGGACTGTTTCGTTTACCGGACCATTGAAGACTTACACGCCATCGAAGCCTGTGCCCGTCGCAGTAAACGCGGTGCAGTGGTCGGCGGCGGCCTGCTGGGTCTGGAAGCCGCAGGCGCGCTGAAAAACCTCGGTGTGGAAACGCATGTGGTGGAATTCGCGCCTGGCCTGATGGCTGAACAGCTCGACGTGATGGGCGGCAGTCAGCTGCGCCAGAAAATCGAAAGCATGGGCGTACAGGTTCATACGGCGAAAAATACCAAAGAGATCGTTCAGGGCGGCAGTACGGCGCGTAAAACCATGGAATTCGCCGACGGCACGTCGCTTGAAGTCGATTTCATCGTGTTCTCCACCGGTATCCGTCCGCAGGATAAGCTGGCGCGTCAGTGCGAGCTGGACATCGCGCCACGCGGCGGCATTGTTATCAACGATCAATGTCAGACCAGCGATCCGGACGTGTACGCCATTGGCGAATGTGCGTCCTGGAATCAGCGTACATTTGGCCTGGTCGCACCGGGCTACAAAATGGCTCAGGTCACCGCCGATCATCTGCTGGGACGTGAAAACAACTTCACCGGCGCAGACATGAGCGCCAAGCTGAAACTGCTGGGCGTTGACGTGGCCGGTATCGGTGACGCTCACGCCCGCACGCCGGGAGCACGCAGCTACGTGTATCTCGATGAGAACAAAGCGCTGTATAAACGTCTGGTGGTCAGCGAAGACAACAAAACATTGCTCGGCGCGGTACTGGTTGGCGATACCAGCGATTACGGCAATCTGCTCCAGCTCGTACTCAATAGCATCGAACTGCCGGAAAACCCGGATGCGCTGATCCTGCCTGCTCATGCGGGCAGCGGTGGCGCGGTAATCGGCACCGATGCCCTGCCGGAAAGCGCGCAAATATGCTCGTGTTTCGATGTCACCAAAGGCGACATCATCAAAGCGGTGCAAGGCGGCTGCCATACGGTGGCGGCTCTCAAATCTGCGACAAAAGCTGGTACCGGCTGTGGCGGCTGTATTCCGCTGGTCACGCAGGTGCTGAATGCCGAACTGAGTAAGCAAGGCATCGAAGTCAATCATCATCTGTGCGAACACTTCGCCTATTCCCGTCAGGAGTTGTATCACCTGATCCGCGTTGAAGGTATTCGCTCGTTCGACGATCTGCTGAACAAATATGGTAAAGGCTACGGCTGTGAAGTCTGTAAGCCGACCGTCGGCTCGCTGCTGGCCTCCTGCTGGAATGATTACGTGCTGAAAGCGCAGCACACGCCGTTGCAGGACACCAACGACATCTTCCTTGCCAACATGCAAAAAGACGGCACCTATTCGGTGATCCCACGTTCACCGGGCGGTGAAATCACGCCGCAAGGACTGGTGGCGATTGGCGCTATTGCCGCCGAATATAATCTCTACACTAAGATCACCGGCTCCCAGCGCATCGGCATGTTCGGTGCACAGAAAGACGATTTACCTGCAATCTGGCAAAAACTGATAAATGCCGGATTTGAAACCGGTCAGGCCTACGCCAAAGCGCTGCGTATGGCGAAAACCTGCGTCGGCAGCACCTGGTGCCGCTACGGGGTCGGCGACAGCCTCGGTTTCGGCATCAGTCTGGAAAATCGTTACAAAGGCATCCGCACGCCGCACAAAATGAAATTCGGTGTATCGGGTTGCACCCGCGAGTGCTCCGAAGCGCAAGGTAAAGACGTCGGGATTATCGCGACAGAAAACGGCTGGAATCTTTATGTTTGCGGCAACGGCGGCATGAAACCGCGCCACGGCGATCTGCTGGCGGCAGACCTGGATAATGAGACGCTGCTGCGCTATCTCGACCGCTTCATGATGTTCTACATCCGCACCGCCGATAAGCTGCAACGCACCTCGGTCTGGATGGACAACCTCGAAGGCGGTATCGAGTATCTGCGTAAAGTCATCATCGACAACAAACTGGGTCTGAACGATCAGCTGGAAGCCGAGCTGGCACGCCTGCGTGAATCCGCCGTTTGCGAATGGCAGGAAACGCTGAATGATCCGGCAGCGCAAACCCGCTTCACCCACTTTATTAACAGCGGGCAGCGCGACCCGAATGTGCAGTTCGTTTCTGAACGCCAACAACATCGTCCGGCGCGCCCTGACGAACGAATTCCGCTGACGGTGATCGCCGACGGGGAGGAAGTATTATGAGCCAGTGGTTAACTCTTTGTTCTGTCGAAGACATCTTGCCGGGCTGTGGCGTTTGCGCGCTGGCCGGTGATGAGCAGGTCGCGCTGTTCCGCCCGTATGCAGATGAGCAGGTTTTCGCAATTTCTAATATCGATCCTTTTGCACAGGCCAGCGTGTTATCACGCGGGATAATCGGCGAGCATCAGGGCGAATTATGGGTCGCCAGTCCGCTGAAAAAACAGCATTTCCGCCTGACCGACGGCTTCTGTATGGAAGACGATCAATATTCGATTCCTGCCTATGACGTCCGCGTGCGTGACGGCAATGTTGAAATTGACACCGCCAGTCTTCAGGTTAAAACCTGCTAAACTCCGCGCCTTCACGCCGCCTCCGGGCGGCGTTTTCATCTGCTTGTGAGATCATCGCTCATGGATTACTTGCCCCTCTTTTGTCAGTTAAAAAACAGAGCCTGTCTGCTGGTGGGTGCCGGTGACGTTGCTGAACGTAAAGCGCGTTTACTGCTCGACGCAGGTGCAAAACTGACGGTTAACGCCCTCACCTTCACGCCGCAGTTTGAGATATGGGCAGATGAAGGCAAAGTTCGCCTGCTGAAAGGCGAATTCTCTCCACTGCTGGTGGATGAAAAATGGCTGGTGGTGGCTGCTACCGATTCCGATTTAGTCAATCAGGAAGTGAGCGAAGCGGCCGAGCATCGCCGCGTGTTCTGTAACGTGGTGGATGCGCCGGAAAGCGCCAGCGTGATTATGCCGTCGATCATCGACCGTTCACCGCTGATGATTGCCGTTTCTTCCGGTGGCAATGCGCCGGTGCTGGCGCGTCTGCTCCGCGAGCGTCTGGAATCCATTTTGCCGCAGCATCTGGGCAAACTGGCACAGGTGGCGGGCGGATTGCGGGCACGGGTCAAAACGCATTTCAACGACATATCCGAGCGCCGCCGCTGGTGGGAAAAACTGTTTAATCATCACCGCCTGGCGCAGTCGCTGGCCAATAATGACGACGCACAGAGTGAGCAATATCTGGAAGAGCTGTTCAGCGAGCCGGTGGATAAGCATGGCGAAGTGATTTTGGTCGGCGCCGGACCGGGCGATGCCGGTTTGCTGACGCTCAAAGGTTTGCAGCAGATGCAGCTGGCCGATGTGGTGGTGTATGACCGGCTGGTATCCGATGCCGTGCTGAATCTGGTCCGTCGCGACGCCGAACGGATTTTCGTCGGCAAACGCGCCGGGCATCATTGCGTTGCGCAGGAACGTATCAACGAAATCCTGCTGGAACAGGCGCAGATGGGTAAACGCGTGGTCAGGCTCAAAGGCGGCGATCCGTTTATCTTTGGCCGCGGCGGCGAAGAGCTGGAAGCATTGAAAGCAGCAGGTATCGCGTTTTCCGTCGTGCCGGGCATTACGGCAGCGTCGGGCTGCTCCGCCTACAGCGGCATTCCGCTGACCCATCGCGACCATGCGCAGAGCGTCCGGCTTATCACCGGTCACGCAAAACAAGACGGCGTGCTCGACTGGGCCTGTCTGGCGCAAGGTCAGCAAACGCTGGTGTTTTATATGGGACTGACGCAAGCAGGAGAAATTCAGCGCCGCCTGCTGGAAAATGGTCTGCCAGCAGAAACGCCGGTCGCGCTGGTGGAAAATGGTACCAGCCAGCAGCAGCGGGTCATCACCGGCGCGCTGACTGAGCTACACAATCTGGCTACACAGGTACAAAGCCCGAGCCTGATCATCGTCGGCAGTGTGGTCAGTCTGCGGGAGAAACTGAACTGGTTCGCCAGCAAAACGCAGCAATAAATCGGTAATGCCCCTGCAAAACTCGAGTTATTTTTCTAATCATTTCATGGAAGTGAAACTCCCCTCACTTCCACGCCCCGTTTTATCAGAAAATTCCTATAACAGAATATAGTTCCTGATTTATCGATCACCCAGATCTGTTTGCAAAATAATCACCCCACACAAATGGAATATTAAGCATCTTCGTCTTAAGCTTTATTTACGCCAACTGTGGCGTATTCCCCGTGGAGGGTCAAATCATGCGCCATATCATTCATGTTGGTCATGTTAACAAGGTTGCGCTCGCAATCTTGGTCGCCCTGTCTCTGGCTGCCTGTAGTGGCAGCGGTGGCGGCGGTTCTTCTCATACGGCAAAAACGTCCACCACCGGCTCTGCGACGTCCGGCGATGGAACCACTTCAGGCAGTGATGGAACGACGACGGCGGGTAACGGATCTACGGGAACAGGAACCGGCACAACGACCGGTGATGGCACCTCCACCGCCGGCAATGGAACAGGAACAGGGACTGGGACGGGTACAGGAACCGGGACTGGCACCGGATCGGGTAGTGGCACGGGTAGCGGTACCACATCGACTACGCTCGCCAGCGGTACCATTCTCAGCAGCGCAGGCGGTGCGGTCAGCGGACTGGGAACCCAGGTCAGCAGCATAGCCAGCCAGACGCCAATCGGTAATATTCCGGTTGCGGGAACCGGTGTTGTCACGATCATCGACAGCACGGGCAAAGCCGTCACTGACGTCGGCAGCGGAGTACAGAACGGCGTCGGGCAGTTGGGCACCAATCCAAATGCCATTGGCACCACCGTCGCGGGCGTACCGAAAGCCGTGGCTGATTTAGGCACCGGTGTATCGGGTCTCGGCACGTCACTGGCAACCAACACGGCAGGAACCCCGCTCAGCGGCGTGACCGGCGCGACGGGTGGACTGGTGAATAATGTTGGTTCGTTGGTGACCAGCACCGGTAACGGGCTGGCGCAGAATGTGCAAAGTGGCGCACTTTCGGGCGTAACAACCGGGGCGACGGGGATTGTCACACCGGTTGTGGCACAGGTACAGAACACCACCCAAACGGTTGGTGGCGCAACGGGTCTGGGTGCGCCGGTTAACGGCCTGCTGAATCAGGTCGGCGGCACCGTCAGCTCCGCCGGTACGCAGCTGTCGACCAGCACTCCAGCACTTGCCGGGCTGGGAACTGCGGTTACCGACACCGGCCAGGCCGTCTCTAAAACAGGGACAATTCTGGTACCCGCCAGCAACACCACCACGACAACTGCCAGTAACTCCGGCGGAATATCGGCAGGTGCAGGCGCGTCAGTCTCTCAATCTGGAGGGTTGATTGCCGGTGTAGGCACCACCGTCGGTGGGCTGACCAGCGGCCTTGGGCTGAAGCTGAACAAACCGCAGTAGTTAATTATCGTTAAACACGCAGTAAAAGCCCGCTTCCGGCACGTCCGGAAGTGGGTCAACGCTCGCTGAATTCCCACATTTGCCTGTGCGCTCAAAGGAATGTTTATGAGAATAAAATCCTGCATAGTGGCTTTATTGGGTTCTGCCATTGGGTACAGCTCGGCAGACATGTTCCCTACATTAATCGACCCGAATAACCCGGCCAAACTGGCTCCTCCGATTTCCCAGCCTCCGCCCAAATCGCAGAAAATCAATTTACCCACGCAAAAACCGGGCTCAGGCATGACGCCACAGACGCTGATCGACGTGAAGCATATTCAGTTTGTCGGCGGTACCGAATATCCACTGGATTCACTGGCCGCGCCTTTTAGCCAATACGTCGGCAAGAAAGTGCCCTTATCCTCTCTGCTGGCGGCGACCGATTCGATCACCCAGCGCTATCACCGCGACGGGTTTGTGCTCTCTTACGCCTACTTACCGGCAGATAATTTCCAGGACGGTGTGGTGAAAATCGGGCTGGTTGAAGGGTATATTTCCGGCACGCAGATCCACAGTGATAATCAGCAGGTGGGCCGCTGGCTGAGTAAATTGTCTCAGCACATCATGGCGGAAAAGCCCCTGACGCAGGATACCTTCGAGCGTTATACGATCCTGATGGGCCGCACGCCGGACACTAAAGTAACCGCGTCTGCCAGCAATCCTAATAACATCTACGGCGCAACGACGCTGGACGTGCAGGCGCTGCGCCCGCGTAACTGGAACATCGCCACCGCCGTCGATACCCGCAAAGGCGAAAGCTCCGCAGTGGTCAACGCCACGCTGAGCGGCCTGAGCACCTACGGCGAACAACTCGGCATCGCGACGCTCATCCCGCTGGAAAGTGATACCCGCAAAACCTACGCCGGGCTGAACTATCAACAATATCTCGGCGACGATGGCCTGCTTATGCAACTCAAAGGCAGCTATTACAAACAAAAAGATAAAGATTACAACACCATACTCTCGTTGCCCGATGACATTACCGTCGGATCGCAGAGCACCCAAACACAATATAACGGCGGTGTGGTGTTCAGCTACCCGCTTATGCTGACGCGCAAACAGCAGTGGACAGTCAGCGGCGAACTGGATTATCTCGATAAAAAATATGATTACGATTTAGTGGCGCGACGCGGCGACCGACAGGTGCAACTGCCGGGCATCAATCAGCGGATACGCTATCCGGCGGCGGAAGTATCGCTGACCGGTTACCGCGAATACGATCAGGCTTACTGGAATGCCAAATTCGATGTGCGCCAGGGGATGGACGGACTCGGCGCGACCAACAGCACGCCAAATGCCGATCTGACGTTTACCCGCTGGAAATTTAACGGTGACGCGGCCTACCTGTTCGACAAGAAATGGCGACTCAGTACATCTGTGGAAGGTGACTGGTCAGATAATGACTTACCAGAGCCTGAACGGGTGAATTTCGGCGCGCTACATTACGGGCGGGGATATCCGGACAGCGATGCCCAGGGTGATTATGGCGTTGGCGGGCAGGTCGAAATGCGCTACATCCACAATCTGGATCAGGGCGAATGGGTGAAAACCATTCAGCCTTACACGGTGGTCGATGCAGCCCATACCGAATTTAATCAGCAGGGGCTACCGAAGCAAAATCTGTCGTCATACGCAATCGGCGTGATGTTTGGTGATAACCGTCACTATACGTTATCGGTAGAAGCGGCGCGGCCAATTGGTGATCTGCCGGTCGACAGCAACTCTCGCGACTGGCGCTATAACGCCACATTTACCTATAACTTCAGCGCCGGTTCGTAGCCGGGCGTTAGCTGGCCTGAAAACAAAAAACCACGTCCAAAGGCGTGGTTTTTTTGGTTTACAGCAAAATTCCAGATTACGGCAACGTGACAAAACCAATAGCTTCATAGGCTTTTTTCAGCGTGACGCTGGCGCGTGTACGGGCTTTCTCCGCGCCTTCCTGCATGATCTGTTGCAGAAGCGCTTCGTCACTGCGGAAACGGTTATAACGTTCCTGGACCTCTGCCAGCATGCCCGATACAGCTTCGGCAACTGCCCCTTTCAGGTGACCATACATCTGGCCTTCGAACTGCGCCTCCAGTTCTGCGATGGTCTGGCCGGTCACGCCGGACAGAATATCCAGCAGGTTCGACACACCTGGTTTATTCTTCACATCGTAACGGATGACTGGCGGCTCTTCGGAGTCGGTCATCGCGCTTTTGATTTTTTTGGTTACCGCTTTCGGATCTTCCAGCAGGCCGATCACGTTTTTGCGGTTGTCATCCGACTTGGACATCTTCTTGGTCGGTTCCTGCAAAGACATCACGCGCGCACCGGATTTCGGAATGAACGGTTCAGGCACGGTGAATACATCGCCGTACAGCGCATTGAAGCGGCTGGCAATATCGCGGCTCAGCTCCAGATGCTGTTTCTGGTCTTCACCGACCGGTACCTGATTAGTTTGGTACAGCAGGATATCGGCCGCCATCAGCACCGGATAATCGAACAGACCCGCAGTAATGCTTTCGCTGTTAGAGGTTTCGTAGCGCGCAGATTTGTCTTTGAACTGTGTCATGCGACCCAGCTCGCCGAAATAGGTGTAGCAGTTCAGCGCCCAGCTCAGCTGTGTATGTTCAGGAACATGAGACTGCACGAAGATGGTACTTTTCTTCGGATCGATGCCGATGGCCAGATAAAGCGCCAGCGTATCGAGCGTCGCTTTACGCAGTTTCACCGGATCTTGACGCACGGTGATCGCGTGCAAATCGACGATGCAGTAAATGCATTCGTAATCGTCCTGCATTTTGACCCACTGACGCAGCGCACCCATGTAGTTGCCAATGGTCAATTCGCCGGAGGGCTGTGCGCCACTAAATACGATGGGTTTACTCATTTTATGCTTCCTGATCTTTTAAAGATGACAGCCCCAAAGCGGGCAAAAGGTCGGCAAAATTTTCCAGCACGCGATCGGGTTTACTCAGCGCGATGGTTTCACCGTAGTTATATCCGTAAGTCATACCGACACAAGGGCAACCCGCCGCCTGCGCCGCCTGAATGTCATTGCGGGAATCGCCAACAAACACCAGTTCACTGGCGCGTAAGCCCAGCGTGCCCAGCATCAGATACAGTGGCGCCGGGTGCGGTTTCTTCGCTACAACGTCATCACCGCCCAACACCAGCGTGAAATAGTTGCCGATGCCCAGTGATTCCAACAGAGGTGCGATAAACGGCGTCGGTTTGTTGGTCACCAGCCCCAAAGGTAAACCCTGAGCGGCAAGGGCGGCCAGGGTTTCTTTTACCTGCGGATAGAGGCGGCTGCCGGACGCTGCCGTGTCGGCATAGTAGCGATCGAACTTGTCGCGGATTTTTTGCAAAAACGCGGGCGACGTATCGCCTTCGGCCCAGCGCACGGCGCGCTCGACCATAATATCCGCGCCGTTGCCAATCCAGGTGCTGATGCGTTCAACGCCCGCAGGAGGTAAATCAAAATCGCGCAGCGCCATATCCACGGCGTCCGCCAGACCCGGTGCGCTGTCCACCAGCGTGCCGTCCAGATCAAATGCTACACCACGTGCGGTCAGAGTTTTAGTCATGTGACACCTGCGCCAGCTCACTGCGCATGTGGTCAATCACGGTGCGATAATCCGGCTGGTTGAAGATGGCAGAACCGGCGACGAACATGTCTGCGCCTGCGGCTGCAATCTCACGGATGTTTTCAGCTTTCACGCCGCCGTCGACTTCCAGACGAATATCATATCCGCTGTCGTCGATCAGTTTGCGCACCTGACGCAGTTTGTCGTACGTGCCCGGAATAAACGACTGTCCGCCAAAGCCGGGATTCACCGACATCAGCAGGATCACATCCAGCTTATCCATCACGTAATCGAGATAGCTCAGCGACGTGGCCGGATTGAAAACCAGACCGGCCTTACAGCCGAGGCTTTTAATCAGTTGCAGCGTGCGGTCGACGTGTTCGGAGGCTTCAGGATGGAAAGAGATATAGGTCGCGCCCGCCTCGGCAAAGTCTGGTATCAGGCGATCTACCGGTTTAGCCATCAGATGAACGTCAATCGGCGCGGTAATGCCATAATCGCGCAACGCTTTGAGGATGGCAGGCCCCATCGTTAAATTCGGGACGTAGTGGTTATCCATCACATCGTAATGAACCACGTCGCCACCAGCGGCCAGTGCTTTCGCCGTATCTTCACCCAGACGGGCAAAGTCAGCCGACAGAATGGACGGGGCAATCAAAAACTGTTTCATCCGCTTCTCCAAACGATAAGGTTACCTGTTGACTGCGGCGTAAACCGGCAATCAGCGATAGAGCGCTAAAAGTTCATTCACCTTGCTGCGCAGGGCAATATTGCTGCTGATAGTACGTCGGGCAGATACGCGATGCAGTTCCGCCTCTGCGTACCATTCCAGCGTCAGGGGTGTTTCATGATTGGAGATCAGCACCGGCACCGCATTCTCACTGGAGAGCTGGTGCGCCAGACGCGCCAGTTTGCGCTGATCGTCCATGCTAAAGCTGTTGGTATGGTACGCCGTAAAATTCGCGGTTGCTGAGAGGGGCGCATACGGTGGGTCACAATACACCACCGAACCGGCCTTCGCTTTCAGCAACGTTTCCTCATAATGCTCACAAACAAACAGGGCATTCTTGGCTTTTTCAGCAAACCAGTAGAGTTCTTCTTCCGGGAAATACGGTTTTTTATAACGGCCAAAAGGCACGTTAAACGCCCCACTGAGATTATAACGACACAGGCCGTTGTAACAATGGCGGTTCAGATAGAGGAAGAGTACCGAACGACGATAAGGATCGCTGCTGGCATTAAACTCTGCCCTCAGGACGTAAAAACGATCTGCATCATTAAACTCTGGCGTGAAAAGCACACGGGCATCACGCACAAATTCTTCAGTGCGTGTTTTCACGATATCGTAGAGATTGATCAGGTCGTTGTTGATATCCGCCAAAATGTAGGCGTCATACTCAGTATTTAAAAACACTGAGCCCGCGCCAACAAAAGGCTCGATCAAGCAATCTCCCGCCGGAAGATGACGTTTGATGTCATCAATCAGCGGGTATTTGCCGCCAGCCCACTTCAAAAACGCGCGGTTCTTCTTCATGCCGTCAGTTAGCTACTTATACAATTCACAGCCGCGGATTGTATCCTGTTTTTAGACAGCAAATCGCGTTGAGATCAAATTCATTTTTTCAGGTCTTGCTGTACCTGATGTACAGGTTTAACCCACGGTTTTTTCGCCTGAACTTCCGCTGGCAGGCTGGCAATTGCGCGTTTGGCTTCCGCAGAAGACGCATAGTTACCACTCACCAACACATACCAAGGCTTCCCGTCGCGGGCGGTCTGATAAACCAGATAGTTTTTCAAGCCTGACTGTTTTGCAAATGCGTTCAGCGTATTGGACTGCGAAGCGCCGCTTAATTGCAGGGTGAAGTGTGTGCCAGGCGCAGACTTAATGGCTGACGCGCTGCCTGAGGCTACTGGCGCAGAAACTGCTGGTGCTGAGGTTGCCTGAGATTTGGTCGCCTGAGGTTTCGCCGTGTGCGAGGCCGTCGCCGCAGGTTTGTGCTCAACCGGCTTCGTCGTATGGGCAGGCTGCTGATTACGTGCAGTTTGAGCCGGACGGGTGTGCGTGGTTTGCGGCTGGGAAACGCCAGACGTCGGCGTGCGCGCTGAACCGTTGACGGTCGCCGCAGCAGTAGGTAAAGACGTCAGAGATTGTGCAGCACCGGTGGCCACTGCGCCCTGAACCATACTGCCCTGCGCTACGCCATCCACCTGATTCTGCTGGGAGGATAAGGCATCGCTCATATCACCAGGCAAATCCACGCGTTCTTTCTGACCATTGTCTGGCACTGGTTGCGCTTCGGTAGGGGTTGAAGACACTGGCGGTAAACCAATACTTTGTGGCTGCTGGCCGTTAACAGCCTGTGCAGTGTTGGCCTGCGCTTGTGCTGACGGTTGAGCCGGTGCAGCAGCGTCATTACCTGCAAGATTTATGTCTTTTGGACCGTTGTTCTGCTGAGTGGCCTGATTTGATGTCGGGGACTTCATGGCGGAACCGATGCCGACGATAAGCAGAACCAGCACCACAATCCCGATGCCAATCATCACGTACTGACGATTAACAGGGACCTTGGGTAGGGAAGGAGACGGTTTGCGCGCGCGCGGTGGGCGGCGATCGCTGGTATCTGGCTTGAGATCGTCTTCCGGTGTTAAATCATCCATCTAAAACCTCCAACCCGGCAAAAAGCCTGTAACAGGCCTCACGCGGAGCAACTATCCTGACTAAAAAATATGACGCTTTACTGGCATGGCTGAAATCGGTCGTTATCTGGCCAAAAAAGTGGCCACACTCTTAACGGCAATCTTCAATCGAAGCCAGTACCATTTCATGCGATACGCCGGAGCGTACTTCGGACTGTCCAATTGCTTTCGGTAAAACCAGACGCAGTTCACCCGCCAGTACTTTCTTATCACGCATCATGTGCGGCAAATAGGCTTCGGCTTTCATGACCTGCGGCCCCGTCACTGGCAAGCCCGCGCGAGTTAACAAGGTTTTCACCCGGGCAATATCACCCAGACTGAACTGACCAAGGCGATGGGCGGTATAGCACGCCATCACCATCCCAGCGGAGACGGCTTCACCGTGCAGCCAGTTGCCATAACCCATTTCTGCTTCAATAGCATGACCATAAGTATGGCCCAGATTCAGTAAGGCGCGCATGCCGTTTTCACGTTCATCGGCCGCCACAACCTCAGCTTTCAGCTCGCAGCAACGACGGATGCAATAAGCCAGCGCGTTCATATCCAGCGCCAACAGGGCATCCATGTTGTCTTCAAGCCATACAAAGAAGTCGGCATCCAAAATAATGCCGTATTTGATCACTTCCGCCAGTCCCGATGACATTTCCCGGGCAGGTAAAGTGCGCAGACAGTCGAGATCAACCACCACCGACGCAGGTTGATAGAACGCGCCGATCATGTTTTTTCCGAGGGGATGGTTCACCGCCGTTTTACCGCCAACGGAGGAATCGACCTGAGAGAGCAACGTGGTAGGCACCTGTACAAAGCGCACACCGCGTTGATAACTGGCCGCAGCGAAGCCGGTTAAATCACCGACAACGCCGCCGCCAAGGGCGACAAGCGTGGTATCACGTCCGTGCGGCTTTTGAAGCAGCGCGGAGAACACGTCATTTAGAACAGTCAGGGATTTGTATTGTTCACCATCAGGCAGAATCACCTGATCAACACGAACGCCTGCCTGCTCCAATACTGAACGGATAGCGTCCAGATAGAGAGGGGCGAGGGTTTCGTTGGTCACTATCATGACCTGATCGCCTGCCTTTACCGGCATAAAAGAAGCCGGATCGTGGAACAATCCGGCAGCAATCGTAATGGGGTAGCTACGTTCCCCTAACGTTACGGTAATCCTCTCCATGTCGTGCTCTGTGACCTTCTTTAACTGACACCCTCAGGCAATGATAGAAACCAATAATCAGTTACTTTCCAGCATGTTGATAATCTGGTTGGCAACGACTTTGGCACTTTGATCATCGGTACGAATAGTGACATCGGCAATCTCTTCATACAAAGGATTGCGTTCTCTCGCCAGTGCTTCAAGCACTTCACGCGGCGGAGCACTCACTTGTAATAATGGACGTTTTTTGTCGCGTTGTGTACGCGCCAGTTGTTTTTCGATGGTAGTTTCAAGATAGACGACAACGCCACGCGCTGACAAACGGTTACGGGTTTCACGTGATTTAACGGAACCCCCGCCAGTTGCCAGAACGATGCCTTGTTTTTCGGTCAGTTCGTTGATCACTTTTTCTTCGCGGTCGCGGAATCCGTCTTCGCCTTCTAAATCAAATACCCAGCCCACATCAGCTCCGGTACGTCGCTCAATTTCGTGATCGGAGTCGAAAAACTCCATATTGAGTTGCTGAGCTAACTGTCGACCAATAGTGCTTTTGCCGGCACCCATAGGCCCAACCAGAAAGATATTGCGTTTCTCTGCCATGTTTTTCGGTATTACTAAGACTATTTCGTTGATGATAACCCGCCCCGCCAATCAAATTAGCGGCGGGACCTAAACTGAAACCTCATGAGCGATAGTGCGAGATCAGAAAAAAATTATCTCAACACTCTTGGTAGTTTGGCAACCGAATAAATCGCATTGCACGCCGCAGGAGGGAAAACGTACGTTTTTATCGGCGTGTCTGCAGTAAAAAAAGATCACGGTGCTCAATTCGGTAACCCTTGTAAGCTAAATCGAACGCAGCGTCAAACTCAGAAGCCTCTCACGACACAAAAAGTTGCATGTGCTCAACGTTATTGTGCGATTTAGGTTAGCATTAAATACCCGTTTAATGGGCGCGGATTAAGGTTGGAGTGATGAAAATCACCAACTCGCGTCGCTGTTCATTCATATACTGGTGTTTAAACAACGAACCGACCACCGGAATATCGCCGATTACCGGGACTTTGGTGTCGGTCTTCTGATTTTTGCGCTGAAAAATACCGCCCAGCACGATGGTTTCGCCATCTTTCACCGTAACCTGCGTTTTGATTTCCTGCTTGTCGATCGCCAGCGCCTCGCCTTCGGACTGCTTGATACTGCGTCCGGGCATATTCTGGCTTATTTGCAAGGCCATCTGAATGCGGCCATCGCGCTGAATTTTTGGCGTCACTTCCATACCGAGTACCGCTTCTTTAAATTCGATGGACGTACTGCCGCTCGCCCCGCTGGACACCTGATATGGAATCTCCGTGCCCTGCTTGATGCTGGCGGTTTGCATGTGCGCCGTCAGCAGGCGCGGACTGGCGATAATATCGACTTTGTCTTCCTGCTCCAGCGCCGTCAGCTCCAGATCCAAAATCCGTCCGCTGATATGTGCCAGATTAAATCCGGCGGTAAATATCGGGTTCTCCACCGGCATACCCATACTGAAATTGTTCATACGCACGGCTTTGGTGATCGGTTCTTCACCGGTGAAACCCCAACGTATGCCTAATTCACGCAGGCTTTCGCTGTTCATTGTCACGATGTGTGCAGCAAGCTGTACCTGTTGCAGCGGCAAGTCTAACTCTTTGATCCACGGCGCGACGATATCCAGCGCCTCCTGCGTATCACGCAATAGAAGAGTATTGGTGCGGCTATCCGCGGACGCATTGCCTTTAACAGATAACAGCGTGCCTTTTTGTGCATTCAGACTCAGCGCCGTTTCTTTGGCATCAGCATATTGAAGCGGAATGGTCAGGCTGACGATTGGCCGCTGGTCAGCCTGTTGTTCTTCGGCATCTTTGATCTGCTGCCGGCGCGCAAGCGGGTCCATCGCAGGGGAGACCAGCAGAACATTTCCTTCAAGCTCACTGGTGAGATGATTCATGCGCAGGATAATGTCGAGCGCCTGCTGCCACGGCACTTCTTTGAGCTTTACGCTGATTTGCCCTTCCACACCCGGTGCGGTAATCAGATTAAGCTGCCGCGTATCGGCCAATGCCTGCAATACCATTTCGATCGGCGCGGTTTGAAACTCAAGAGACACCGACGAAAGCCCTGCCGCTCTGGCGGCGCTGAAATTTAAGAAAAAAGGCAGCCAAAGAGCAGCCAGATAAACTCGTTTCATTGTTTTCCATTCTCTGGAGAAATCGTTGAGTGACCAAACCGGAGGGTCTGGCGTTGTTCGCCGCAGCGGGCATCACTGATGCTGAGTTCTACCTGCGAAGCATCCAGCAATGCGACCGTCCACAGCGGCGTGCCAATCTGCGTGCCCGTTTCGACTTTGTTCCACCGGCCATCTGGCGAAAGCAACCAGCCAAACTGTTGGCCTTCTGATTGCGTGATACCGCCCAGACTCCACGCAGGAGCCAGGGTTTCACCGCCACAAGATTGGGATTGCAAGGGAGCAAAAGGGTCACGCACCGGGAGAGTGACTTCACCGCCGTCAGCAGCTTCGTTTGTTTGGGTCAGCAATAGAGACACTGCGAGGCCGTTTTCAGTCGCATGAAAATTGAGGTCGCTGTACGCCGGATGCCACTGGCGCTGTTGTAATACTTGAAGAAAATGCATCAGTGCGCCAAACGAACCGTGCAGCTGAAGTTCGCCTTGCCCATCAGGTGCGGGCGACCAGCGTACCAGCGCGGTCTGCGAAGCCTTCAGTGGCGGCGCAAATTGCTGGTCCAGTGGCAGGATGTCATTTTCGACCACTGAATTTTCTTTCAGCATATGCTGCAAACGCGACAGCGGCGCGCCTCGCAGTAAGGCAACCTGCGCATGAGTGACTACCTGCCGGCTCTCATTTATCTGCTGCTCCAGCTCTGTCTGTTGCAGCCAGATACTCCGGAAAAGCCACTGATATATTACCAGCGCGATAAGCGTTATCGCGCCCGTCAGCATCGTAGCTAACTGCCCGCCCGATTTTTGCATCAGCGGCTCAAGCCGCTGCAAAAGTAAGTGATTCACGGTAACGCTCCCTGTTCAGGTGGCTGACGCAGTTGCATCTTCAGCACAAAGCTCAGCAACACACCGGAATGCTGCCGTACATCGGTCAAAGTGACATCCCGGAGTAAATCACTTGCCGCCAGCGTGTCGCGAAAAGCCAGTATGTCGTGGTAAAACCGCCCTTCGCCGGTGAGCGTCAGCTGGTTCTGAAGTTCAACCAGCTCGTTCAGCCGCACCTCCTCGGGTATTTTTTCTGCCAGCAATGTCAGCATTTGCACGGAGTCCCTGCTTCGCTGCGCCCGCTGCTGGCTAAGCAGACGCTGCGCCCGCAGGATTTTTACCTGTGCCGACGCCGTCTCCACCCGCTTTTGCTGCAGAGAAAGTGCCTGAGAAGCGAGTTTCAGTGCAGCAAGATGCTGCTCCAAAAGTGTCAGTTGCTGAGCCAAAAAAACGACACAACCCAGCATGCTCAGCAGCAACAACGTCGGCAAACAGACTGAAACGGTCAGCCAGAAACGCATCCGTTGCTGTCGATGTACCTTGCGCCAGGGCAATAAGTTGACCTGTAGCATCAGCAGTCCCTATGTCTTAGGGCCAGCCCAACTGCGGGGGCGAAGTCGCCGGGATTGGCGGGCAAAGGGGCGGATAACTGGCCGATTGCACTGAGCGGCGACCAGCATTGCATTCCGGGAGGGGGATTTTCACCACTGTAATAACCGGCTCCGGCACACAGCGCACCAGCGCGATACTGGGAGCGGACGAGGTCAGAAAGGGATATGCCCGACAGTGCTTGCGTGCTATCGAACAAACCGAACTGGAACGGCAGGCTGTGTGGCGAAGCCCAAAGAACGGCGTCGTCCAGCGGATGAATCAGTAGCGCGTCACCGGGCAGTCGGGCCGCGTAAGCAGCCACCTGAAGTGCGCAGGGCACCAGTTCGATAACCTCAGGAAAAAGCTGTGCCTGTGCAAGACAACGCATCCACTGCGCTATCTCCTGCTGTCTTGCGGCGGTGACCACGACCTGATTATCTCCGCACGGGTCTGCACGGTAATCCATCACCAGATGTTCAACGCCCAGAGGAAATTGTTTCGCCGCATGACTAAAGATAAAGGCGCTACGGGCGGGTTCCTGCATCCGTGCATCAGGTGCCACCATGCGTTGCTGCATGATGCGCTGGGCGGGCAGGCTGATTCTCAGCGACAACCTGGCAGGTAAGGTTTTGCGCCAGAATGATAAAATGGCGATCAGCGGCGCGGTCTCATGTAATATCCCCTCCCGCAACGTGAAGTCAGGCAGCGGATGCTGCCACCAGTGACGTAATTGCCAGCCATGACGCCGCCTTTGTACGGCGATCGCACGGGCAAAACCGGCTTGAATATCCAGACCTACCTGCCATGCTTGTAGTCGCATTTTCGCCCAATCTCCATATCGTCAAGTAAATAAAAGTACGTATCCATGTTGCAGGCTTGCCTTTATACTACCGCGCGGTTGTTTATAAACTGCCCAATTGACACTAAATGGGAAATCTCAGGTGAAGTTCGTAAAGTATTTATTGATTCTTGCAGTGTGTTGCATTTTGCTGGGAGCAGCCTCGATCTTCGGTTTGTATAAATATATCGAGCCTCAGCTACCCGATGTTGCCACGCTCAAAGACGTGCGTTTGCAAACACCCATGCAGGTCTTCAGTGCCGAAGGCGATCTTATCGCCCAGTACGGTGAGAAGCGCCGTATCCCGCTGAAACTCGACCAAATCCCTCCGGAAATGGTGCACGCGTTTATCGCGACAGAAGACAGCCGTTTTTACGAGCATCATGGTGTGGATCCGATCGGTATCTTCCGTGCGGCCTCCGTTGCGCTGATGTCCGGCCACGCCTCACAGGGTGCGAGTACCATCACTCAGCAGCTGGCGCGTAACTTCTTCTTAAGTCCTGAACGCACGCTGACACGTAAAATCAAGGAAGCGTTTTTGGCCATCCGCATTGAGCAGATGATGACCAAAGATGAGATTCTTGAGCTGTACCTGAACAAGATCTACCTCGGTTATCGTGCCTATGGCGTGGGTGCTGCAGCGCAGGTTTACTTCGGGAAAGACGTGAGTCAGCTGACACTCAGCGAAATGGCGGTAATTGCCGGTCTGCCGAAGGCGCCGTCAACTTTCAACCCCCTCTATTCCCACGATCGTTCTGTTGCCCGTCGCAATACCGTGCTGGCCCGTATGCTGGATGAGAAATACATCACGCAGGAGCAGTATGATCAGGCACGCGCTGAACCGGTCGTCGCGAATTATCACGCCCCGCATATTGAATTTTCCGCGCCGTATCTGACAGAAATGGTACGTCAGGAAATGGTGAAACGTTATGGCGATAACGCCTACAACGACGGCTATATGGTTCACACCACCATCACCAAGAAAACCCAGCTGGCCGCACAGGAAGCCCTGCGCACCAACGTGCTGAATTACGATATGCGCCACGGTTACCGCGGTCCGTCGAATCAGATGTGGAAAGTGGGCGAACCGGCGTGGGATGAGAATAAAATCGTCCAGTCGCTGAAAACGCTGCCGGTCTACGGGCCACTGTTCCCTGCAGTCATTACCTCGATTGACGATGAGCAAGCCACCGCGACGATGTCTAATCGCGCCGTGATCAGCCTGCCGTTCAGCGGCATGCGTTGGGCGCGCCCTTACCGTAATGACAATGCACAAGGCCCGACACCGAAGAAAATCTCTGACGTGGTTCAGCCAGGTCAGCAGGTCTGGGTGCGTAAAGTGGGTGATGTGTGGTGGCTGGCGCAGGTTCCTGATGTGAACTCCGCCATCGTCTCCCTGAATCAAAACGACGGTGCGATTGAAGCGCTGGTCGGTGGTTTTGATTTCAACCAGAGCAAATTTAATCGTGCGAACCAGGCTGTGCGTCAGCTCGGTTCAAACATTAAACCGTTCCTGTACACCGCGGCGATGGATAAAGGGCTGACCCTGGCCACTATCCTCAATGACATGCCGATTACACGCTGGGATCCGGGCGCTGGTCAGGACTGGCGACCGAAAAACTCACCACCGACCTATGCGGGTCCAATCCGCCTGCGTCAGGGGCTGGGTGAGTCCAAGAACGTGGTGATGGTGCGTGCGATGCGTGCGATGGGCGTGGATTATGCGGCAGAATATCTGCAGCGCTTCGGCTTCCCGGCTGCCAACATTGTCCATTCCGAATCACTGGCGCTGGGTTCTGCATCCTTCACCCCGTTACAGGTGGTGCGTGGTTATGCAACGCTGACTAACGGCGGTTATCTGGTTGATCCGTATTTCATCACCAAAATTGTAGCGGAATCTGGTGAAGTTCTGTTTGAAGCCAAACCGAAAATCGCCTGCCGCACCTGTAATATTCCGGTGATTTATGGCGATACGCAGAAATCGGCAGTGTTGTCTGATGACAACGTGGAAAACGTTGCCACCTCGGTCAATAACAACAACAACGCCGTGCCAACGCCGCAGCTGGAACAGGTTCCGGCCAATTCTCCACAGGTGGATGCAGAGCAACAGTATGCGCCGCACGTTATCAGTACGCCGCTGTCGTTCCTGATAAGCGACGCGCTGAACTCCAACATCTTCGGCGAACCTGGCTGGATGGGAACAGGCTGGCGCGCGGGTCGTGATCTCAAGCGCCACGACATCGGTGGCAAAACCGGGACAACCAACAGTTCAAAAGACGCCTGGTTCTCCGGTTATGGCCCGAACGTGGTCACCTCCGTCTGGATTGGTTTTGACGATCACCGCCGTGACCTGGGCCGTTCGACCGCTTCCGGCGTGATCCCTGATCAAATCTCCGGTGCAGAAGGCGGCGCGAAGAGTGCGCAACCGGCATGGGATGACTACATGAAAGCCGTACTGGAAGGCGTGCCTGAAGAAAAACAGACACCTCCTCCGGGCATCGTGACGGTCACTATCGATAAGAGCACCGGGAAATTGTCCGACGGTGGCGGTGGCAGTCGTCCGGAGTACTTCATTGACGGCACTCAGCCGACAGAACATGCGGTGCATGAAGTCGGAACGACCATCATGGATAACGGTCAGGAACATGAGTTGTTCTGATGGGATATTGAGTCAGGCGTTTAACACCTGATTCAATCCAATAGAAAAAAGCCGGTTTGCGTAATGCATGACCGGCTTTTTTATTGACGATTTTTCAGGAAAACGGACGGTTCAGCGGGCGTTGCGCGTCAGAAAATCATGCGCCAGGAATAAAGCGCTGACGTTGCGGGCTTCGCAAAAATCGGGTTGCTGCAGCAGTTCCATCATCCGCGCAATCGGCCAGCGAGTCTGCGGTAAAGGCTCAGGCTCATCGCCTTCCAGACTCTTCGGGTACAACCCTTTCGCAATCACAATGTTCATGCGACTGGAGAAATACGAGGGTGCCATCGTCAGCTTTGCCAGCACGTCAAAATGCCCTGCGCCGTAGCCAACTTCCTCCATCAACTCGCGGTTAGCGGCTTCCAGCACGCTCTCACCGGCGTCGATCAGTCCCTTCGGAAACCCCAGCTCATAGCTTTCGATCCCAACGGCGTATTCGTGGATCAGCAGCAGATCATCGCCAATGACTGGCACAATCATCACCGCTTCTCGATCGGAAGGGCGCATGCGTTCGTAAACACGTTCCGCGCCATTGCTGAATGCCAAATCTACAGATTCGATGGTGAACAAACGCGAACGTGCGACGGTTTCCACCTTCAGGATTTTTGGTTTTTGCAGGTGTTGTGTCATTTCATCCCCAGCTTTTATTCACCTGACTGCGGGTGTCTTAATGGGTTCATATAGAATATTGAACATTGCTATCATAAAACATTGTGCGTTAAGGCGAGCCTGAACCGCAATCTTTACTGCGTATAAGTTCGCGTGAGACTGCCATATTCAGCGCCAATCGTCGGATTTTTATCTCTGACATCGTGCAAAAAGAACGCGTTGCCATGTTCGCGTCACAATTTTGCTGTAACAAAAACCACACCGATTCAAAATAGGATTATACCGATACCCATTAAAGTACAATTACGGATACTCTCTAGCGTGGTGTTTTTATAATTTAAATACTTGTGCATAAATATCAGTCAAATAATGAAAACCCTGTAAAAAATAGGGTAGCGTGCAAAATATGCATGAGGTTTATGTCTTTTCAATTTATGTATAATACTTTCACAGAGTTGACGTAAGTCGCCCACGTCAGAACGGGGATCGGATGAGCACAGTAGTCGTGACACTGGTGTTGTTGTGTATCGCAATCATTGCCACTGGAAGTTTCTTTTGGTTTGCCTTGCGACGCCGCCAACGCGACGAGTCTGTTGTACATTTCCCCACCCCCAGCCAGCGAAAACTGTCGCAACAAGAGCGCGACGCCGTAGAACGGTACCTGCGACAAAGTGAAAGGCTGGGACAAACGCCGATTACCCACCGCAATAATCTGATTATCCTGCGCGATAAACTCATCCTGACCACTAAAAGCGAACACGTTTACAGCCTCAAGCGCGCCATCACTCGCTACGGCGTGGCCAGCGAAGACACCAACAGCGGACGCTATTTTCTTGATGCGACTGAAATACACCTGCCACCCTTTTGGGAGCAATACATAGCGCAGGAAAATCAGGTCGAGCTTATTAAAACGCAATCGATGCCTCTGGTGATCTCCCTCAATGGTCATACACTGGCGGACCACGTTTATGAAGGTCCGGTACCAGTTTCAACTGTTCTTCCCTCCCAGCCGCAAAATGCCTCGATTCGTCATGAAGAAAGCGAACATATCGAGATGGTGAAGGTGCGCCGTGAAACGCGCGAAGAGCACGCTCTCACCCGCTCGAACGGTGTAAAAGAGGCGCTGGCGGTTTCCGGTATTTTGCTTCTGCTGTTTATTACATTGCTCAGCCCGGTCGTATTTTTACCGTGGCTACTGACACTGGCAGCCGTGCTCGCAGGTTGGATCGGCTGGCGGATGATTTCCGAGCGTTTAGGTAAAAACCGCAAAGAAATCCATTGCCTGCGAGGCTTACCTAAACGCTGGGGACTGTTTGGCGAATCTAAGCAGGGTGATATCAGCAATATTTCGCTCGGCACCGTCGACCTGATTTATCCGCCACACTGGCAACCGTTTATCGGCCGCGATCTCGGCCAGCCAACGGATATCGAGCTGTACATGAACAGCCACGTCGTCCGTCAGGGCAGCTATTTGTCGTTGCACGATGAAGTAAAAAAATTCCCGCTGCAGCTCTGGGGCAAGAATCTGGTGCTGGCGACCAGCGCCTTCCTGCTGCTGCTTTTGCTGTTGGTCTATGTGCCTCTCGGCTTGCCACTGAAACTCAGCATCGCGTGGTTACAGGGCGCGCAAAGTGCGCAGGTCAACAGTGTGCAGGATCTGGAAAAAACAGCACTGCGCGTTGGCGACACCCTGAAAGTTCAGGGTACAGGCATGTGTTACGTGCCACCGGCGGCCAACCGCAGCGCATCGGGTTTTCTGCCATTCGACTGTTCAGGCATTTACTGGAACAACGCCGCACCGCTGCCGGTTCCGCAGTCTGAAATTATCGATGCCGCCACTGCGCTGCAAACTACGGTGAACAACCAAATGCATCCGGGCGAAAATCTGGAACAAAACATCAACCCGCAGCTGGCGACCGCGATCGAGAAATCTGGCATGATTTTGCTGGATGATTTTGCCGATATTGTCCTGAAAACGGACACGCTGTGCGGCAGCAAAACCAACGAATGTGTGCGCCTTAAAAATGCGCTGGTGAATCTGGGGAACTCCAATAACTGGAGTACTCTGGTGAAACGTGCGAAAGCGGGCTCGTTGCAGGGGATCAACGTCCTGTTGCGGCCGGTCAGCGCGCAGTCACTGAGTGAACTGGTAAATAACGCGACGTCCTCATTCTTCATGCAGGAAACCCGCCGCGCCGCAGAAAGCCTGAACAGTCCTCCTCCGGGTGGGTTCCTTATCAGCAATGACGAAGGTCGTCAGCTGGTGGAACAACCTGTACCGCCGGTCGGATTGTACGGTAATCCGCCGCAGGAACAGTGGAAGCAGTTGCAACACCTTTCGAGGCAGCTGCTGCATACGCCGTTCAGCGCTCAGGGGGTGATCACCAGTATCAGCATCGATGCCAACGGTACACGCCATATATCGCTGCACAGTGAACCGGATATTTCGACACTGTGGCGCTATCTGGGCACCAGCCTGCTGCTGTTTTTGCTACTTGGCACTCTGCTGGTCAATACCGTTCTCTTTATCCGCCGTTTTATCAAAGATAAGCGCCGTATTGACGATATTGAGCAGCATTATAACGTCTCCTTTCACTCCACGATGATGCCCGTACCTGCGCATACCCTGAGCTGAAACTCAGGGTAGCTCTGCGCCATCCTGAGAGATTATGCTATTCTGACGCCCTTCCCTGCTTACGTTTATTATCTTCTGCCATGCCCAGGCCCGCAGGATATGGAGTTTTCATGCCCCTTGATCTCGACTGGAACAATATCGATACCGTTTTGCTGGATATGGACGGTACGCTGCTTGATCTGGCCTTCGATAGCCAATTCTGGTTGCAAGATGTGCCTCAGGCGTTGAGCGTGCAACGCGCTATCCCGCTGGAAAATGCCCGTCAGATAATTCATGACGAATACCTGGCCGTCCAGCACACCATGAACTGGTATTGCTTTGACTACTGGAGCGAGCGGCTGGATCTGGACATCTACCAGATGACGACTAACATCGGCAAAAATGCAAAACTTCGCGACGATACGATGCCGTTCTTACAGCATCTGAGGGCAAGTGGCCGCGAAACTATTTTGCTGACCAATGCGCATCCTCATAGCCTGTCAGTGAAGATTGAACACACCGGTTTGGATAAGCACCTTGATTTATTACTTTCCACCCACACATTTGGTTATCCAAAGGAAGATCAACGTTTGTGGGCTGCCGTGCAGAAGCAAACGGGCTTTAACCCCGAGAGAACGCTGTTTGTCGATGACGGGGAGCCGATTCTGAATGCGGCAAAAACCTTTGGTATCCGCTATTGTCTGGGTATAGAGAATCCGGATTCAAGCGGTGCGAACAAGTCATTTCAAGGACATCCTTCGATCAATGACTACCGCGACCTGTTGCCTTCGATTCACCCGATAACAGGCCCTGCTCAGTAGTTCTGGCACGTTTCAGGGGGAAAGATGAAAGGTAAAAAGGAAGAAGACGATAACGCTGTACGTCTCGATAAATGGCTGTGGGCGGCTCGTTTTTATAAGACCCGTGCGCTGGCGCGCGAGATGATTGACGGCGGTAAAGTGCATTACAACGGCCAGCGAGGGAAACCGAGCAAGCTGATGGAACTGAATGCCGAAATTACCCTGCGTCAGGGAACCGATGCAAAAACGATCATTGTGCTGGGGCTGACAACTCAGCGCCGCAGTGCGGAAGAAGCACAAACGCTTTATCAGGAAACCGAGGCCAGCATTGCCAGCCGGGAGAAAATTTCCCAGGCACGGAAAATGAATGCGATGCCCCATCCGGACAGACGTCCGGATAAAAAGGAACGCCGCAACCTGATCAAATTTAAATATGGTGACACCGAATAAACGTCGCCAAACAGAGAGAACGTTATGTCTAATCACGACCAGTTACACCGTTACCTGTTCAACCATCACGCTGTACGCGGCGAACTGGTTTCGCTTCACGAGACTTTCCAGCAGATCGTAGCCGGGCATGACTATCCGGCAGACGTCCGTAACCTGCTGGGCGAAATGCTGGTCGCGACCAGCCTGCTGACCGCCATGCTTAAGTTTGACGGCGATATCACCGTGCAACTGCAGGGCGATGGCCCGCTGAAGCTCGCAGTGATTAACGGTAATAATCTTCAGGAATTGCGCGGTCTCGCGCGTCTGCAAGGCGAAATCAAAGAAGGCAGCTCGCTGAAAGAGATGATTGGCAATGGCTATATGGTGATCACTATTTCTCCGACCGCGGGTGAACGTTATCAGGGCGTTGTCGGGCTGGAAGGCGAGAACCTGGCTGAGTGTCTGGAAAACTATTTCATGCAGTCCGAGCAGTTGCCGACCCGTATTTTCATCCGCAGCGGTGAAGTGGAAGGTAAGCCAGCGACCGGCGGTATGTTGTTACAGGTTCTGCCTGCTGAAGAGACCGATCCGGAAGAATTCAGCCATCTTGCGCAGCTTACAGCGACCATTAAAGCCGAAGAGTTGCTCAATTTGCCTCCCAATGAAGTGCTTTATCGTCTGTATCATCAGGAAGAAGTCACCCTGTACGAACCGCAGAGCGTGTGTTTCCGCTGTACCTGCTCGCGTGAACGCTGCGCCGGTGCGCTGCTGACGATGCCTGATGACGAGATTCTCGAAATGCTGGAAGAAGATGGCAAAATCGAGATGCATTGTGATTATTGCGGTTCAGATTACGCATTTGACGCGATGGATATGGCGACACTGAAGGCAAGCGGCAACGTTATCTCCGGAACTGATAACGTTCACTGATCGTTAACTGACTAAATCAAAAGGGACTTTCTGCTGAAAGTCCCTTTTTTAATGCTTGTTTATAACGTCCTTGCACAATTTGTTGGTATTCCATCACAATTCGAGAAAAAAATTCACATCTCCCGTTAATCTTTGATAGCTATCGCTGTTCGTGCGCGATAAATACCTACAATTACAACTAATTTATCCCTAAAGGCCTACGCCCTTTGGGGTTCTATGCGCAGGAAAGGAGCAGGGAAATGCCAACCACTCTCGGTATCACCGCCGAAACACTCGCCCGTTACGGGATTCATCAAAGCAGTCAAATCATCTATAACCCTGATTACGAAACCCTTTTCAAAGAAGAAACCGCACCGGGTCTGGAAGGTTTTGAGCGCGGGCAGGTGACAGAACTAGGCGCAGTGAACGTCGATACCGGCATTTTCACCGGCCGTTCGCCTAAAGATAAATACATTGTCCGCGACGATGTCACCCGCGACACCGTCTGGTGGTCCGATCAGGGCAAAGGCAAGAATGACAACAAACCGCTGTCGCAGGAAGTCTGGTCATCGCTGAAGGCGCTGGTCGGCAAGCAACTTTCGGGCAAAAGGCTGTTTATCATTGATGCGTTCTGCGGTGCCAACGCCGACTCCCGCCTGAAAGTCCGTTTCATCACTGAAGTGGCCTGGCAGGCACACTTCGTCAAGAACATGTTTATCCGCCCGACCGACGGGGAACTGGAAAATTTTGAGCCTGACTTTATCGTCATGAACGGCGCGAAATGCACCAATCCCGACTGGCAGAAGCAGGGGCTGAACTCTGAAAACTTCATCGCCTTCAACCTGACCGAGCGCATCCAGTTGATCGGCGGCTCGTGGTACGGCGGCGAAATGAAGAAAGGCATGTTCGCCGTGATGAACTACCTGCTGCCGCTAAAGGGTATCGCCTCCATGCACTGCTCAGCCAACGTCGGTGAAAAAGGCGATGTGGCAGTCTTCTTCGGCCTCTCCGGCACCGGTAAAACCACGCTCTCGACCGATCCAAAGCGTCAGCTGATTGGTGACGATGAACACGGATGGGACGATGACGGCGTCTTCAACTTTGAAGGCGGCTGCTACGCGAAAACCATCAAACTCAGCAAAGAAGCCGAGCCGGAAATTTTTGGCGCGATTAAGCGGGATGCATTACTGGAAAATGTCGTGGTTAGCGCAGACGGCAAAATCGATTTCGATGACAACAGCAAAACCGAAAACACCCGCGTGTCATACCCGATTTATCACATCCAGAATATCGTGAAACCAGTCTCCAAAGCGGGCCACGCCAGCAAAGTGATCTTCCTGACCGCCGATGCCTTTGGTGTTCTTCCGCCGGTTTCCCGCCTGACGGCTTCTCAGACGCAGTATCATTTTCTGTCAGGCTTTACCGCTAAACTGGCAGGCACCGAACGCGGTGTCAACGAACCGACTCCGACCTTCTCCGCCTGTTTCGGCGCAGCGTTCCTGATGCTGCATCCGACGCAATACTCTGAAGTGCTGGTCAGGCGCATGGAAGCCGTCGGCGCGCAGGCATATCTGGTGAATACCGGCTGGAACGGCACCGGTAAACGTATTTCGCTCAAAAATACCCGCGCTATCATCGACGCTATACTCAACGGTACGATAGACGACGTTGAGACTTTCACCCTGCCAATGTTTAATCTCGCCGTGCCGACCGCGTTGCCGGGCGTTGATCCGCACATCCTCGATCCGCGCAATACTTACGCCAGCCGTGAACAGTGGCAGGAAAAGGCACAGCATCTGGCTCAGCTGTTTATCGATAATTTCGATAAATATACCGACACCCCTGCGGGTGCAGCGCTGGTCAGCGCAGGCCCTCAGCGTTAATTTACCGATACTTATCAGGCGCGGATCCCGCGCCTTTTTATTGCAAAAATTTCTGCACGTCGCACTATGGCAGCACTGCTTGCATTGATTTCACTGGAGCTAATTATGGCTACCCTCACGGTTCGCAATCTGGATGAAGAGATAAAAGACCTGCTGCGCATCGCTGCCGCCAAAAAAGGGCACTCGATGGAAGAGGAGGCGCGTTTAATTCTGAAACAGGCACTCACCAGCACTCCGCCTGAATTCGGCCTCGGCAGCCAGTTGCACCAGCGTTTCTCCGCGCTGAGCATCAGTCCTTTGGAATTGCCGCCAAAATGATCATTCTCAATACCTCCGTCATCTTTGAGATGATCACTCCCAAACCGCATAAAACGGTTCTGCAGTGGCTCGACGCGCAGGATGCCAGCCAGCTGTATCTCACCAGCCTGAGCGTAGCCGAACTGTTCACATGGGTCGACGGCCTGCCCGATGAGCAGCCCAGAGCACCGCTTAATGACGCTTTACTGGATATGTTTAATCACGATTTCGCCGGACGCCTGCTGCCGTTCGACGCCGCCAGCGCCCTGCATTATTCGCGCGTACTCACCTTATCAAAGCAGGCAGGCGTGACGATGGAAGAGCGCGATGCACAGCTTGTCGCGATATGCCTGAACCATCAGGCGTCGCTGGTGACACATAACGTCGGGATGTTTGCACACACGGGCGTGGTTGTGGTGAATCCGTGGGACGTGGTGCAGGCGCCGAGGTGGCGGGAGGAAGCGGCGGAGTATTATGTGATGAGTCGGAAGAATTAAAGCGCAGGCGGGCGTTTAATCCCGCTGAGTCATCGCACGGTGGTGGCTTAAAGCCGACGGGGAAAGTTTCGGTTTCTTAGGTGCGAATGCCGCGCACTGGCGACCTTAAAGCAGAACGAGAAAGTTTCGGTTTCTCAATAGCAGTGATCGCTTAACTCACTGCGCCAAAACCGCCCAAGAGAGGCCAGGACGGGCCTCTCTTGGATCTCTCCGTCTTTTTAACTGCGCGCTGCCGCTAGGTCGAAGGACATGTTCAGATACTTACGTGGGTGGCGCAAACCCCTGCCGCTGCGCGTCCCTTCTCTCGGTCTTCGAGCCGCAGGTCTCGAAGCCGCCCGTTCAGCAGGATTTTTTGATCGCGCCATCTCACCATTTTTAAAACAAAAAAAGAGTTTAGTGTTTGGCTTTTTGAAATGCTCCCATCAGGTGAAGCTGACCTAGAAGCCATTAGCCGCTTTCAAAAATTACGCCGGAGCGAGAGATGAAAAACCGCGCGTCTTTTTGCGCGGGTTGTAATCCGAGCGAAGGGCACCGCGCAGCGGCGGGATTTTGCGGCAATAGCAGAAGTACCTGAAACATAGCCCGTCTGCATGGCACGTGTTTGAAAAAGCGAGGGGAGTGCAGAGGGGAAAAGCCTTTCCCCTCTGCTCGGTTTCGGCGCAGGAGGTCATGTGATCGCTGCCATTGAGAAACCGAAATAATCCCGGTTCAATATTGAAGCCTTCATTGCATAGGCATCGCCGGGATTATTAAGGCCCCTTAATTCACACCGGTTTCTGCTGTACCGCCACCGCTTTAAGCATCTCCACCGGTAACGGTAAATAAGCTCTTATTCTCAATCCGCCCCGGTCACTTTTCCCGATATCTAACGTCCCCGAGTGCGCATCAATAATACGCTGGACGATAGCCAGTCCAAGCCCGGTACCGCTGGTGGTTCGGGCACTTTCACCGCGCACAAATGGCTGGAACAGATGCTTGAGCTGATCGGGTGCAATACCAGGACCATCGTCTTCGACCTGAAACCATGCACGCTGGAGCTCGCGGCCACTGCTGACTTTTATCCAGCCGTCACCGTAGCGGGCGGCATTCACCACCATGTTCACCACGGCACGTTTAATGGAAAGCGGGTGCGCATTCACCAGCAATTCACCGTCGGCCAGACCGGAGTCAATCTCACGCTCATAGCCGCTTTCCGTCGCGATCACTTCGCCCAAAATACCGTTAAGATCGGTGATTTCGGTAGGCATCTCCTGACCGGTGCGCAAATAATCGATAAACTGCTCGATGATGGCATTGCACTCTTCGATATCTTTATTGATCGACTCCGCAAGATATCCATCGCCGTCACTCATCATCTCTGTGGCTAAACGGATACGCGTCAGCGGGGTGCGTAAATCATGGCTGACGCCCGCCATCAGTAAAGTACGGTCATCGGCCAGCAGTTTTACACCGGCAGCCATCTGGTTAAAAGCGCGCGTTACCGAACGGACTTCAGACGCGCCATATTCGCGCAGGGGCGGAGGGATAATCCCTTTACCTACCTGCAACGCAGCGTGTTCAAGTTCCACAAGGGGTCGATTTTGGATGCGAATAAATAGCCACGCGCCGCCGATCGCCAACAACATTATCGCGAGCGTATAGCGGAACAACGGGGAAAAATCACCCTGATGGATTTCAGTAAGGGGAACGCGTACCCAGATATCAGGCGACAACCAGGTTTTCAGCCACACCACCGGCGTGTTTTTGTTTACTTCCACACGCACGTCGGTCGGCCCACCGAGCTGTTGAGCCATCTGCTGACTCAGGAATTCGTAGTGCTGCGCCCAGCGAAGACCACTCTCCTCGGCCGCAGAGTTGGTATAAAGCGAGATGCCCAGTTCGCGATAAATCTCACGACGAAACGCCGGGGGTACTGCCAGCAACGTACCATCTTCCAGCTGCAAACGGTCGGTCATCAGCATACGTACTTCGTATGCCAGCACTTTATTGAACTGTTGCAGGCTCGGTAAAATGGCGAAGTTCAGCACCACCAGATAGGTCGTCACCAGGCTGACGAACAGCAAGGTGACGATTAATAACAGTGTTCGGGCAAACGAGCTACGCGGTGAAAAGCGTATTCGTCTCATGCCTTACTGCCGTCCGGGACGAAGACGTAACCCAGACCCCAAACGGTCTGGATATAACGCGGGTGCGCCGGATCTTCTTCTACCATGCGGCGCAGACGGGAAATCTGCACGTCGATAGAACGCTCCATCGCACTGTATTCACGGCCACGCGCCAGATTCATCAGCTTGTCGCGGGACAGCGGTTCACGCGGGTGGCTCACCAGCGCTTTCAGTACGGCGAATTCACCACTGGTCAGCGGCATAGGCTCGTCTTCGCGGAACATTTCGCGGGTACCGAGGTTCAGTTTGAACTTACCGAACGAAATCACCGCTTCTTCCTGAGAAGGTGCGCCCGGCAACTCGTTAGCCTGACGGCGCAGCACGGCACGGATACGCGCCAGCAGTTCACGCGGGTTGAATGGCTTAGGAATGTAGTCGTCAGCGCCAATTTCCAGGCCGACGATACGGTCAACTTCTTCACCTTTCGCTGTGACCATAATGATCGGCATCGGGTTACTCTGGCTGCGCAGGCGGCGGCAGATAGACAAACCGTCTTCGCCCGGCAACATCAAATCCAACACCATCAGATGGAAGGATTCACGGGTCAGCAGGCGATCCATCTGCTCGGCATTCGCGACGCTGCGCACCTGGAAGCCCTGCTCTGTCAGATAACGTTCTAAAAGTGCGCGCAGGCGCATGTCGTCATCGACAACCAGAATTTTGTGATTTTCTTGCATGTAACTCTCCCAAAGGCGTGAATGCCTGAAGCTTCTATTGTTAGAAATATGAGCCAAAACAGACAGCGTTTAATGGTATATATTCTAGTCGAAATTGTAACAATGAATACGGATTTCCTAATTTATCAACAATATCAGAGGAATCTCTCGCCATCTACGGTTGGTTTGTTACGGTTTGTCGCGATGCCAGTTGGAGGCGTGTTACTCCCCCTTGGGACTTAACGGTTCAACAATCAACCCTTACTTTTCAATATCCCATGATAAAAAGAAATTTCGGAAATTAAATCATTTTAAAATGAACGAATAAATATAACCCTTCCTTGCAGAGGCTGACTTTTTAAGGCACTTCCTTACCTTAATCATTAAATTAAAATGTCTAATAAAATGATCCCTGTAAAAATATTCTTCGCTAAATTTCTTTAATCAATACTTCAAATAATAACTGAGGTGAATTAAGGTTAACTAAAAGATCATTTAAATGAATATAACAACTTCGATCTTATCAACCTGATATAATAATGATCGCCACCCTCTATTCAATGTCTACAACAGTTGATAGAATCCGCATTTGCTGGCATTTAATTAGTATCGCTAATATATTAGCCAAGCGTACATGTGACTAAACTCTTAGTTTTTTCTTTCAGAATGGATGCGAAAATGAAAAAGACATACAAGCTCATAGTAAGTGGGTTACTGCTGGCATTAGCCGGTAACAGTTATGCGATAGATGGGAGAATAAACTTTCACGGTGAAATTATTAAAACTGCCTGTATCATTAATGGGGGTAATGATATTGAAGTTGAATTAGGTACTTATTCAGCAGCACAATTCCGCGAAGTTAATGATACCTCACCCAATATTCCTTTTACTCTGCCCCTGGCTAACTGCCCTGTCGCTAAGGTGCAAAATGACCCCATCCCGCACTTTCGTGTGTGGCTGGAAGCCGAAGCGGTAGACGCAACGCATCCTAATTTAGTGAAATTGGGAAATAGTTTTGGCGATACCATGGCCGACGGCGTAGGGATCCAGATTCTGGATGCCACAACAAAAGACGTGATGCTTCTCAATACATTACCAACCATAACTTACGACATCACCAGCGCGACCATGAACATCAACCTGCTGGCGAATTATCAGTCCTACAAAACCCCTGATCTGATCACTGCGGGTCCAGCCGATGCCAGCGTCAATGTGACACTCGATTACCGTTAAGCCGCTCCTGAGCGGCAGGCCCAGTAAAATGGGCCATTTTTCATTACCTGAGTAACGGAATATTTATCATTCATTACTGGATGCAATTATCTAAATGCGTAATATCATCAATTCAATCATTACATTGACTCTTCTGTTTTTTCTACCGATTCAGCTGAGCTATGGTGGCGGAATTCTTGTGGGTCGCACACGGATAATTTATGAAGCAAATAAAAAGGAAGCCTCATTACCTCTCAGTAATAAATCCGACAGTAAGCCGTTTCTGATCCAATCGTGGATCGATAATGGTGATGGTAAAACGCGCGGGCCTTTTGTGGTGACTCCACCGCTATTTAGGTTAAACGCTAATGAGGAGAATAATTTACGCATATCGTATACAGGTGGTGAACTCCCCAATGACAAAGAATCGATATTTTACATTAATGTCCGGGCTATACCTTCTACACCGAAAAATGAATCAAACGAGTTACGACTCGTCATTAAGACAAGAATAAAACTTTTTTATCGCCCTGATAAATTACAAGGTAAAGCATTTGATGCTTACAAATTGCTGACTTTTTCACGCGTCAACGGCCATCTTATTATCAATAATCCTTCTCCTTATTACGTGGTATTCAGCTACCTGATCGTCGGTAACAGCATACTTAAGGATACCGACATGATTGCCCCAGGCAGCCAGCTCAATGTGATATTACCTGCGAACACTACCGGGAATACCATTGAGTGGAGAGCAATCAACGACTACGGCGGAGATACCGAGTCGGAAAAGCGAGCGCTTTAGTTTGACCATGCGTTGATTCGCCATCAGGAAGAGCAGGGAAGATGATTATGGGTAATGATACGAATGCACAAAGACCGGAAAACGACATGTCTTCTCCCCGTCAGCAAGGTAAAACCTTAGCGCCTGGGGTAAGTTGTATTTTTTTTGTGATCACATTTATTGTTCATTCGGTCCACGCTGAGGAAGTCTATTTCGATCCGAGATTATTGGAAAACAATGATCAGGCAGCCGTAAAGGTAGATCTCTCGGTGTTCGCGCTAAGTGACAAGGCGCAGGTTGCCGGTGTCTATAACACGGCAATTTACGTGAATCAGGAAAAAGTATTACAGCAAAACATCCGCTATAACCAAAAGTCGGACGGCTCTTTGATCCCGGAAATCACCCCTGATTTACTTCGTGCGTTGAATGTTCGCGTTGACGCATTTCCGTCCCTGACGCAACACCCGCATGACGCACCACTCGACAACCTGACCCTATATATTCCGGCAGCGGACGCAAAGTTCGACTTTAACAGAATGCGTCTGGATTTCAGCATTCCACAAGCCGCTATGGAACAAAAAGCCAGTGGCTATATTGATCCCAAAAAATGGGACGATGGCGTACCAGTCCTGTTTTCTAACTACGCTTTTTCAGGCTCACAACGGAACAATAAAAACGGCAGTGATGATTCCAGTCAGTATTTGAATCTGCAAAACGGCTTAAATCTGGGCGCATGGCGCCTTCGCAACTACAGCACGTATAGTAATAGCGATGGCCAACAAAGTTGGGATGCGATCTCCACTTATGCGCAACGGGATATTAAAGCCCTCAAGTCTCAGTTGCTGATAGGGGAAAGCTCCACGCCGGGCGATCTCTTTCCAAGCCTGCAATTTACTGGGGTTCAATTGTCTTCCGACGACAATATGCTGCCCAACAGCCAGCGTGGCTTCGCACCCACCATTCGCGGTATTGCAAATTCCAATGCCGAAGTGACCATCAGACAAGACGGCTACATCATTTATCAAAGCTATGTCGCGCCGGGTGCGTTCGAAATTAATGACCTTTATCCTTCGTCTTACAGTGGTGATCTGGAAGTAACGGTGAAAGAAGCCGACGGCACTGAACGCAAATTTAACCAGCCTTTTTCTGCCGTGCCCGTTATGCAGCGACCTGGACGCTTGAAGTACAGCAGCACCGTTGGCCGCTACCGCTCAAACGATAGCGGCGATAAAGAACCAGAATTTGCACAAGGGACGGTGATCTACGGGGTTTCAAATGAAATAACCACTTATGTTGGCTTATTACTGTCGCCTGATTATCGCGCGGGTCAGGCAGGGATGGGGTTCAGCCTGTTCGCCCTCGGTTCAATCTCTGTCGATGTCACTCAGGCTCAGACCCATCTGGACAACGACCAGAATAGCAGCGGTCAGTCTTATCGTATTCAATATTCAAAAAATGTCGAAACAACGGACACAAACTTTTCCGTGGCCAGCTATCGCTATTCAACCAGCGGTTTTTACGATTTTGACGAAGCTAATCAGTCTCAGGACAATGCGCCTCAGGACGGACATAAACGCAGCAAATACCAGGTCAGTATTAATCAGGCACTATGGGAAGGGGCGAGTCTCTATTTATCGGCTTATCAGCAAGACTACTGGCGCAGTACCAACAAAGAGAAAAATATCTCCCTCGGCATGAATACCAGCTGGTACGGGATCAGCTACAACCTTTCTTACTCTTACAGCCAGATGGAAAATCAGGAAAACGATCAGCAGCTTGCACTGAATATTCGTGTTCCTTTAAGTCGATGGCTACCGCAAAGCTGGGCGACGTATAACGTTACGCATCAGAAAAATGGTGACACACGCCAACAGGTTGGACTCAGCGGGACTGCGCTGGATGATTACCGTCTCAGCTATTCTCTTCAGCAAAGCCATGCAGATCAGGGAGGTGGCAACAGCAGTAACCTGAATGCATCCTATCGCTCATCCTACGGCACATTGAATGCCGGTTATTACTACGACGACCATTCACAGCAAACCAGCTATGGCCTTGCAGGCGGGATTGTTGCCCATGAAAAGGGGATCACACTTTCTCAGCCGCTTGGGGACTCTTTTGCACTAATTGATACCAATGGCGCCAGCGGTGCGCGGGTGCAAAATATTCCCGGCCTTAAAACAGACTGGCGCGGCTACGCCGTGGTGCCTTATCTCACTTCTTATACTGAAAATCGCATCGTGATTGATACCACCACACTGCCGGCAGATGTGGATGTCACAAATACTTCAGAACTGGTTATCCCTAATAAAGGTGCCATGGTCGTTGCACATTTCGACGCACGTATTGGCGTGCGTGTATTGATTAAACTCACTCGGTTTGACGGATCTGTTGTGCCATTCGGCGCTGTGGCGGTCAGCGAAGACCAGACATTAGAGAATATCGTTGATGATGGCGGGGTTCTGTATCTATCCGGTGTGAAAGTGGATGAACCCATCAAGTTACATGTGAAATGGGGCACCAGCGCAAACCAGCAATGCAAAGCCAGTCTCAACCTCAGGCAAGCAGCGGCCTCTGTTCAATCCGTCACGGCCCCCTGTGTTTAAGGACAACAATAATGAAGAAGAATGCCGGAAAAATATTGGGAATGGTGCTGATGATTACAGGCGCCTGCATCGCCCCGGGTTATGCGAGCACGGCCATTTGTGAACCCACCAATGGTGGTGCGACCTCTTATGAAAACATGATCTTGCACGATTTACGCGACGACGAAAATTCGAGGGGCAATAGTTTCGAGGAGGCACTCAACAGCAGCCAGCAAAATTATCGTATCACCTGCAACTGCTCAGATACCGATGCGGCGAGTACTAATGGAGTGTTAATTATGTACAGTCTGCAAACGTCGTTACCCCTCGGACACACGACAGATTACTATAAAATTAATGATCATCTGGATGTCATGACCCAAATTGCTATTCCGAAAAATGACTATGTTACCGTCCCTACCAGAAAAGCAGTCAGTGATGGAACACACCACTGGGATAAAGAAAATACCGGTATCTGTCAGCAACAAACTTCGCAAGATAACCTGAACACTGGCTCACAGGGGAAAGTGACATTTTATATCACTACACCTTTCGTCGGGGAAATTACGATCCCACGCACGGAAATTGCCCGCATTTACACCTCTTCTGCCACGGTAACTACCACTGCTCCCCCGTTGGGCTCACCCGTAGCCATTGTTTATCTCAGTGGTACTATGACAGTACCGCAAAGTTGTGAAATCAATCAGGGAGAAACTATCTCAGTTAATTTCGGAACCATTGAGGCAAGTAAATTCACTAAAAAAAACAATCCTCCAGAAGGCTATCGGCCCGTAACGTTCAATATCCTTTATGACTGTACGGAAAATGGCCTGCCGGTCATTCCTCTCAATAATAAAATCATGATGATCCTCGATGGCCAGGACGTTGAGAATCAGTACTATCTGGTAGCCCGGCGTCGTCAGTCCGACAATAAAGCAGATATAGGGATCGTCGTAGAAGATGCCGGTGGGACTTACGTGCCATTTGCACAAGGTGTTTTGCCAATGAATCAGAACGGACTGGGGAAAATTACGCTGACCGCCTTTCCGATAAATTTGGTCGGCAGCGAACTGGATACCGGTGATTTTGACGCCACTGCAACGCTCAAAGTCGATATCCGCTGATGTCATAATGATACAAAGGCCGCGCAATAACTTCCTGCTGCGGCCTCAATCCTAATTCACAATTTCAATACTGATAAGCCTGCTGTCCGCCCGTCCGCGATCGTCCACGGCGCGGATGCGGTACTGGCCGTTGTTGATCGGCCGCCAGTCGATGGCCGATTTACTGGCGGAACTGCCGAGGTAAATATCATCGACAAACCAGTACACCGTTTTGCTGTCGGCATCGGTGACCGCGTTAAAAGCGATACGGTCGCGCCCCTGCTGGGATTGTCGCAGCGTATACGTGGTGTTTTTCAGCGGCGACGTAATGCGCGGCGGATTGCCGCTGACGTCGACGCCGTTATCTTTGCAGCTGTTCACCGGCGGTTTACGCTTAGGCAATCCTGCCTGCGCGAAGACGTTCGCCAAATCTGATGGCCAGAACTCGAACACTTCGATGCGGGTCTCGTCTTCATCAAAAGGCGGACAGGCCACGTCACCGGTCAGTTTATCCAGCCGCACCGGGCGATAAACGGTATCGACTTTGATCGGCGATTTGCCGGGAATGAACCAGGTTTTGCCTTTTTGTTGACACCATGGCGTCGGTAAGTCACCGCTGGCGAGGCAAATATCCACCCGTTTTAGCTGTTTCGGGAACGGGCGAATAGGTTCCTGCAAATCCGGATAGCTGGCACTGATGCTGTCTATAATGTTGAAAAACAGCGGGGCGGCGGCTTCAGCACCGACAAACACGTTGTTGCCTTTGCTATCGAAATTTCCCTCCCATACCACCAGTACGTAGGGCCCGAAAATCCCGACGCTCCACGCATCGCGAAATCCCCAGGACGTGCCGGTTTTCCAGTAGACCGGCAGAGAAGACGGCTGTTGCGCCAGCGTATCGCCGGGGCGGCGGTGCTGACGCAGCATATCCAGCGTCATAAAACTGGCTTCTTCGCTTAACAGCCGGACCGGCGTGGTCGGAGTCGAATCACTTTTTTGCATCCGCAGCGGTTGCAGCACGCCCCGGTTGGCGAGCAGGGCATAGAGTTTTGCCAGTTCCTGCATCGTCACTTCGCCACCGCCCAGCACCAGCGACAAGCCATAGTGATTTTCGCTGGACATGTTAGCGACGCCGGAAAGCCGCAGGAACTGATAGAACGACGGCTGACGCAGCTGCGACGCGACATACACGGCGGGAATATTACGGCTGAAGTTCAGGGCATCGGTCGCGGTGACCGGTCCGAGAAAGCGCCGGTCGAAGTTCTCCGGCGCGTAAGCCCCAAACGCCGATGGCACATCTTTCAGGATGGTCATCGGGTGCAGCACGCCCTGCTCCATCCCGAGTGCGTAGATGAATGGCTTGAGCGCGGAACCCGGCGAGCGTTTGGCATTGGTGCCGTTGACCTGTCCCTGAATGCTGCGGTTGTAATAATCCGCCGAGCCCATCAGCGCCCGCACACCCATATCACGAGTATCGACCAGCAACACCGCCGCGTTCCGGATCCCACGACTTTGGTTACGGGTAATAAACGCGTTCACCTGCCGCTCGACCAGCCGCTGCAAACCGGCGTCCAGCGTGGTATCGACGCGGTTATTCGTCTGAATTAACTGCTGATTTTGCTGGCGAAGCTGTTCGATAAAATGCGGCGCGATATACGGCATTCGCTCAGGCTGACGCAGCGCCAGCGGCAGTTTAAACAGTGAAAGCTGGCTGCTGTCGGTGGTGTACTGCGCCTGCCAGCGAAGGAACAACCGGTTGCGGGCCTGCGTCAGCGCCATGCCGAGCACGCCGGTTTTAGCATCAATACGAAAACTGGGAGATTGCGGCAGCACCGCCAGCGTCAGCGCTTCCGGCAACGTCAGGTCTTTCGGCACTTTGTCGAAATAGATCAGGCTGGCCGCGCCAATGCTCTCGATATTGCGACCGTAAGGCGCGTAGTTCAGATAGGCTTCGAGAATGTCGTGCTTGGAATAACTCAGTTCCAGCTGCACCGCCCGCAACACCTGCATGATTTTGCCCGACGGTGTGCGGGTATTGAGATGCCAGTGCATACGCGCCAGCTGCATGGTGATGGTTGATCCGCCCTGCATTTTGCCGCCCGCGACATAGCTGCGCCAGAAGCCGCGCATCAGGCTGAACGGATTGAAACCCGGATTAACGTAGAACCACCGGTCTTCGTGCAGCAACAAACCGTCGACGGCCAGCGGAGAAACCTGCTCCAGTGGCGTCCATAACCGGTAGCGGTCGTCGTTGGCCAGCGTGATGCGCATCAGCATGCCCTGACGGTCGTAATAGACCGAGGAGAAAGGTTGCCCCTGAGAAAGCGGCGGATGCGGCCACAAACGGAAAGCCAGCACAATCAGCGCCAGTAAAAAGACGCCCATGGCAATGTTTTGCAGCAGGCGTTTCGCTGCTTTGGAAAATGCGGGAAAGGTCATCGTCTGGCTACTCTGGAAAAATTGCGCCCCGCGAGCAATGGCGGGGCGCAGTCTTCAGTGAGTGTGTTGCACCCGCTGTTATTTATTGTCAGCCGCAGGCACGACAACCAGTTTTTTATCACTGACCGACAATGCCTGAACTTCGCGGTCGTACATCGCCTCGCCATACGCTGGCGGGATCACAAAGCTACCGGTGTTGGTGGCTTTGATCTGATACACAAACTCCTGCACGTCGGTACTGGCGCTGCCGTAAATGACCACGCGATCTTCGCGAATATCACTGTAGTCCGGCGCCCACGTCGAGCCCGATGCGGCCAGCGGTGACTGCCAGGACGCCGACGCATCGGCCTCACTGCTTTCGTCACTGCTGTCAGCTTCCGGTTCCGGTGGCGTCTGTTGTACCACTTCAAATCCGCCCGGCAGCAAATCGACAATCGCGAGATTGCTCTGCCCTTCTTTCGAATTAGCGCGAACCTTCAGGTGTACATTGATCTTCTGCCCCAGCGTCACCTGCGTGACCGGATTGCCTTTTTCGTCGGTGTAATCACGGGTGATTTCCAAACCGCGCGAGATGGCTTTTTTAGGTGCCGCCAGATCGTAACCAGCCTGAGTGACCACATACCAGGCGGGCGCATCGTTACCGTTTTCCATCCGAATGGCTTTGGCATCGGCAGTGAAATTGGCTTTGGCAAACAGCCCCTGAACGCTTGAAATCAGCTGCGGTTCAACATTTTTGTTTTTGCTGATCTGCGTGATTTTCAGCGCATCTGGTGCAGTTGCCTGCGCCGCGACCTGTGCGGAATAACTCTCCAGCGCCAGAATACTCATCGCAGAGGAATACGTGGTGTAACGCTCTTCTTTCAGCGACCGGACCATGTTTTCCAATACCTGTGGCGGGATCGCCGACACTTTTTCTGGGAAGTGACGGGTAATCAGATACAGCCGCGTCGCGTCCTGCACCAGCGGGTCGAAGTAACTCTGCGTCCACCAGCCTTTGTCGTACGCCTTGCTCAGCTGTTTCCACGTCGGCTGCAACAGCGTATTGGCTTCATCATCCATTTTCAGCATGCGGTAAGACGAGGCCAGATACATCGCACTGAGATCGGTTTTCCACGTGTCCGGATAACGTTGTTGCAGCGTATCCTGCACCGACGCCAATGAACTGGTGGTGATTTCACCCTGACGCGTCAGCAGATACACCGCCCATGCGCGCAGACGCAGATTATACAAATCGTCATTCTGATTTGCCGCCAGCACGCGCAGCGCCGCATTGGCTTCTTCAAGCATGCCGGCCGGTAATGCCACACCCGCCGCTTTGGCTTCCAGCAGATATTGCACCACGTAAGGCGTGACGAACGGATCGGTTTCCGGCGACGAACGCCACAGGCCAATCGCGCCACTGTCGTTTTGACGCGAGCGCAGGATGGCCAGCATGTCTTTCAGTTTTTTGCTGGTCTCGGCCTGGCTCAGGCTGCCTTTCATCTCCGGATGCAGACCTTCGAGGATCATCGGAATCGAACGGCTGACAATCTGCTCAGAACAGTAGTACGGATAATCCGCCAGATACTGTGACAGTCCGCTGGTCAGCACCAGCGGTGAATTGGAGACCGCTGCCTTACGTACCGCGTAGGCATCAAACATTTGACGCAGATTATCGACGTTCTGGCTGCTGCCGCTCATGCGGCCCATAACGGACTGCGTGCGGAACGGCATCGCCGGACGCACCGACGTACTGATGGTGCGGCGGCTGGTTTTATCTGCATAGGTCGCTTCAAACACCAGCGGCGCATCGCCAGGAACGGCGTTGGCGCGCAGACGGAAGTTAATCACGCCCTCGCGTTTTTCTGCCAGCGACAGGCTCTGATCCGCTTTGCCGACCACGTCCAGTTGCGGCGGTACGGCCAGATGCACGGCGATCGCCACGCTCTTGCCATTCAGCCCTTCGAGGTTATTACTCACGCCCACGCTGACGTCAAACTCATCGCCCGGCGCCACCATCGACGGCACGTTCGGCGTCATGATGAAGTTGTCACGCACGGTGGCAGACGTCTGCGCTTTGCCGATTTTGTCCGGCGTGACGGAGATTGCCATTACGCGGATTTTACCGTTGAAATAATCTGGTACCTGATAATCGAACTGCTTCTGGCCGTTGACTTCAGTGATGCCAGACCAGTAGGCCACCGGCTTATCGCGTTTGCGTTTGAACGGATTGACGTTCAGATCCAGCCCTTCGCCGCCGTCACCGCCCGGTGCCGCCGCCAGCTGCATCAGCTTGCTGAACTCCGGCAGGATCAGGTCGAGAATTTGCGAGCTTTCCACGCCCAGTTCACGCTTGCGGAAGAAATACTCCAGAGGATCTTTCAGGCGATAACGAGCCACCTGCAAGATGCCCTCATCCACGGCAAACAACGCGACCTGCTGCGGACCGTCGGTCGTGACCGTCATCGCCAGATTCTCACCCGGTTTGATCACGTCCGGCGCATGGACTTGCAGAGAGTTTTGACGCGCCTTGGTGCTGATTTTGAACGGCATCACACCGTAGCTCAGCGGACTCATGAAAATTTCATCAGAATTAACATCACGCACGAACTGTACGTTGATGTAGCCGTTGCCTTCCATGCCCGCCGGTACGCGAATTTTCTGTACCGAACTGGTGGTATCGGTGTGGAACCACTGCCAGCTGTAGACTTTGTCTTTCTCAATGGTAATGAGACCGCTGCCGGTGTAAGGCGCGTTGACTGACACTTCGATTTCATCGCCCGGCAGATATTCGCCCTGATTCAGTTTCAGCTTCAGCTCGGCGTTTCTGTCCAGCGAACGGCTGAGGTTGGCGTTACCGGCGACGGTATAACCGATGCGATTTAGAACGTTGCCCTGCGCATCTTCGACGACCAGCACGAAATCACCCGGCTTATCGGTTGCAAGTGTCAGGTCATTGCCCTGTGCGGTCAGCGCTAGCGGCTGCTCTGAAAGCTGCACTTCCTTCATTTTCGACTGATATTTGTAAACGCCAGAATCCTGTTTGGTCAGTACAGAAATGTATTTCTGTTCGATCAGCGCCACTTTCAGCGCAGGCAGGGCGATTTGTTTCAGCGTCGGGTCAACGGCAATCACGTTCAGATGACGCACCGCGCCGTGGTTGATGTACCCCAGATCGCCGTCCGGTTTCACACCGACCAGATAATCATACGGCGACACCAGGACCCGTGCGGTAGCGGATACAGAGCGCCCGCCGCCCGCCACAAAGGCTTCCGACAGGAGTTGCAGCTGATAGGTCGCATCGGCGTAAGATTTCAGATCCAGCGGAATAGTCGCGCCCCCTTTTTCATCGGTGGTACGGTCTTCCAGCTCTGTTTCAAAACCGTCGCTGTTCTGGCGATTCTCGTAGAACGCGTATTCAGGGAACTGATCGAAGCTCGGGTACATCGGGCGCAGCGTCAGTTTCGAGGCCACACGACGATCCTGCGCAGGCGTACCGAATAGATTTTGCACATCGATATTGGCTTGTAATTCTGAAGGTTTCACCCAGCCCTGTTTGCGTTCCGGCGTCAGCTGGAGTTTAACTTTCAGCTGATCCGGCTCGAACTCTTTGACGTTCACCGAGGTATGCCCAAGGAACGTTGAAGATTCATTATCTTTGCCGATCAGATACAGATAGACGTTCCACTCGCCGGTCGGCGAATTCTCGTCAGTGGTGTAGCTCAGTTCGTTGAAACCACTGGCACCGAGCGTCAGCGGAATAGTGCTCATCAGCTTGTCGCGCGGGTCGTGAATTTCTGCACGTACCGGCACGCCCGCCAGACCATTGCTCCACTCGGCGGCGCGGGTGATCAGACCAATATTGAACGTATCACCCGGACGGTAAACGCCGCGGTCGGAGAACAGGTAGCTGCTCAGCGTGCGCGGGTCGTTCGGGGTGATTTCGCCGTCGACATCAAAACGTGAGAAGTCGAGGCCGCGGTCGTTATCACGATCGGCAGGCAGGAAGGAGACATCGCCCTCTTTTTCCACCAGGAACATCACCGGCTGACGTTCGCTGGTATAAACGTCCAGCGCAGGGAACCGCACATGGCCGTCGGCACCGGTAGTTTGAGAAAGCAGCGTCACGCCGTTTTTCGCAATCACCGACACTTTGGCGTTACTGACCGGCGTACCGCTGTGAATCGACTGCACAAACACATCGCGGGTTTTATCCTGCGAACGCTTGGCAATAATGCCCAGATCGGTAACCACCACAAAGCGGGAATCGCCGACCGGCGCGTCGTCCCCACTCTGATCGCCCTCTTCATACTGATTGCCATCGTCATCGGTGGCCGGTTTATCTTCTTTCTTCTTCGGATCCCATTCTGACAGCGTCAGCAGGAACACGCCGCGATGGGAGGCCGGATCGGTCGAAAGATAACGGGAAAGATCGACGCCCTGATAATTCACTTCACCCGGTTTATCGTTATTCACCGCCGTCTGGTATTTAAAGTGCTCGGTGAAGTACTCGTCGTTCAGGCGGTTAAATTCCGCCGAAGAGTACTGACGGCTTTTGAAGGAAACGATATGTTGCAACTGGCTTGGGATCACACGTTTGATGTCCAGACGCATGCCCGGCACATTGCGCGCCGCGACGCTGATTTGTTTATCACCGTTGACCGACAGCAGCGAACCCTGCGACATAAATTGCAGCGATTTCGGATAATCCGGTACCTGTACAATGCGGTAGACTTTTTCCGGCATTTTGTAGCCGCCGGAGGACGTCAGCACGTTATCGATTTCCACCAGCATGGAACGATGCGCAGGCGCATCGAAGCGGAAACTGAACTGTGGCTGATAATCGCTTTCGGCATCATTAAGCTGAATATTTAACGGTGTGGACTGCGCCAGCACGTTGTTTTCCACACTCTGCACATCCCAGCTGGCGTAATCATCCGGGCCGGTCGCAGATTGCGAATCATTCGGGTCATGCTGCGGCAACAGCCAGACTTTTACCGCACGACGGATATCTTTGTCTTTCACCGCATCACTGAACCCGACGATCAACGCTCGCTGACCTTTCGAACCTTCGGCGTCCACGACCTGCGCACTGGCTTCGCTGACCGCCAGGCTATAGAGCGTTGGCACGGAAACCCAGCCGTTACGCGCCTGCGTGGTGGCATTCGACGCGACCGAGGCTTTCACGCCCTCACCTATCGTCACATGCACTGCACCGCCGTGATCGAGGGATTTCAGCGGTTCGGAATGCACCCAGGCATTGAGTTTTTTCTGGTCATAAACCACGGAGTAGTTGAGTCTGGATTCGGTTTTGGCTTTGCCTTCGGTCAGGCCGAGAGAAATCTGTTTCTCAAAGCTGGCAACATCCACCGGCGCATTGAATTTGACGTTAAAAATCGCGCTGCGTTTCTGAGGATCCTGCGGGTCCTGATAATACTCGGCTTCACCAAGCTGATAATCAAACGCTGGCGCCGTGAATTCATACTTGGTCACCGCCAGTTTGATCTGCGGGGCAAGCAGCACATCGGGGGTGAAATTCACTTCATATTTGGTGCCCATCGGCAGCGGATTTTTCGGTACGAAGGCTAACGTATAGCCGCTCAGCCATTTCCACTCACCTTCAGCGGCAGGTTTCAGGGAAACCCCTTTTTCGACCACTTTGCCGACGTCAGTCAGCGGCGCGACAGAGTTTTTGAAGTAAAACGACACTTGCTGCGGTGCCGGCTTTTGCGCGGCGTAGTTCACCACTTCCGGGCCGCTGACGCGCACGCTGGTTTCCTGATACACCATCGGTGCCGGTTCGATCGGCTGCGGGCGGTTTAACCACCAGTGGTAGCCATAAACGCCTGCACCCGCGACGCACAGCAACACCAAAATTGACAGGCTGATGGCTTTCGGATTTTTATCCACCCCGCCTTCCATACGCGCAAAAATGCGTTTCAGCCCGCCGGACATTGCCGTCCACCAGACCGGCGCACGCCAGTCGATGTTGCCGACAACAGGTTTAATGACACGACCAAGCAGCCCGAAAATAAAGGCCAGCGCGCGCAGGACGCCTCTTATCAAAGTAAAAGGCAGACGAAGTAAAAATTTGAGTAAATCCATTTGTAGCTGTACCCCTAATCCCTGTGACCCGTAACCAGAAGTGATTTTTTAGTAAAACTTTTATGTATTCAGAATATTGCGAAATTTCTTAAATGTTAACAAAACCGTAATAGCGCGGCGAAGGATAATAATTATTCGACTAAAAAGCCATCAGATAAAGCGTAGCATCCCATCGGATTTTTCGACCAATTTCTGCGCTGTCAGCCATGCGATTGTGTGAAACAATGGCTGCAGGAATTTTGGAATACACACGTGTGGAAGGCGACAGGTAGCATGAAGACCAAACTCATAACCCGCGAAGGCTACGACAAACTCAAAACTGAGCTGGACTTTCTGTGGCGCGAAGAACGTCCGGAAGTCACCAAAAAGGTCACCTGGGCCGCCAGTCTGGGCGATCGCAGCGAAAATGCCGATTACCAGTACAACAAAAAGCGCCTGCGTGAGATCGACCGCCGCATCCGCTATCTGACCAAATGCATGGAACAGCTGCGCATTGTCGATTACTCGCCGCAGCAGGACGGCAAAGTGTTCTTTGGCGCATGGGTAGAAGTGGAAAACGACGACGGCGACATCAAGCGTTTTCGCATCGTTGGCTATGACGAAATCTTTGGCCGCAAAGACTATATTTCTATCGACTCCCCGATGGCGCGTGCGCTGCTGAAAAAGGAAGTCGGTGACAGTCTGGTGGTCACCACGCCCGTCGGTGACGCCACCTGGTACGTCAATAACATTGAATACGTTAAATGATCAGCTAACTCTCAAAACGTGAGGCACATCCTCCTGACGGCTGGCATTTTCAGCCTTCAAACCGTATAACTGTGCCCCTGCTTTTTACGTCACTCACTAATGAAAAACTGATACCAGACCTATGAATGATCAACTGAGCCGCATTATCGCAAGTGAATTGCAGGTTCGCCCGGAGCAAGTTGCTTCCGTGGTGCGCTTGCTGGATGAAGGTAATACCGTGCCGTTTATTGCGCGGTATCGTAAGGAAGTCACCGGTGGGTTGGATGATACCCAGCTGCGTCAGTTGGACACCCGTCTGGGCTATCTGCGTGAACTGGAAGACCGCCGACAGACTATCCTCAAATCCATCGAGGAACAGGGTAAACTGAGCGACAGTCTGGCGAAAGCGATCAACACCACGCTGAGCAAAACCGAGCTGGAAGACCTTTACCTGCCCTTCAAACCGAAGCGCCGCACGCGCGGGCAAATCGCTATCGAAGCCGGACTGGAGCCACTGGCAGAATTGCTGTGGAACGATCCGCAAAACGAGCCTGACGCGACGGCTGCAAAATTTGTCGATGCTGAAAAAGGTGTCGCCGACACTAAAGCCGCACTGGACGGCGCGCGCTACATCCTGATGGAACGTTTCGCAGAAGATGCCGCGCTGCTGGCGAAAGTCCGCGACTACCTGTGGAAAAATGCCCATCTGACTTCGCGAATGGTTGAAGGCAAAGCGCAGGAAGGCGCAAAATTCAGCGACTATTTCGATCATCACGAACCGATTGCCAAAGTCCCGTCGCACCGTGCGCTGGCGATGTTCCGTGGCCGCAACGAAGGCGTCTTACAGCTGGCGCTGAATGCCGATCCGCAGCACGACGAACCGCCGAAAGAGAGCTATGCAGAACAGCTGATCATCGATCATCTGGGCCTGCGCCTCAACAACGCACCGGCTGATGTCTGGCGCCGTGCGGTGGTTAACTGGACCTGGCGCATTAAAGTGTTGCTGCACCTTGAAACCGAGCTGATGGGCACCGTGCGAGAACGCGCCGAAGACGAAGCGATTAACGTTTTCGCCCGTAATATGCACGATCTGCTGATGACCGCCCCGGCGGGTATGCGCGCCACGATGGGTCTCGATCCGGGTCTGCGTACCGGTGTGAAAGTCGCGGTTGTGGATAACACCGGCAAACTGGTGGGTATCGATACCGTTTATCCACACACTGGTCAGGCTGCGAAAGCCGCCCAGCAGGTCGCGGCACTGTGCATCAAACATAACGTCGAGCTGGTGGCGATCGGCAACGGGACTGCATCGCGCGAAACCGAACGTTTCTTCATTGAGCTGCAAAAACAGTTCCCGGCGGTAAAAGCGCAGAAAGTTATCGTCAGCGAAGCCGGGGCATCAGTCTATTCCGCCTCCGAACTGGCGGCGCTGGAATTCCCGGATCTCGACGTATCCATTCGTGGTGCGGTGTCTATCGCCCGTCGTTTGCAGGATCCGCTGGCCGAGCTGGTGAAAATCGATCCTAAATCCATCGGTGTCGGTCAGTATCAGCACGATGTCAGCCAGTCACAGCTGGCGAAAAAGCTCGATACCGTGGTGGAAGACTGCGTGAACGCCGTGGGTGTGGATCTCAACACCGCGTCCGTGCCGCTGCTGACCCGCGTTGCCGGTCTGACCCGCATGATGGCGCAGAATATCGTCAACTGGCGTGATGAGAATGGTCAGTTCCGCAATCGTGAACAGCTGCTGAAAGTCAGCCGTCTGGGGCCGAAAGCCTTCGAACAGTGTGCGGGCTTCCTGCGCATCAACCAGGGTGATAACCCGCTCGACGCCTCAACGGTTCACCCGGAAACATATCCGGTGGTGGAGCGCATACTGGCGGCGACGCAGCTGGCGCTGAAAGATCTAATGGGCGACTCGAATGCGCTGCGCGGCCTGAAAGCCAGCGAATTCACCGATGATAGATTTGGTGTGCCGACCGTCACTGACATCATCAAAGAGCTGGAAAAACCGGGGCACGATCCGCGCCCTGAGTTTAAAACCGCGACTTTTGCCGATGGCGTGGAAACCATGAACGACCTGATGCCGGGCATGATCCTTGAAGGCTCGGTCACTAACGTCACTAACTTCGGTGCGTTCGTCGATATCGGCGTTCATCAGGACGGGCTGGTGCACATCTCATCTCTGGCCAACAAATTCGTCGAAGATCCCCACACGGTGGTGAAAGCCGGCGATATCGTTAAAGTCAAAGTGATGGAAGTCGATCTGCAACGCAAACGTATCGCGCTGACCATGCGTCTGGACGAGCAACCGGGAGAAGCGCCGGGACGACGCGCCTCCGCGCCTGCCGCAGGGGACAACCGCGAAGGTCAGAAACGTCCGGCGCAAAACAAACCGGCGGGACGCAATGCGGCTCCGGCGGGCAATAATGCAATGGCCGATGCACTTGCTGCCGCATTGGGTAAAAAACGCTAATTTTTACGTTTTAAGCCATCCAACGAAAGCCGCTGAATTTTAGCGGCTTTTTTATGTACTTTTTTTCGACACTTTTTAAAGTGTCTCCTAATGAATCAATCACTGCGGTAAATCAATAAAACCGAGATTCCACAGGCATAGGATAGCAACGCGGTAGGGACATCCGTGAAGAGGCAAGCCTCTTTTCTTTTTGTCTCGCCATGCGTACTAATTATGATAACTATTTTCGTTTGTACTACTTTGCGTATTCAGTACGCCGTCAGCGACCCGCTGGCATTTGCCCACCAGGGACAATTTCTGAGCAGTTTTTTTGCAACATAAATCGCATTTAAGTGGAATAACCGGGCAGGGAAGCGCGACGTAGTCTTTTCAACGCTGCCCCCACAACGCCTGATCGCTTCGCGAGGAACTCATGCAACTTCAGTCACAACGTGCTTACAAAATTACCGGCTTTTCTCATGAAATCAGTCCGGCCTTTCGTCAGAAACTGCTGTCACTCGGCATGCTGCCGGGATCGTTCTTCAACATTATCCGCGTTGCACCGATGGGCGACCCGGTACAAATCGAGACCCGCCGCACCAGTCTGGTCGTGCGCAGGAAAGATCTCGATCTGCTCAAGCTCGAAATGCTGGCCTGACTTTTTGCGCAGGCCCCACTGATCCCCTGCGCGTTTCTCCTTTCTCACACGTAGATCTGAACGTATGAAAGCACTGACCATTGGCCTGATTGGTAATCCCAACTCAGGTAAAACCACCCTTTTTAATCAGCTGACCGGTTCCCGCCAGCGCGTAGGCAACTGGGCAGGCGTAACCGTCGAACGCAAAGAAGGCCAGTTCGCCACCGAAGATCATAAAATCACGCTGGTGGACTTACCGGGCACTTACTCCCTGACCACCATTTCCGAACAAACCTCGCTCGACGAACAGATTGCCTGCCACTACATTCTCAGCGGCGATGCCGATCTGATGATTAACGTCGTGGATGCCTCCAACCTTGAGCGCAATCTGTACCTGACGCTGCAACTGCTCGAGCTCGGCATTCCGTGCATCGTCGCGCTGAACATGCTCGACATCGCCAAAATTCAAAACATCAATATCGATATCCCGGCGCTGTCTGCACGTCTGGGTTGCCCGGTCATCGCGCTGGTGTCTACCCGCGCTTCCGGCATTAAAGAACTGAAAATGGCCATCGACCAGTTGCCACCGGCCACCACGCTTGGGCGCGTAACCTATCATCCGCTGCTGCAACAAGAAGTGGACGTGCTGGCTGCTGCCATGCCGTCAGAGATGGCGCTGCAACAACGTCGCTGGCTGGCTTTGCAAATTCTCGAAGGCGATATCTACAGCCAGACTCACGCCGGTAATGCGCAACAGCTGCTGCCGGAAGTGAAAGCCCGACTGGCGGTACAGGAGCTGGATGACCCGGCGCTGCTGATCGCCGATGCGCGCTATCAGTCCATCGCCCAGCTGAGTGCTGAAATCAGCAACTCACACCTCACCGCGCCGAATAAACTGACGCAGGTGCTGGACCGCGTGATCCTCAACCGTTTCCTCGGTGTACCGATTTTCCTGCTGGTGATGTACCTGATGTTCGTTTTGGCGATCAACATCGGCGGTGCATTGCAGCCGATTTTCGATATCGGCTCGGCGGCGATTTTCATTCAGGGCATGCAGTGGATTGGTTATACCCTGCACTTCCCGCAGTGGCTGACGATTTTCCTCGCGCAGGGCGTGGGCGGCGGGATCAACACCGTTCTGCCACTGGTGCCGCAAATCGGCATGATGTACCTGTTCCTCTCCTTCCTTGAAGATTCCGGTTATATGGCGCGCGCCGCATTTGTGATGGACAGACTGATGCAGGCGCTCGGCCTGCCAGGCAAATCCTTCGTGCCGCTGATCGTCGGTTTCGGCTGTAACGTCCCGTCGATTATGGGTGCCCGTACGCTGGATGCCCCGCGCGAACGTCTGATCACCGTTATGATGGCGCCGTTTATGTCCTGCGGCGCACGTCTGGCTATCTTCGCTGTTTTCTCAGCAGCGTTCTTCGGGCAGGACGGCGCCTCCGTGGTCTTCTCACTGTATTTGTTAGGCATTGTGGTCGCCATCCTCACTGGTCTGCTGCTCAAATACACCATCATGCGCGGCGAAGCATCACCGTTCGTGATGGAGCTGCCGGTGTACCACGTTCCGCATCTGAAAAGCCTGCTGTTGCAAACCTGGCAGCGCCTGAAAGGTTTCGTACTGCGCGCCGGTAAAGTCATCGTCATCGCCAGTATTTTCATTGGCGCACTGAATAGCTTCTCGTTCAGCGGCAATGCGGTGAATAACATCAATGATTCGGCACTCGCTTCAGTCAGTAAAGTACTGACGCCGGTACTCTCGCCGATGGGCGTGCACACCGATAACTGGCAGGCGACCGTGGGTCTGGTGACCGGTGCGATGGCGAAAGAAGTGGTCGTCGGTACGCTGAACACCCTTTACACCGCCGAACACATCACCAATGAAGAATTTGATGCTGCGAATTTCAACCTGGTGGATGAACTAGGCGGCGCGGTGAAAGAGACCTGGCAGGGGCTGAAAGACACATTCAGCATCAGCGTGCTGTCTAACCCAATCGAAGCCAGCAAAGGCGACGGCGAAATGGGTGTCAGCTCGATGGGCGTAATGAGCAGCAAATTCGGCTCAGCAATTTCGGCCTACAGCTATCTGATCTTCGTGCTGCTGTATGTGCCCTGTGTGTCGGTGATGGGGGCGATTGCCCGTGAAACCAGCCGCAGCTGGATGACTTTCTCCATCTTCTGGGGTCTGAACGTCGCCTATTCATTGGCAACGTTGTTCTATCAGGCAGCCACCTTCCGCGATCATCCGGGACACAGTATGACCCTCATTCTTATCGTGCTGGCCTTTAACGCGTTGGTGCTTATCGCCCTGCGCAAGGCCCGCAGCCGTGTCAGCGTGCATCTGCAACCGCATAAAGCGGCAGCCTGCTGTGCGCCCGCCACCGGCAGCGACTGCCACTAGGAGACATGATGGCCAGTCTGATTCAGGTACGTGACAGCCTCGCACTGGCTGGCAGGGCAGATGCCCGCCAGCTCAGTCTGCAACTCAATACTCCACAGCCGCTGGTGCAGGCGATGCTCGAAAGGCTGGTCGCGATGCGCAAAGCCGAAGCGGTCGAAGCCGACGACAGTTGCCTCTCCGGCGGCTGCAAAAGCTGCGCCGAAGGGAAAAAATGCCTGACGGTCAGCTATCAGCTCATCCCGCAGTGATTCCAATTCTTTCTCAATAGCCGCACTGCGGCTATTATCCTCAGGCCGCAAACGTGCCGCAGGAACCCGTATGATCGACAGTGAAATCACTTTCCGCAAACTCGAAATTTTCCTCGCCTACATGGAAAAGCAGAACATCAGCCGTGCTGCCGAACAGCTAGGGCTGAGCAGCGTCAGTGTCCATCGCGCACTACATTCTCTGGAAGAAGGTTTGCGCTGTCCGCTGTTCATCCACAAAGGCCGCAACCTGCTGCCACTGCCCGCCGCCGAAGCGTTGCTGGAACACGCCACGCAGGTCATCGAGCAGATGGAGCACGGTATTCAGGCCACCCAGCGTGCCGCCGGGTTTGGCGACAAACGACTGAAGCTCGGTACGTTGTATTCCCTGACGCTGGAAACCATTCCGCGCCTCATCATGGGGCTGAAACTGCGCCGTCCGGAGCTTGAGCTGGAACTGGTGATGGGGTCAAACAATGATTTACTGCACAAGCTGGAAGATGGCCAACTCGATGCCATCCTGATTTCCACCAGCGACTCCAGTATCGACGCCCAGCGTTACGATCAGCTGCCACTTTTTCAGGATGATATTTTTCTCGCGGCGCCCGCCAGTTCAGAAATGGCGACCGAAGGCACGGCGGATTTACGGGATTTCAAACAGGAAAAATTCGTCTCGTTGGCCGAAGGGTTCGCGACTTATCACGGTTTTCAGGAAGCGTTTCAGATTGCCGGATTTGAGCCGGATATTGTGACGCGGGTGAATGATATTTTCTCGATGCTGAGTCTGGTGCAGGCAGGCGTCGGCTATACGCTGATCCCCGGCCGGATGAAGGGTGTTTATGAGAATACGGTACGGTTACTGCCGCTGGCCGAAGCCTACCAGATGCGCCAGACCATCGCGTTGGTATTCCCGCACAGCCGCGAGCACGATCCAAACCTGCTTGCCCTCGCAGCCGAAAGCCGGATGTATGCGCTGGCGAGCCGCAAGCGCTGACCGTCCTACCGCTCATTTTCCCGCAACCGGGCTGCGAGACGTTTCGCGACCTGCATACCTGACTGACATAAAGACAGCGCCTCGCCCTGCTCCATCGCGCGTCGGGTGAGGCCGCTAAGAACTGCGCCAGGTGGCATTTCAAGTGCCAGACGCACATCACGCTCATACGCCGCGACCATCGCGTCACGCCAGTTGACGGTGCGCGCCATGTTCATCGCCAGATCGTCGGCAATTTTCTCCGGCTGCCAGTAAACCCGTCCGGTAGTCCCACTAAGATAGCCACAGGTCGGGCGGGAAATTATCACGTCTTTGAATGCGTCCACCAGTTTTGCCGCAGGCGCGTCGAGCAAGGCACAGTGCGACGGCACACTGACCGCCAGCCGGTGGGTTTTCTGCGCGCCCTGCGCTTTAGCAAGATGCATCACTTCGTGCATCGCAACATCACTCCCGGCGATCACCAGCTGGTCTTCGGCATTGATATTAGCCAGATATACCGGTGTTTCCGGGGTATGGACCTGCGCCACTAACACTTCTATTTGGTTCTGACGCAGGCCGGTGATCGCCGAAAGGCCGAAGCCCTGCGGATACGCCTGTTGCATCAGTTCGCCGCGCAAAGCGACCAGTTTTACCGCCTGTGAAAATTCCAGCGCACCGGCGATCACTGCGGCGGGAAACGCACCAATCGACAGGCCGCTGCAAAAATCGGCGTCGATGCCTTCGGCCTGACATTGTTTTGCCCAGACCACACCGGCAATTAATAAACAGAGCTGAACCGCGCGAGTGTCGCGTAACGCGTCGGCAGTATCGAGGTGCAGGACGTCTTCGCCGAGTGCGCGGCTGGCCTGCTCAATGAGTGAATGCGTCAGGGCATTGTCCGGTAAACGGTGCAGCATCTGCGGCACCTGCGGCCCCTGACCGGGGAAGGTAAAGAGGATTTTCATCGGACTCCTTGCTGGTAGCAGGTATCAGCCTGCCGGCGATTGCCACGGGTCGCGGACCCGCAACGGGCCGGTGTCGGTTTTCAGCATCACATCACCACCACGCAGCCATTCGCTGAGAGCAAATCCGCCTTGTGGTGTATTGATCTGGACATCGGCGCGGCAGACAAGCCGCTGAAGCTGGTCATAAAATTCGGTGAACTGTGCGCGGCTGACCGCTTCGTCACAGCGCACCAGTAAATCCAGATCGCTGTCGGCGTGCATCACCGGAAGATCACTGGCCAGCGCATAGGCGCAACTGCCCGTCACGCCCCATGTAAAGGGCAGCTGCATTCTGCACAACGTGATCAACGCCTGCACCGGTTGTTGCGACACAAACGGCGAGTGCAGCAGCACGTTGACGTCGCTGACCAGTGATTCAGGCGTCACGACCCGCACGATCGCCGCCGGGCTGACCCAGGCGGCGGCACGCTGAATACGGGTCAGCCCGCGAATGCCCACCGGAACAGCGCCGTCAGCACGCGCATCGCGACGCACCACCAGCGGCAGCGCGGTGCGCCAGCTGCTGTTTACCCACGCGGGTAAGGCGTCGTCACTGTCGAGCGCTGAGCGGTCATTGATCCAGATAAAATCATGGGCACGCGGTTGAGACATCGTTCTGCATCCTTTCTTATCAGTGAAGTGAAGCGGTCAGCGTGATAAACAGCGGCAGCGTCACAATACACAACACCGAGCTAATCAGCAGTGACGCTTCGGCATCCGGCGACTGCACACCAAAACGGTTTCCAAACACGATACCGAAGAAACCGGCAGACAGCGCAATCATCAGAATCGCCGTCACCGCTACCTGACCGCTCAGGCCAAACGCCAGGACCAGACCCCAGGCGATAAACGGCTGGATCAGGTTTTTTGCGATACAGGATAACAGCACCGGACCGTTAATTTTCAGCTTACGGGCGGAGAGGATCACCCCGGTCAGGAACAGCGCAGACGCGGTCGCTGACAGACCCAGAGGCTTGATCGATGCCAGGAAAATTTCCGGCATTTTAATCCCAATCGCCGCCAGAATCACACCCAGCAGCGGTGCCCAGACGATCGGTTTTTTTACCGAACGCCACATCAGTACCGGCAGCAACGCCAGCGATGAACCCTGATTTTCGCCACTTAAACGCGCTTTTTCACGTTCCAGGATCAGCAGACAGAATGGCGTCATCAGCACGGAACCACAGGCAATCGAAACCGCCACAGACAGCGACGTCGAAGGCGCATCGCCCATTACGCTGCTCAGAATCGGCAGACCGAGCGCGGCATAGTTTGGCAGCGCGACGGTCAGCGTCAGCACGGCGGCGTCCTGCGCGGACTTCTTAAACACTTTGGTGCAGATAAAGTAGATCGCCGCGTAGGTTATCCACATCGCCAGCACCAGCACCAGAATCAGCGGTGACTGTTCGACAATGCCCGACCACGGCGTTTGTACCGTCGCTGCAAACAGCGCAGCGGGTAAAGCGAAATCCATCACGAAAATATTCAGTAAAGAGACATTCTGGTTATCCACCATTTTCGCTTTCCCGGCATAAAAACCGAGGATCATGATGACGAAAATAGGGGCAAGCGCGTGCAAAATTACGTAAGTCATAGCGAGTTTCCTGAGACAAAAATGAATGCTCAGTCAGCGCCGGTGCGATGGTTTTTTTAGTATGACAGTCCAGTTGCAGACAACAGCAGGTTCGCACCCTGAAAATCATCAGGGCGGAACCCGCAATGCGGCTGCGTCACGCTGTTTGCAGGTGCGTTACCGGTTGAGACTGAAAGTAGTTAACGAATTACCATTCCTGGCGCATCTGCTGGCGAACGCGCTGCGAACTGGCGCGGTTTTCGGCACCCAGACGATTGCTGAGGCTTACGCCTTCTTTGCGTGCGTCCTGAATGTTTTGCCAGACTGTGTTTTCGACACGTGCGATATCGTCAGGTGTTGCGCTGTCGGGGTCAGCAATGTCGAGCAGTTGCGACAACAGACCCAGCGTGGCGTAGTTTTCGATGTCATAGGCCATTGGCGGAATAGTCGCGGCCAGTTTTTCCAGTGCGTCCACCGAGCGTAAGGTGATACGTGCAGCGGATTCTTTGCCCATCGCGTGGATCATCACGCCGTTATTTTTGAACGCGATCAACTTGTTGGCCTGATAGCCGTGTGCCAGAAACGCCCCGGACATCGCCTTGCCGACAATCAGCCCGACCACCGGATGCCCGGCAAGACGCGCATTGGCGTAAGCGCCTGCGGCACCGGCCAGCGCCTGATGAATGCCGAACGCTTCTTCGCGACGGCCATATGCCTGACTCGGCACATCAATGACCGCCACGATGGCGCGTTTGGTGGCAGCGTGGGCATCGGCGGCAATCACATCGTTGACCACTTTCGCCAGCGTCCAGCCTTCCAGCAGACCGACCTCACCGCCTGCGGCGCGCGGATAATGGTTGTTTTTATCCGGCACGACGGCGATAAAACGCACGGCCTGATCGTTGATTTTGCCGTCCGCCGCTTTCACGGAAGGACACAAACCGGCCACCGGCGTAGCGTCTTTGGTCAGTTCAGCAAACCAGTAATCACCCCGGCTGACGGTCTTGCTATTAAAATTGCTCATGCGCGATCCTCCCGGTTAAACAAAGCTTCCGTCACGTCACGGCTGGCCTGCTGCGCGGTGTCAAAACCGGTCAGTTTTGGCAGGTAATAATCATAATTATCAGAACGGTGAGTCGCAGGGACACCTTTTTTGATGAAGGCCAGCACGTTGTCTTTTACCTCTGCGAGTGAATCTTTCACCAGCGCATCCACGAAGCCGCTGTGATAACGCACTTCGCCGCCGGTCATGCTCCAGATAAACGGACGGTCGCGGGAATCGTATTCATCGATACCGGCTTCCTGTTCGATCACCTGCGGGCCGTTCAGGCCGAGGCGTGCTTCACGGGTGACAATCAGATAGCTGCACAGCGCGGCGGCAATCGACATCCCGCCGAAGCAGCCGACGGTTCCGGCCACGACGCCAATCACCGGCGTATAGCGGCGTAAATCGACAATTGCAGCGTGAATGTCGGCGATTGCCGCCAGCCCCAGATTGGCTTCCTGCAAACGTACTCCGCCGGTTTCCAGCAGCAGAACTGCCTGCGTCGGGATACCGTTGCGGTTATCTTCCGCCGCCATTTCCAGCGCGGCGGCCATTTTGGCACCGGACACTTCGCCCATGCTGCCGCCCTGGAAACTGCCTTCAATCGCGATAACTACCGCAGACTGGCCGTTGATCTGGCCTTTGGCGACCACCATGCCGTCATCGGCCTGCGGGACGATACCCTGCGGTTCCAGCCACGGCGACATGATGCGGTCGAACGGCCCCAGCAGTTCGCGGAAAGTCCCGGCGTCCAGCAATTTGCGGGCGCGCTGGCGGGCATTTAGCTCGATAAAGCTCTGATCGGCATCAGTTTGCATGTTCAGCCTCCTCAAAGACCTGTTCGATACGCAGACGGGCAACCCCTGGTGTGGCGCCAAAATCATGGATGTCGAGGCGACCTGCCGGTAATTGACGCAGGCTGCTCAGACGGTCGAAAAAGTGCTGCCACAGGCTGTGGCTGCCATCGACGGAAGTGGTCACTGAAATTTTCAGCGCCTGCGTCGCGTGGGGTTCGTACAGCGCTTCTAAGTCACCGGAACCTACCACGCCCGCCTGGGCGTGAACTGCCAGCGGTTTGGCCGCCGGGTAATTAAATTCAAAACGTTCCATAACACCTCTTTTTACTGATGTTAGTTAATTCGTATCATGTCGGGTTCGCTGACGCGGTCCAGAAACAGGGTCGCAGCCAGTAAATCGGCGGCTCCTCCGGGCGAGACGTTATCCGCCAGCATCCGGCGTTCCAGACTCCGTAACTGCTGTCTGCCTGCATCGGTGCACAACCCACCGGCATCGAGCACGGCCTGTGCGCCCTGATGCATGGCATTCAGCGCCGGTAATCCGCCACGCGACAGCACGCAGGTATCGGAAAGTCGGGTCATCACCGCCAGTAAGGCATCGACCTGCGCTTCGCTTTCGCTGGCACCGCGGGAACGGCTGCGATGGAGCTGCGGCAGAGCGCAGTCGATAATGTGCGGGAATCCTCCCTGCGCCTCTTCGCGGGCGCCGTGCACCTGATAACGCTGCACGGCGTGCGAGCCTTTACTGAATTTTTTCGGGCTGAACACATCGGGCAACGCCGCGATTTTTGCGGCACGCTGTGCAATATCCTGCGGCAGCAGGCTTTCCGGCTGCATGGCAACGGCGCAGACCAGCAACCCCATCGCCCAGATAGCGCCCCGGTGCGTATTGACTCCACCGGTTTCCGCCATCATCTGCGCCTCACCTGCACGGCCTAAACGTCCGATGTCCTGACGCAGGGCGATATCCGCCGGGCGCTGCCAGCTGTGTAACGCCAGCGCATAAAACGTCGGGGTCAGGCTGCGCGCCGAGCGCACCATCAGATCCAGATTCAAATCCTGATGTGCGCCAGAACTCCGGCTGTCCACCAGCCCCGGTTTCGGGCTAAGCCGCGCTTCGTCGATCAGCGCCTGCGTCGCCGTGTGTGCCAGCCTTCCGGCCAGTTCTTCCGCTGTCAGCACAGCGCCAATCGTTAAAGTCTGCGGCATCGGAGTCACCAGCTACGGAATTTGGCGGGCGGGTTATACAAGCCGCCGGACCAGTCAACCAGATCACTCACGCTACCTGCCGCCAGTAAAGAACGGGTGGCGTCGGTGCGGCGAATGCCCATGTCTTCCGGGAAGACCACCAGTTCCTGACGACGCAGGTCGGCAACGCGTTTGGCGTCAACGCCCAGCCCGATGTCGGTGATCCCGGCCACTGCGGCCACCATCGCACGGCGTTCTTCCAGAGAGCGGGCGCGATACAAATAGGCGATGCCTTCTTCAGTCAGCACGTGGGTAACGTCGTCGCCATAAATCATTACCGGTGCCAGCGGCATACCGGATTCTTTACCCACATCGACCGCTTCGAGTTTTTCTACGAACGTCGGTTTGCCACCGGCCTGGAAAGTTTCCACCATCTGCACGACCAGTTTTTTACCGCGCGCCATCGGATCCGGCTCTTCAATCATATCGAGCCAGGCAGGCGTCGCATGGCGACGACCGTGCGGATCATGCCCCATATTTGGCGCACCGCCGAAACCGGCCAGACGCCCGCGGGTCACGGTGGAGGAGTTGGCGAGGCCATCAACCTGCAAAGTAGACCCGATGAACATGTCCACCGCGTACTGACCGGCCATCTGGCAGAACGCGCGGTTAGAACGCATTGAGCCGTCGGAACCGGTGAAGAACACGTCAGGACGGGCTCGGATGTACTCTTCCATCCCCAGTTCGCCGCCGAAGCAGTGAACGGTGTCCACCCAGCCGCTTTCGATGGCCGGGATCAGCGTCGGGTGCGGGTTCAGCGTCCAGTGTTTACAGATTTTGCCGCGCAGGCCGAGTTGTTCGCCGTAGGTCGGCAGCAGTAGTTCGATAGCCGCGGTGTTAAAGCCGATGCCGTGGTTCAGCGACTGCACGTTGTGTTTAGCGTAGATACCTTTGATAGCCATCATCGCCATCAGCACGTGAACCGGTTTAATCAGGCGCGGATCACGGGTAAACAGCGGTTCGATGAAGAACGGCTTATCGGCCACTACCACGAAATCAATCCAGTCACCCGGAATATCAACGCGCGGCAGGTCACAGTCGTCTTCAACCAGTTCGTTAACCTGCGCAATGACAATGCCGTTTTTAAAGGCAGCAGCTTCGACCAGTGCGGGCGTATCTTCGGTGCTGGCACCGGTGTAGAGATTGCCTTTACGGTCCGCTTTAAAACCGGCGATCAGCGCGATGTTTGGCACCAGATCGACGTACAGGCGGGAATAGAGTTCGATGTAAGTGTGAATAGCGCCGATTTCCATCTGACCGTCTTCCAGCAGCTGCGCGATGCGCAGGCTTTGCGGGCCGGAGAAGGCGAAATCGAGTTTGCGGGCAATGCCGCGTTCGAAGAGATCCAGATGTTCGGCACGGCTGACGCTCGGCATGATCATATGCAAATCATGCAGCTTTTCAGGGTTCACTTTGGCCAGCGAACGGGACAGGAAATCGGCTTGTTTCTGATTATTCCCTTCCATCACCACGCGGTCGCCGGAAGCAATCAGCGCTTCAAGAATAGGAATGATTTTATCGGTGGGTAACACTTTACCCTCGGCCACGGAACGGACACTGTCGATACGCCGTTGTTTTTCATTGCGGCGGGTGTCCCACGCTTTCGTGGTCTGCGGATGTTGCGGCATGCCAAACCTCCCTGGGTTGAGCTTGCTGAAGCCTTCCCGACGTGACGAAACAGAAAGAACGGGGGGAGGTTCAGGCAAGTGGCGGTTGCATCACATTTGACCTGTTTAGGTAACGGGTTAAGTGTAGGAATCTAAAGGGAGCCCATCAATTAAGTGCGCTGACACTTCGTTACTCTAAGAGTAACGATTAAAATTAACGTCGATAAATCAGCAGAATGGAGTATGCAGAAAGGGAGATGACGCACAAAACGCGTGGAAATAAAAAGGGATGCGCAGTGGCATCCCTCAGTCAGGTTCAGTTCAACAGCATTATTTGAAGACTTCTGCCGTTGCAGTGATTTTCTTTTTCTCTTGGGCTGCAATCACAACGTAATATTTTCCGCCTTTTTCATCAGCCAGTTTGGACAGCTCTTCTTTGGCATCCATTGGCGCGGTGTATTCATTGCTGGTGGTGACTACACCCAGGCTGGTGTAACCCTTCTCTTTGGCTTCTTCTTTGGAGATCATATCCGCCGCCATGGCGTTAATTGAGAATAACCCGGTCAGCATTGCCGCAACGATAATTTTATTAGTTTTCATGACATTACCTTTAAATTAGATGAATAGTTTTCAAAAAAGCCGTCAGGATATGAACGTAAAGTGTCGTTGCGCTGGCATGACCTTCATGGTTAAACACCAGTAAACTCCCCAGAGACGCAAACAGGCAGGCGTAACAACTTACGCTTGCCAGTCACTCCGTCATATCGGCTTAAGTATTGGTCACCTTGGGAAATTATCCAGAAATTTGAAAAAAATATTTACATTGCCTTTCATTCTGCAATCAGGAAGGACTCAACAATCGAACAGAAGGCGTCTGGATGCGAGACAAACGGCGCGTGTGAGGCCTTCGCCATGATTTCCGAACGTGAAAACGGCCAGAGTTGATCCAGCAACGGCACCACCTTACGCGGCACCAGACCGTCCAGCGCGCCATAAATTCGCAGCAACGGCACAGTCAGCGCGGTCATCGGCTGGCGAAGGTCAACGCTGCGCAAAATCTCCAGGCCACCGTTGAGCACATCCACATCAGGCATCGGCAAGCCGAGTACGATGGATTTCAGCAGACGCGCATCCTGCCGCGCGCTGTCGCTGCCCAGCGTTTGCAACGCCAGAAAACGCTCGACCGTGCGCTGGAAATCTTCACTCAGCTGGTGCTGGAACCCATGCAGCACTTCGGGGCGGATGCCCGGCCAGTCGTCCTCTGCAGCGAAACAAGGCGAGGAGGCGACGGTAATGAGTTTTTCCACCCGCTGCGGCGCTGTCAGCGCAATCTTACTGGCGACCAGTCCGCCTAAAGACCAGCCAAGCCAGGCGGATTTTTCAGGGGCAGCGGCCAGCACGGTTTCCGCCATTTGGTCGAGCGTCATCGCGCCAAATCCTTCACTGCGACCATAGCCCGGCAGGTCGATCAGATGCAGACAAAAATGCGGCGCAAGTCGCCCGGCGGTGTAACGCCACACTTGCGCGTTCAGCCCCCATCCGTGAAGCAGCACAAGATGGCGATCTCCCTCGCCGATTGTCTCCCGGTAAAGCGTGTTCATAGCGTATTGTCCATGTCTGTCTGAATGGCAAAAGGAACCCGCCACTATGCTAACAATTGCCAGCCGCTGTTGGCTATGCCAGTGTCCGCTGCATCTTGCAGTTCAGGGGATTTGCAGTCTGTGTTTAAAAAATCTGCCCGCTATACCTCCCTGCTGCCCGCGCTGCGGATTGCCGAGCGCCGCTGCACATCTGGAGTGTGGCCGTTGCCTGCAAAAACCGCCGCCGTGGGATGCGATGGTCTTCGCCAGCCCTTATGAAATGCCGGTCAGCGGGCTGGTGCTGCGCCTGAAATTCTCTAAACAGCCTGAGCTGGATACCGCCCTCGCCCGCCTGCTTTTACTGCGCTGGCAGGCACGCCGGCGCGAAAGTGCGTTGCCAAGGCCGGATGTTGTCCTCAGCGTTCCGCTGCACCAAAAGCGCTATTTCTCACGCGGCTATAATCAAAGTGAACTGCTCGCCCGCCCTCTGGCGCACTGGTTGCACTGCGATTTTCGGCCCTATGCCATCAGCCGCGACCGGCGTACGCCGCCGCAGCAAAGCCTGACCGAGCGGGAAAGAAAGTGGAATTTGCGCAAAGCGTTTACTTGTCATGAAAATCTGCACAATAAGCACGTGATGTTGATTGACGATGTAGTCACCACCGGCAGCACGGTGCGGGAAATCAGTAAAATCCTGCGTAAACAGGGAGTTGCTTCGCTGCAAATCGGCTGTATTTGCCGGACGCTGTAAGCATGAGCACGTGCTGCTAACACTGCGGCAACACGAGGGATGACGGGTAAATGCAAAGGGCGTATTATAACCAACTGGAATAGTCAACTATTGAGCTAATGTTATGATCCTTGTTACCGATGCTGCCCAAGAGCACTTTGCCAAACTGCTGGCAAACCAGGAAGAAGGCACCCAAATCCGCGTATTCGTGATCAATCCGGGTACGCCAACCGCAGAGTGCGGTGTCTCCTATTGCCCACCCGACGCGGTTGAAGCGACGGATACCGAACTGAAGTTCGAGAAGCTGTCTGCTTTCGTCGATGAGCTCAGCGCACCTTATCTGCAAGATGCGGTGATCGATTTCGTGACCGACCAGCTCGGTTCTCAGCTGACGCTGAAAGCGCCAAACGCCAAAATGCGTAAAGTGTCTGACGATGCGCCGCTGATGGAACGTGTTGAATACCAGCTGCAATCGCAGATTAACCCGCAGTTAGCCAGCCACGGCGGCCGTGTTTCCCTGATGGAAATCACTGACGACGGCATCGCAATCCTGCAATTCGGCGGCGGCTGTAACGGCTGTTCCATGATTGATGTCACCCTGAAAGACGGCATCGAGAAAGAACTGCTGCAAAACTTCCCTGAGCTGAAAGGCGTTCGCGATCTGACCGAACACCAGCGCGGCGAGCACTCCTTCTACTGATTAACCGTTGATCGGCCAGAATGCAAAAAGCACCCTGTGAACCGGGTGCTTTTTTTATGCCTGCCTGCGCAGGTTCACCTCCGCCAGCAGCGCTTCAATGTGCTCGTCGGCAAACATCTCTTCGAGCGTATGTGTGAGTTTACGCCGCCAGTTAGGGTATTCCGTATTGGTGCCGGGAACGTTGACCGGCGTCGCCATGTCCAGCCAGTCTTCCGGTTGCAGACCGAGCAGTGCGCTGGCGCTGTCTGCCAGATAACACTGCAAACCCCAGTTCAGCTCCGGCGTCATCGGCATGTTTTCGGCATTGCGCGATGTCCCTTTCGGCACACAGTGTTGCAGATGCAGCGCGTTCAGCAGCCCCTGTTTACTGCGCTCACGCTCGCCGCGCAACTTCTCCAATACCTGCGGATCCGGATACACGCCCAGCGACTCACCGAGGGTTAAATCACCGCCCTCCCAGTATCCGCGCAGCGTCGGTAAATCATGCGTAGTAACCGTGGCCATCGCCTGCGCCACGTAATCCTGCGGCGGGCGACAGGTAAAGGTTTTGTCGTGCTCGAAATACAACACTTTGTAGGAATAAACGCCGCTGTCGCGCAGGCTGGCGACAATCTCTTTTGGCACGGTGCCAAGATCTTCGCCAATCACCATGCACCGGTGTCGCTGACTCTCCAGCGCCAGCACGCCGAGCAGATCTTCCAGCGGGTAACGCACGTACGCGCCCTTGTCCGCTTCCTGATCGGCCGGTATCCACCAGAGCCGCAGCAACCCCATCACGTGATCGATACGCAGCGCGCCGCATTCCGCCATATTCGCGCGCAGCAAATCGATAAACGGCTGATAGGCACGGGCTTTCATTTCATGCGGATCGATGGGCGGCAGCCCCCAGTTTTGCCCCTGCGGGCCGAGGATGTCCGGCGGTGCGCCGATGGTGGCGTTCAGACAATATAAAGCCGGATCCGACCAGGTTTCTGCCCCGCCCTCGGCGACACCGACCGCTAAATCCCGATATAAACCGATGGGCATCTCCAGTTCCAGGCTGCGCTGATAACATGCCGAAAACTGCGTATGCGCCAGCCATTGCTGCCACATGTAGAACTCAATTTCATTGGCGTAACGCTCGCTGAATTCAGCCACGCCTGCGCCTTTCGCATCACGGTACGCATCTGGCCAGACCGGCCAGCCCCACTGGCCTAAATCCAGCTCCCGCAAGTGGGTATGCAGCGCGTCGAATAGCGCTTGCTGGCGTAAACTGTCGCCGCCGTTTTGCACAAAGCGCCGAAAATCACGCTTACGCTGACTGGCCTCTGGCAACTCACCAAACAGCGGCCATACCAGTTTCAGCGCGGCAGATTTGAGCTTCATCACCAGCGGATAATCGACATACTCCGTGCTGCGCGCCTGCAACAACGCCTCATGCGTTTCGACAGAGTGCCACCAGCTTTGCGCCAAATCGCTCACAGCAAACTCTTCCACGGCATTTACGTCGATATACGTCAGATTCAGCCAGCGACGGGACGACGGGCTGTACGGACTGGCGCTTAGCGGATTCGCCGGATAAAGCGCATGAATGGGATTAAGCCCGACAAACGCACCGCCGCGTTTTCCGACTTCTTCGACCATTTTTTTAAGATCACCAAAATCACCGACGCCCCAGTTATTCTCCGAACGCAGCGTATACAGCTGAAGGGTCGCGCCCCACAGTTTTTTACCTTTGCGCAATGCCTGCGGCTCGAAACAGCGCGGCGGCACCACGATAATCCGGCACTGCCAGACCTGACGATTTTGCGACAGGGTCAGCTGGTGATAACCCGTTGGCAGATCGACACGGAAATCCAGTACGTCGCCGCTGTGAATTTCCCCCTGCGTCTGGTCGCCGTTTTCCAGCGTCAGCTGCCACGAAAAAATGCCGCTGCCTTCTGGCGTTAGCAGCATTTCTTTTCCCGCGGTAAATACTTTCACCGGCGGAACCGGCGTGATGTCTTCGACGTCCTGCGGGTCGCGTCCCATCGCTGCCAGCAGCGCAATGCGGGTGTCATCAGAGATCGTTTCGACGTCATCGGCCATGTTAATAAAGCTGTCTAAAATCCCCGCCCGTCGGGCGGCTTCAACAAGTTGCTTATCCTCCATGTCGGCTCCTAACGTTTGGCCTGCCAGATGCGCTGCTGGTAATCGCGGATGGAACGGTCAGCACTGAACATTCCGACGCGTGCGGTATTGAGCAACGCGCGGCGCGTCCATTCATCAGCGTTGCGATATAGCGCATCGACCTTTTGTTGTGCTTCGCAGTACCCGGCGAAATCGGCCAGTACCAGATATGGATCACCGCCGTCGAGCAGGCTGTTGAGCATCAGATCGAAGGCTTTTTTGTCACCGTTAGCGTAAAAACCGCTGGCCAGTTCATCGAGGATCGCTTTCAGGTGTTTATCTTTTTTCACCACCGCTTTAGGTTTGTAGCCTTTTTTCAGCTGCGCTTTAACTTCATCCACCGTCAGGCCAAAGATGAAGATATTGTCCTCACCCACCTGCTCGGCGATCTCGACGTTCGCACCGTCCAGCGTGCCGACGGTCAGCGCGCCATTCAGCGCCAGTTTCATATTGCCGGTACCGGAGGCTTCTTTACCCGCCGTCGAAATCTGCTCGGACACGTCCGCCGCCGGGATCATCAGTTCGGCCACCGATACGCAATAATCTGGAATAAACACCACTTTGATACGATCCGCGACGATCGGATCGTTGTTGATCTTCTCCGCGACCTGATTGATCGCATAAATAATATTTTTAGCGAGGTAATAACCGGGCGCGGCTTTGGCACCGAACAGGAAAACGCGCGGCACGATATCCAGTTTCGGGTTATCGCGGATCTGGCGGTACAGTGAAAGGATGTGCAGCAGGTTGAGATGCTGACGTTTGTACTCATGAAGGCGTTTGATTTGCACATCGAAAATCGCATCCGGATTGAGCCGGATACCCATGCGATGCCAGACATATTCCGCCAGACGCACTTTGTTGTCGTGCTTGATTTTTCGGTACTGTTTGCAGAATTTTTTGTCTTTAACGCCGCTTTCCAGCTCTTTCAGCAGATCTAAATTCGTTACCCAGGTATCGGTTTTCAGGCGGTCATCAATCAGTGATGACAGCGCAGGGTTACACTGCTTCAGCCAGCGGCGCGGGGTGATACCGTTGGTGACGTTGTGGAATTTTTCCGGCCAAAGCTGGTGATATTCCGGGAAGAGATCTTTGACCACCAGATCCGAATGCAGCGCCGCAACGCCGTTCACCGCAAAACCGGCAACAACGCACAAATTCGCCATGCGCACCTGTTTGTCGTGATGCACCGCCAGCTTCGCCCACACCGCCTCATCGCCCGGCCACTCTTTGCTGACCAGTTTCTTAAAGTTGGCGTTAATTTGCTTGATGATCTGGAAATGGCGCGGCAACAGGCTGCGCACCAGACTTTCATCCCAGGTTTCCAGCGCTTCAGGCATTAAGGTGTGGTTGGTATAAGCAAAGGTGCGGCTGGTGATGTGCCACGCGTCGTTCCAGCTCATCTGATGTTCGTCGATCAGCACGCGTAACATTTCAGGAATGGCGATAGTCGGGTGGGTATCGTTGAGCTGGATAACTTCGTAATCCGGCAGCTCGCTGATTTTGCGGCCAAGAAAATGATGACGCCGCAGGATATCGGCCACCGAGCAGGCACACTGGAAATACTGTTGCATCAGGCGCAGGCGTTTACCGGCCTGATGGTTATCATTTGGATAAAGCACTTTGGTGAGTTTGGCGGCGTCAATGCCCTGTTGTTCCGCTTTCAGGAACTCGCCGTCATTAAACTTATCGAGATCAAAAGGATGTGGATGGGTGGCTTCCCACAGTCGCAGCGGCTGGGTAACGCCGTTGCGATAACCCATTACCGGCAGATCCCAGGCTTCGCCACGCAGGGTAAACTCCGGTTCCCAACGCGGAACGCCCTGCTCATTTTTGACGATTTTACCGCCGATACCGACGCTCACCGCCAGCGAGCTGTTATGGCGAAACCACGGATAGTCGTTGCGGTGCCAGTCGTCCGGCGACTCTTTTTGTTTGCCGTCGACAAACCGCTGACGGAACAGGCCGTACTGATAATTCAGGCCATAGCCGATGCCCGGTTGCCCGACCGACGCCATTGCATCGAGATAACAGGCTGCCAGCCGTCCGAGCCCGCCATTGCCGAGCGCAGGGTCGATTTCTTCTTCCAGCAGGTCAGTCAGATTGATATCAAACTGTTCCAGCGCGCTGGCGATTTTCTCATACCAGCCAAGGTTGATCAGGTTATTGCCGGTCAGCCTCCCGACCAGGAACTCCATCGAAATGTAGTTAACGTGGCGGGTGACGTTTTTGCTTTTACGGGTGACGGTATCGTTTTGCGGCGGCAGCTGTTCGGCAACCGCGGCACTGACCGCATGCCACCACTGATGCCGGGTCATGTCCTTCGCACTGGTGAGTCCGAACGCTTGCCACTGGCGGGTTAACGCCGCCAAAAAAACATCCTGCTTGAGCGTGAGCTTCGACATAGGGCAGTCTCTTTTCTGTCAGAGGGGACGGAATATTTCCGTGAGAAAAAGCCTGATTGCGGTAAAAAGTGTGATCCCAATACACTTATGTATAAACCCTATGTCGAAAAAATGCTCACTGTCGTTTGTTTCTAAACCTGTTTTACGTATTTTTTATTTCTGCCCGTAATACGCATCCGGCCCATGTTTTCGGCTGAAATGTTTGTGCAGCAGATAATCGTCCATCGGCGGTTGCGCGCGTTGCAGAGTGCCGGTGATCCACGCCATTTTCGCGACTTCTTCCAGCACGACGGCGTTGTGAACCGCCTGCTCCGGCGTCGTTCCCCAGCAAAACGGGCCGTGCTGCGCCACCAGAATCCCCGGCATGTGCAGCGGCTGAATACCTGCCAGCGTTTCGGCGATCACTTTGCCGGTTTCCAGTTCGTACTGCCCGGCGACTTCTTCGCGCGTTAATGCCCGCGTACAAGGGATCGCACCGGCAAAATAATCCGCGTGCGTGGTGCCAAGCGCCGGAATGGCGACGCCCGCCTGCGCCCATGACGTCGCATGGGTGGAATGGGTATGAACGATGCCGCCGAGTTCAGGGAAGCGGGCGTACAGTTCCAGATGCGTTGCGGTGTCGGAAGAAGGTTTGTAATGCCCTTCGACCACCTCTCCTTGCAGGTTCACCACCACCATGTCGCTGGCGTGCATTTTTTCGTATTCCACGCCGCTCGGTTTGATCACCATCAGGCCGCGCTGGCGATCGATGCCGCTGACGTTGCCCCAGGTGAAAGTCACCAGACCGAACGCCGGCAGCGCCATATTGGCCTCAAACACCCGCTGCTTCAGTGACTCCGTCATGCTATTTCCTTCATGTTAAGCCCGGCTTTCTGCATTTTATCCACCACCCAGGCACGCGCGTTGCGCACTTCCTGCATCGGGTCGGCGGCGGTTTCGCTCCACATTTCGATAAGGTATGGCCCGCGATAGCCGCTTTTTTGCAGCGTTTCAAAGCAGCGTTCGAATTCCACCACGCCGCTGCCAAAGGGAACGTTTTTAAACACGCCGGGCTGCGTATCTTTGATATGCACGGCGACGATGTGCCCCGCACCGCTCGCCAGCTCCATCTGCACGTCGTTATCCCACGCGGACAAATTGCCAATATCCGGATAAAGCTGGAACCACGGATTGTTCAGGTAATGGGTATAACCGAGCGCCTTGCTGATCGAATTCATCAGCGGATAGTCCATGATTTCCATCGCCAGTGTGACCTGTGCGCGGCTGGCCATTTCGACCGATTCCTGCAAACCTGCGCGAAAGCGTTCGCGGGTGTGATCGTTAGCCTGCTGGTAATACACGTCATAACCGGCCAGCTGGATCACGCGGATACCCAAATCCTGCGCCAGCACGATGGCTTTACGCATGATTTCCAGCCCCTGATTGCGGGTTTCATCATCCTCAGAGCCGAGCGGAAAACGACGATGCGCGCTCAGGCACATCGACGGAATGCGGATACCGGTGCGCGAAATCGCATCGACCACCAGCAGACGCTGCTCGCGTGACCAGTCAAGCCGCGCCAGCCGGTGATCGGTTTCATCCACCGACATTTCAACGAAATCGAAGCCCAGCTCTTTCGCCAGCGTCAGGCGCATCAGCCAGTCTTCGCCCGCTGGCAGGGCTTTTTCATAGATACCCAGTGGAACGGCTTTGTGCATCATGCGAGATTCCTTAGCCCCAGAGCTGGCTGATGGATTTTTTGAACTGACGCGCCGCACCAACCGGATCTTTGGCATCGCGGATGCTGCGACCGGCGATAAAGACGTGGATCGGAATGCCTTTAAACAGCGGCAAATCTTCCAGCGCCAGCCCGCCGGTGACGGTGACCTTAAAGCCCATGTCGGACAGACGTTTGATGGCAGTAATATCGGCTTCGCTCCACGCCACACCTGCAGCCTGTGCGTCACGGCTGCGGTGATACACCACTTGCCCGATGCCTGCTTCGCGCCATTCCTGCGCCTGTTCCCACGTCCAGTAACCGGTCAGCTCAATCTGCACGTCACCGTTAAACTCTTCCGCTACCTCCAGTGCGCCTTTGGTGGTGTTGATATCAGCGCAGCAAATCACCGTCACCCAGTCGGCATTAGCTTCAAAACACATGCGCGAAAGAATTTTTCCGGCATCGGCGATTTTAGCGTCGGCCAGCACGATTTTTTCCGGATACAGCGCTTTCAAATCACGTACCGCACGCACGCCTTCGGCGACGCACAAAATAGTGCCGACTTCGATGATGTCCACTTCGTGAGCAATCAAACGCGTAGTTTTGTAGGCGTCGTCCATCGACTGGTTATCTAATGCCACCTGCAACATCGGTAATGAATGAGACATATTGAATTCCTTCTCTGAGAGCGTAATGGAAATTAGTGCGCCGCGGCGGACGTCTGGTCGATCAAATCCAGCACCTGCTGCGCTGTAGTACAGGCACGCAGGCGATCGAAATTGGCCTCATCCTCAAACAAATCCACCACCTGCATGATGCCGATTTCCTGATGCGCATTGGCATCCACGGCAGCCAGCGTGATGAGAATGTCCACCGGATCGTTATCTTCATGGTTGAACACCAGCGGTTTTTTCAGCGTCACCAGCGCGAAACCTGTTTTGAGCACGCCCTCTTCCGGACGGCCATGCGGCATTGCCAGACCAGGCGCTATCACAAAGTACGGCCCGAAACGTTCGACGCCGTCCAGAATCGCCTGGTAATAGCGCGGCTCCACCACACCCGCTTTCACCAGCATATCGACGCCAATTTTTACCGCGTCCTGCCAGGTTTCTGCTTCTGCATTCAGGCAAATTGAATCGTTCTGAGCCAGCGAATCTCGCAGTTTCATCTTTCGCTCCCTACTTTTTCAGCGAGGTGGGGAAGTGCGCGTTAATCACTTCCATCACTTTCGGCCCGAAGTCCGCCGCCGAGAGCATGTTGCGGACGCCAACGACGTATTTGTTACCGCTGACCGTAATCTCATCCGCAACGTGCGTAGAGGCGACAATAATGTCCGCACCGCCCAGCTCTGATTTGTACTCGCCCACCGCGCAGCTGTTCATGGTGTGATCCACACCTTCCTGCGTCAGGAACTGGCCGATTTTCATCTTCATGATCATCGAACTGCCTTGCCCGCAACCGCATACCGCCAGAATTCGTACTGTCATGGGAACCTCGTTGATTAGTGAGAAGTGGATTGGTTAAGCGCTTGTTTTTCAGCGTCTTCTTCGGCGCGCAAAGTACGGCCCGCGAAGAACATGTACATCAATGCAATCACCGCAATGACACCCATAAAGGCCATGCCGAGGCTGAAGAAGCCCTGCATCATTGGCGGTGCGAGGATCGACCAGTCGGCCATCCCCATCCACGCACTGAGGCCGGTGAGTTTGATGGCCCAGACGCAGCCGAAGATTTCGATCATCCCCATTACCAGACAGATTTTCAGCGCGGCGCGCCATCCGCCGAAGTGGTTGGCAAACACGCCGATAGTGGCGTTGGAGAAGAACATCGGGATAAAGCCGGGGATGATCATGATGGAAGAACCGAGGCCGAACAGAATAGCCACGGCAATCAGCTGGCCGATAGTGCCCCACATAAAGCCCCAGACCACGGCGTTCGGCGCAAAGCTGTAAATCGCTGCGCAGTCGATCGCCAGAACGGCACCAGGAATTAAACGTTGGGATATGCCGTTAAAGGCCTCAGTCAGTTCGGCGACAAACATGCGTACGCCCTGAATGATGATGAAAATCGCCACCGCAAACATCAGACCGGTTTGCAGGATGTATATCGTCCAGTGGGTTTTACCGGCCATTTGTTGCAGCGTATCCAGGCCAAACGAGCAGAGAATGATGCCGAAGAACACGGTCATGACGATGGCGGTGGAAACGATATTATCGTGGAAAATATTGAGCCAGCCCGGCAGTTTCAGGTCTTCGACGCTGTCTTCTTTCTTACCGAGATATGGCGCGATTTTATAGGCAATCCATGACGCAAACTGCTGCTGGTGGCCGATGGAAAAACCGCTGTTTTCGGTCACGGACTGCGTCGGTTTGTACATCATATTGGACGTAATGCCCCAGTACAGCGAAACCAGGATCGCCGTGCACCAGATCGTCGTCCACATCGGGTAACCCATGATAAAGAAGAAGACCGCAATCAGCCCGGCCTGCTGGAACATGATGTGGCCGGTGAGCATGATGGTGCGGATGCCGGTGATACGGCGGAAAACCACCATCAGAATGTTCAGACCGAGGGCGATCAGCACCGCGTAACCGACCCAGCTATAGGCATCGCCCATACGTTCAACCGTCGCCATCATGGAGGCGTAGGTGTCCGAAATCGCACCGTTGATGCCGTAGACTTCTGACAGCTTGGCTACCACAGGTTTAAACGTGCCGGTCAGAATGCCGGACCCGGCCTGCAATAACATAAAGCCGATAATGGTTTTGATGGTGCCTTTGATAATTACCGTCGCGCTCTTTCTGAGCAGGATGTAACCGAGCATGGTCACAATACCCAACAGCAGCGGCGCATTGGTCATTACCTGATTAAAAAATACGGTAAAGAGGGTGTAGAGCATTTCCATAAAACTCTCCGTCTGACCTTGTTTGATCTTTTTGGCGCTAACGTTGCGCCAAAAAGTGAGGGACAGATGCACCCTAATGCTCACATTGAATCAGGTAAAGATTCGAAATGATTATTTGTGAGCAGTCTCGCAAGTTATCGTCATCAGGGAAACTTTCACCAAGTCACATGAATCATTATTTTTATATATATTTCAATTCATTAAATATAACCCTCTGCTATTAAAACGATCGCATCCTTCGATTTCCCGTCAGGATCCCACGTCAACCCCCTCACAAAACCCTCTGGAAAAGTCATTGTCATGACGATATTTCGGTGATAACTTTCGCATGAACAAATCACATCAAGTCACCAAATGATTAAATGTGACGACTTATTCACACTGTTATGACGATGAGGGAACACCATGAGCAAAGTAGAAACGATCAGCCGCGAGTCCTGGATCCTGAGTACTTTCCCGGAATGGGGCACTTGGCTGAATGAAGAAATCGAGCAGGAAAAAGTCGCGCCGGGCACTTTTGCCATGTGGTGGCTGGGCTGTACAGGAATCTGGCTGAAGTCAGAAGGCGGCGCGAACATTTGCGTCGATTTGTGGTGCGGCGTCGGTAAGCAAAATCACAGCAGTCCGCTGATGAAAACCGGGCATCAGATGCAACGCATGGCAGGCGTGAAGAAGCTGCAGCCCAATCTGCGCACCACACCGTTCGTGCTCGATCCCTTTGCGATCCGCGAGATCGACGCCGTGTTATCCACGCACGATCATAACGATCACATTGACGTAAACGTCGCGGCAGCCGTCATGCAAAACTGCGCCTCCGACGTGCCATTCATCGGCCCGCAAACCTGCGTGGATCTGTGGATGAGCTGGGGCGTGCCCGCTGAACGCTGCATCGTGATGACGCCGGGCAAAGTCGTACGCATCAAAGATGTGGAAATTCACGCGCTGGATTCCTTCGACCGCACGGTGCTCATCACGCTGCCCGCCGACCAGAAAGCGGCTGGCGTTCTGCCAGACATGATGGACCAACGCGCGGTGAACTACCTGTTCAAAACGCCGGGCGGAAACCTGTATCACAGTGGCGATTCGCACTATTCCAACTATTACGCCAAACACGGTAACGAGTATCAGATAGACGTGGCGCTCGGCTCCTACGGTGAGAATCCCCGCGGTGTGACCGATAAAATGACCAGCGTCGATATGTTGCGCATGGCGGAATCGCTGAACACCAAAGTGGTGATCCCGTTCCATCACGATATCTGGTCGAATTTTCAGGCCGATCCGCAGGAAATACGCGTACTGTGGGAGATGAAAAAAGACCGGCTGAAATATGGTTTCAAGCCGTTTATCTGGCAGGTCGGAGGCAAATTCACTTACCCGAATGACAAAGACAATTTCGAATATCACTATCCGCGTGGATTCGAGGACTGCTTCACGACAGACACCGATTTACCGTTTAAATCATTCCTTTAAAACGTGTTAAGAAGAGGCGGAGACGATTTACTCCGCCTCATTATAAACAATGTAATTGCCATTACTGCTCGTTTATAATCACGCGGTAATCATTCTGATTCGATTTACTCGCGGAGCCACCATGACTGAGCCACAACGCCACAATGCCATCCTTGATCTTTTGCAGCGTCAGGGGCAGATTTCCGTCGCTGATGTGATTGATCATTTTGATATTTCACCGGCGACAGCGCGTCGTGACATCACCAAACTCAATGAATTAGGCAAATTGCGCAAAGTGCGTAACGGTGCCGAAGCCGTCAATCAGCCACGTCAGAACTGGACGCCGCTGAATATCCACCAGACCCACAATCTCAACGAAAAAATGCGTATCGCCAAAGCCGCTGCCGAACTGTGCCAGCCGGGCGAAAGCGTGGTCATTAACTGCGGCTCAACGGCGTTTCTGCTCGGGCGCGAAATGTGCGGGAAAGACATTCAGGTGATCACCAACTATCTGCCGCTGGCCAATTATCTGATTGAGCAGGAGCATGACAGCGTGGTTATCATGGGCGGGCAGTACAATAAAAGTCAGTCGATCACCCTCGCCCCGCAGGACGGCGACGCCAGCCTGTATGCCGGTCACTGGATGTTTACCAGCGGCGCAGGGCTGACGCCCGATGGCCTGTACAAAACCGATATGCTGACCGCCATGGCAGAACAGAAGATGCTGAATTACGTCGGGAATCTGGCGGTGCTGGTAGACAGCAGCAAAGTCGGTCAGCGCGCAGGCATGTTGTTCAGCCGAACTGAGCAGATCGACGTGCTGATCACCGGCAAAGAAGCTAACGCTGAGATAATCGGCCAGCTTCGCGAAAAAGGCGTCAAAGTGGTGCTGGTTTAACGGGTACCCATGCGGTTTGTCTGGTCTTGATTGGTGGATAATTAGGTAGAATGCCTCGATAACTGACGAATGAGGCACGGCCCAATGGAACAATTTGAAGCAATAAGCGTTGAACAAGCGCACAACCGTCTGACATCAGGCGAAGCGGTGATGGTCGACATCCGTGATCCGCAGACGTTCAGCGCAGGCCACGCTCCCGGTGCATTCCACCTGAGCAACGACAGCATGCGTGCCTTTATGGATCAGGCCGACGCCCAAAAACCCGTGCTGGTGATGTGCTACCACGGCATCAGCAGCCGCGGCGCAGCGCAGTTCCTGATCGGTCAGGGTTTCGAATCGGTTTACAGTGTCGATGGCGGATTCGAAGCCTGGTCAAAAACCTTCCCTCAGGATATCGAAGCCTGATTTTCGGTTGTTTTTACCGGCGCAGACGCACTTTTCTTTATAACCAGCCCGATCGGTCTGCGCCGAAAATGTTCTTAAGCGGAAAAAGCTACACATCTTCAGTCTTGATATAATTTCCTTCTACCAACGACAGGATTTCAAGATGAAACATCTGAACACTTCACGTTCTTTAGGGATGCGTACCCTCGCCGTTCATGGCGGCCAGCAGCCCGATACCCAGACGGGCGCCATCGCAACACCCATCACGGCGTCTTCTGCATTTTCTTACCCCGATTTTGACAGCGGCGCGCGCCGTTTCAGCGGTGAAGAGCCGGGCTATATGTACAGTCGCTTTGCCAATCCGACGGTGACCGTTTTCGAGCAGAAACTGGCGGCGCTGGAAGGCGCAGAAACCGCCGTCGCCTGTGCCAGCGGCATGGCGGCAATCAGCGCCACCTTGTTTGCCCTGCTGGTGCCGGGCGATGAAATCATTCATATCGGTACGCTGTACGGCGGCACCGAAGGCGTAGTGCGTAATCTGCTGCCGCGTTACGGCATCAAACCGGTTCACGTCGCGAACGTCGCTGAACTGGAAGCTGCATTCACCAAAAAAACCAAAGTTGTGCTGGTCGAAACACCGGCGAATCCGGGTCTGGATATCGCGGATCTGGCGCAAATCGCCCGTCTGTCGAAAGCCGCCGGTGCGGTGAGCGTCGCCGACAACACCTTTGCGACGCCATACCTGACGCGTCCACTCGAGCTGGGCATTGATATCGTTCTGCACTCCGCGACCAAGTACATCAGCGGTCACGGCGATGCAACCGGCGGCGTGGTAGCCGGTGCAGCGGCGCTGATTACGCCAATCCGCACCCTGAGCCTGAAACAGTTCGGCGGTTGCCTCAGCCCGTTCGAAGCCAGTTTGCTTATCCGTGGATTGAAAACATTGCCGCTGCGCGTCGAAGCCAGTTCGCTGAGTGCGCAGGCCGTGGCGGAATTCCTTGACGGGCACAGCGCGGTAGAAACCGTCTTTTATCCGGGGCTGAAACAGCATCCAGGCCATGCGGTGGCATCGCAACAGATGAAACTGTTCGGCGGGATTATGGCGATCGAGTTGAAAGGTGGACTGAACGCCGCGCGGACTTTCCTCGATAAGCTGAGCATCATCACTCAGGCGGTTTCTCTTGGCGATACCGATTCGCTGGCCTGCCACCCGGCATCCACGACGCACAGTGCCGTCGCGCCAGAAATTCGTCGTCAAAGCGGAATCACCGACGGACTGGTACGCATCAGCATCGGTATTGAAGACACCGATGACCTGATCGCCGATCTGGAACAGGCGCTTGAAGGCCTGTAAGATTAATGATTGCAACATCGTTCAACAGCGATGTTGCATCAGATCCCGATCCATCTCACACCCGTGTTAATTATTTCTTCACCACTGGCTTCACAGCATTCGTAAATTCCCCTCCTTTTAATGACTGACGTTATAATCGACTTCCCACACGCTGGCAGATAAGGTATTGCCCTAAAATGACGGCAACAAATCAAACCATTAGGGAAATCGCTTAACGCTATGGTGCGCATTCTTAACCTGAACAACCCCCGTCTCGCTCAGGCGTTTGTCGATTACATGGCAACGCTGGGATTCACGCTGACGATGAAACACGAGAGCCAGGAAGTGCAGATCTGGCTGGATGACGAATCCCGTCTGGAAGAAGCCGAAAAACAAGTCGCGCTGTTTGTCCGCGATCCGCTGCATCCGCGTTATCAGGAAGCCAGCTGGAAAACCGGCAAGGCGCAGCCGCATTTAAAGATGTCACACACGCCATTTCTCAAAAGCCTGCGCAGCCGCGCCGGGCCGCTAACCATTGGCATGATTGTGCTCAGCCTCGCGGTGTTTATCCTGCAACAGCTGGTCGGCGATCCGCTGGTGATGAGCTGGCTGGCGTGGCCGGACAGTTCACGCGTTTTCCAGATCTGGCGCTGGTTTACCCCCGCGCTGATGAATTTCTCTTTTATCGCGCTGCTGATTAATCTGGCGTGGTGGTGGTATCTGGCCAGCCAGATTGAGATGCATCTGGGCAGCGGTAAACTGTTTACGGTCACGATCGTTTCGGCACTGATCAGTGGCTGGGGGCAATCGATGGTCAGCGGCGCCTGGTTCGGCGGCCTGTCGGGCGTGGTGTACGCATTGATGGGTTACGCCTGGCTGACCGGCCAGCTGAAACCGGAAAGCAAGCTGTACGTGCCGGGCGGACTGCTGGTGATTTCGCTGATCTTTATGTTTATCGGTTATGCTACAGGCGGCGCTGCTGTGTCCAATGCCGCGCACGCGTTTGGTCTGGGTCTTGGCCTGGTGATGGCATTTGTTGATACGCGTACACCGCGTAAAAAAAGCAAGTAGGGGATTCGGGTGAAACAAACACAACGCCATGATGCGATTATCGATTTAGTCCGTCAGCAGGGATATGTCAGCACCGAAGAGCTGGTCGAGCATTTCGCCGTCAGCCCGCAAACTATTCGCCGCGATCTGAACGATCTGGCTGAACAGAACAAGATCCATCGTCATCACGGCGGCGCGGCGCTGCCGTCGAGCTCGGTGAACGCGGCGTATAACGACCGTAAAGTGATGTGGTCGGAAGCGAAAGCGCGTATCGCCGAACGCGTCGCCAGCCAGATCCCCGACGGCTCGACGCTGTTTATCGACATCGGCACGACGCCGGAAGCCGTGGCGCACGCGCTGCTCAATCATAAAGATCTGCGTATCGTCACCAACAACCTGAACGTGGCAACGCTCTACAGCGCGAAAGATGACTGCCGTCTGTTTCTCGCCGGGGGCGAAGTTCGCGCCCGCGACGGCGGCATCATGGGCGAAGCGACGCTCGATTTCATCTCTCAGTTCCGCCTCGATTACGGCATTCTCGGCATCAGCGGCATTGATATGGACGGCTCGCTGCTCGAATTCGATTATCATGAAGCACGAACCAAGCGCGCGATTATCGAAAACTCCCGCTGCGTCATGCTGGTGACCGACCATTCCAAGTTCGGGCGTAACGCGATGGTTAACCTCGGTAAAATGGATTTGATCCACTATCTGTTTACCGACAAACAGCCGCCGGATAGCGTGAAGCAAATTATCGACAAATACGACGTCCAGCTCGAACTCTGCTGATTGCCCGCCCTTTTGGAGCGCCGCGCTGGCGCTCCTGCTTTTCACTCTTCTTAATCCTTTGCCCTAAACGAACAATTTCGAAAAACTTAACGCGCAGCTACGTTCGCTTTCTTTCTCTTCTCTCCGTTTTGCTCGAAACCGACACAAAAATGTTACCTTCATCACGCATAATTGTTTTTATTTGGTTAACGCTTGGCTTGTTTGTCGATTCTCGATTACAATCGTGAGCGAAAACGAACATAAAAGAGCTATTGCGAACATCTGGAGGAAGATGACGTGGAAACCAAAGACTTGATCGTAATTGGTGGCGGTATTAATGGTACCGGCATCGCAACAGATGCAGCTGGCCGCGGGCTGTCTGTACTGCTGCTTGAAGCGCAAGACTTGGCCTGCGCGACCTCTTCGGCCAGTTCTAAACTGATCCACGGTGGCCTGCGCTATCTGGAACATTATGAATTCCGTCTGGTCAGCGAAGCGCTGGCTGAACGTGAAGTGCTGCTGAAAATGGCACCGCACATTGCCTTCCCGATGCGTTTCCGTTTGCCGCATCAGCCGCACCTGCGCCCAGCCTGGATGATCCGCGCCGGTCTGTTCCTTTATGACCATCTGGGCAAACGCACCAGCCTGCCGGCCAGTAAAGGCCTGAAATTCGGCAGCGAGTCGGTGCTCAAACCTGAACTGACCAAAGGCTTTGAATACTCAGACTGCTGGGTTGACGATGCGCGCTTAGTCGTCGTTAACGCGCAGGAAGTAGAAGAGCGCGGCGGCGAAGTCCGTACCCGCACCCGCGTAACCCGTGCATGGCGCGAAGACGGTATGTGGATGGTCGAAGCCGAAGATATCGACACCGGCAAAACCTTCACCTGGCGCGCTAAAGGTCTGGTGAACGCCACTGGCCCGTGGGTAAAACATTTCTTCGACGACGGCCTGAAACTGAAATCGCCGTACGGTATTCGCCTGATTAAAGGCAGTCACATTGTGGTGCCACGCGCGCACAATCAGCCGCAGGCGTACATTTTGCAGAACGAAGATCACCGTATTGTGTTTGTGATCCCGTGGCTGGATGAATTCTCAATTATCGGCACCACCGATGTGGAATATCACGGCGATCCGAAAGACGTTAAAATTGATGATAAGGAGATCGGCTATCTGCTGAAAGTGTATAACGATCACTTCAAGAAACAGCTGACCACCGAAGACATCGTTTGGACTTACTCCGGCGTACGTCCGCTGTGCGATGACGAATCCGATTCACCGCAGGCGGTCACCCGCGATTACACGCTCGACGTTCATGATCTGGACGGCAAGGCGCCGCTGCTTTCCGTTTTCGGTGGCAAGCTGACGACTTACCGTAAACTGGCGGAACACGCGCTGGAAAAACTCGGCAAGTATTATCCGAAGGCCGGTCCGGCGTGGACCAAAACGGCCGTCCTGCCCGGCGGGAAGTTGAATGGCGATCGCGATACCTACAGCGCCAATCTGCGCAGCCGTTTCAAATGGTTGCCGGAATCGCTGGCGCGCCGCTATGCCCGCACTTACGGCAGCCAGACCGAACTTTTCCTGTCTGATGCCACCAGCATTGAATCGCTGGGTGAAGATTTCGGTCACGGATTCTACGAGGCGGAACTGCGGTATCTGGTGGAAAAAGAGTGGGTAAGTGAACTCGATGATGCGATCTGGCGTCGAACTAAACTCGGCATGTGGCTCGATAAAGCTCAGCAACAGCGGGTCGCCGAGTGGCTGCAAACGCATAAACAGCAGAAGAGACATTTGTCACTGGCGTCATAGTTACGCCTGCGTCTGAAACCTGCGAATCCCTGGCCTTGCGCCGGGGATTTTTTTATCCGCGTTCTGAGCTCAAATACTCCCGCCCGGCGAAATCGTAAATCCGACATCCACCATGCGCGGGACGACGTTTTCGCCGCGCAGTCTGGCCAGCAGGCGTTCGGCGGAGATCTGCCCCATTCTTTCGCGCGGCGTCAGGACGCTGGCGAGCGGCGGCTCCATCGCCTGCCCCATGTTGTGGCCGTGGAAACCGGCAATCGCCATCTGGGACGGAATACGCAGCCCCTGACGCTGGCATTCGAAGAATGCGCCCGCCGCGAGGTCATCGTTGGTACAGAAAATACTGTCGATTTGCGGCCAGTCTATTTGCGCCTGACGCAATAATTCCGCGCCCGCACTGTAGCTCGACGAACGGCTGGTCATCACGCTGTACGGCTCAAGGCCGGATTCACGCATCGCCTGCTCGTAACCCTGCTGTTTGATTATCGTACGTTCATCCTGGCGGGCGCCGAAATAGACCACGTGACGGTGCCCGCGCGCGATGATTTGCTGAGTCATCTGCCGTGCGGCTTCGAAGTTATTGAACCCGACCGCCAGATCAACGCATGGTGAGACGCAGTCCATCATCTCCACCACCGGAATACCGGCGACTTCGATCATTTTCAGCGTACGCGCGGTGTGATGGCGTTCGGACAAAATCAGCCCGTCGATATTGTAGGAAAGCAGCGACGTCAGCCGCTGCTCTTCGCGTTCCTGACTGTAGCCGTAGTGCGCCAGCATGGTCTGGTAGCCGTGAATATCGGTGACGCTTTCGATACCGCGCAGCACTTCGGCAAACACCTGATTGGTCAGCGAGGGCAGCAATACGCCGATGGCGCGGCTTTTGGCGTTGGAGAGGATATCCGGGGCGCGGTTGGGGATGTATCCCAGCTCATCGAGCGCGGCCGAAATCTTTTCCTGCAACGCGCCGGAAACCTGTTCGGGATTGCGCAAATACCGGCTGACCGTCATTTTCGTGACGCCCACTTTATCGGCAACATCCTGGAGTACGGGTCTTTTTTTCTTCATGACAGTCAATGAGATGCGGCCGGTGAAAGAGTGAGGGATCAGGAGGTTATGTTAGCAAACATTCGCGCAGGCGGGTATCCGTTGCTGCGCGACATGCGAGGTGGATCAGGCCGGTAAGCAGAGCTGGCCGCGCACCGGTTCGCCAGTATTCGCGGAGAACTGTCCGGCCAGCAGCGCCATTGCCCGTTGCGCCAGCGTTTCCAGCGGGTAGGCGATCGCCGGTACCGCCGACGCGCCCGGCGGCAGCGTGCTGTCGAGACTGAAGACCATCACCGCCTGCGGCACCGCGCGTCCGAGCAGGGCGAGCTGGCGCAATGCGTCCTGCGCGGTGGCATCGTCGGGCACCAGCAGCGCATTGAACGGCACATTCTGCGCCAGCAGTTGCGTCAGCGCCTGTTCGCCGCTGTGCACCAGCCGTCGATCGTAAGGCAGTAAAAACTTCTCCAGCGCCAGATGATAACCCTGAAGGATTTGCCCCGCCGCTTCGCTGTGTTCGACGTTAATCAGCGCAATCTGCCTGCGCCCCTGCTGTAACACGTACTGGCAGGCCGTTTCGGTCGCGAAGCTGCGGTCAAAATGAATACTGCGTGCGGACTCCGCGTCCAGACAATCAATAGTGATGACGTTATCAGGCAGCGAGGGAAGGGCAAAGCGCGCGCCGATCACAATCATCGCGTCACACAGGCCGCGGCCAATCTCATCCACGGAATGCGAGAGGCTGGCGGCGTCGGTAGCAAATCTGAGAAGTAAATATTTTTGATTCAGCCGCAGTTCTTTTTCCAGCGCATGCAGGTAGCCGGTGCTCTGGTTGATGTTTTCCGCCGCGCAAATCACACCGATGCAGCCGGTAGACTGTGTCGAGAGAGACTGCGCGATCATGCTCGGTTTGTATTGCAGCGTTTCCACCGCCTGCATCACGGCCAGGCGGCTCTCCTCTTTTACTCCGCGGCTGCCACTCAGGACACGGGAAACCGTCGCTTTCGACACGTTAGCCAGCCGCGAAACGTCGTTAATGTTTGCCATGTCGTTCCTTGTTTAACCGCGTTATCTGTTAGTCGAAACCGTGTTCGGCAGCGATTTTTGCAAACCATTCACCGCTCTTTTTCACCGTGCGTTTTTGCGTATCGAGATCCAGCTGCACAAAACCGTAGCGGTTTTTGTACGCATTCATCCACGACCAGCAATCGATAAACGTCCACATATGATATCCGAGACAGCCGCTGCCTTCTTGCAACGCGCGATGCAACCATTTGAGATGTCCGCTGACGAACTCAATGCGGTAATCATCGTCGATCCGCCCGTCCTTCTCAAAACGCAGCTCATGTTCCACGCCCATGCCGTTTTCAGAAATGAAACAGCGCGGATTGCCGTAGTTTTCGCGCAAATTAGTCAGAATATCGTAGATACCCTGCTCGTAGATCTCCCAGCCACGGTGCGGGTTCATCTTTCGCCCCGGCATGACGTAGTTGTCAAAGAACCATTCCGGCATGAACGGACTTTCCGGATTGACCATACTGTCGCGACACTGAATGCGGCGTGGCTGGTAATAGTTGATACCGAGCAAATCGACCACGCCCTGTTGCAACAACGCTTTGTCACCATCCTGACAGGCCGGAAGCTGATCGTGCTTTTTCAGCAGATCCACCAGTTCCTGCGGATATTCACCGCGCAACGCCGGATCGAGGAAACTGCGGTTAAACATCAAATCGGCAATATTCGCAGCCTTGAGATCCGCAGGATTTTGCGAGCGCGGGTAAGACGGCGTGAGGTTAAGGATAATACCGATTTCACCGCCCTGCTGACGGGCGCGGTAGGCTTTCACCGCCAGCGAATGCGCCAGCATGGTGTGATAGGCCACGGTCGCCGCCCGTTTGAAATCCACCACGTTCGGATAGTGGAAATCATACAGATAACCGCCCTCCACCGGCACGACCGGCTCGTTGAAGGTAAACCAGTGCTTCACGCGGTCGCCGAACAGCTTAAAACAAGTATCAGCGTATTTTTCATAGGCGTGAACCACCTCGCGGTTTTCCCAGCCACCGATTTCCTGCATCGCCATCGGCATGTCGAAATGGAACAGATTGATAAACGGCTGCACGCCCTGCGCCAGCATTTCATCGATCACCTGATTGTAGAAGGTGACCGCTTCCGGGTTCACGTCGCCGCGCCCGTTGGGAATGAGGCGCGCCCAGGAAATCGAGGTGCGGAAGGTGTTGTGGTTCAGCTGCTTGAGCAGCGCGATATCCTCGCGCCAGTTTTTATAAAACGTCGATGTGTCCTGCGGGCCGACGTCGCCGTGAAAACGCGTCGGTTGCTGTGAATACCAGTGATCCCAGACAGTAGCGCTTTTGCCGTGGCTGAGGGTTTCCCCTTCAGTTTGCGGCGCTGAGCTGGCACTGCCCCACCAGAATTCTTTTGGAAATTGATATTTCATCGTCATCCTCGCTGTCCGTTAGCTTTTAGCTGTTTGCTGGCACGGCGTTACCCGCCGTTTGTGTGGTGGCCTTTTCCGCTTCCTGTTTCAGCAACGTACGTTCGTAGGCTTTCAGGAACGGGTAATACATAACTGCCGATAACACCATACAGAAAAGACACATAATTACCGGGCTGAACGCCCAATTTGCAGCCCATGACGCACCAATAGGCGCTGGCGTCGTCCAGGGCGTGAGCGACACGACCTGCGCGACCCAGCCGAGTTTGGTGGCGGTATAAGCGAAGACGGCGTTGAGCATCGGTACCAGTGTAAAGGGCAGGAAAAACACCGGATTCATGATAATCGGCGTACCGAAAAGGATCGGTTCATTGATATTAAAGAAGCTCGGTACCACGCCCATTTTGCCGATGGTACGCAGGTGCACGGCCTTACTGCACAGCAATAAAATTGCCAGCGGCAGGGTCGAGCCGACGCCGCCAATCAGCAAATAGTGATCCCAGAAACCTTGCAAATAGATATGCGGCAGCGGTGTGCCAGCCTGTAACGCGGTCTGGTTCAGTGCCAGATTGGTCATCCAGAACGGGTTCATGATGCCGGTGACAATCAGCGCGCCGTGGATCCCGGCGAACCACAGAACCTGACAGATAAATACCGAAATCAAAATCGCAGGCAGGGAATCCGATGCGGATACCAGCGGCGCCAGCAGATGCATAATGGCTTCGGGGATAATCATGCCGGTGGTGGACTGAATAAACAGATTCAGCGGATGCAGCGTGGCAACAATCACAATCACCGGAATGAGGATTTCAAACGAGCGCGCCACGCCGGTCGGGACTTCTTTCGGCAGGCGGATGGTGATGTTGCGGCGTTTGAGCAGTGCATACACTTCGGCGGCGTAAATGGCGGTGAGAATGGCGGTAAAAATGCCTTCACCGGAGAAATACTGCGTGGAAATTTGTTTGTCATGATATGGCGCAGCGACCAGCAGAAACGCCATAAACGCCAGCAAACCGGTCATGATTGGGTCGAGTTTGTAATGCTTGCCGAGGCTGGCACCGATCCCCACCGAGATAAAAAAAGTCATGACGCCCATGCTCAGATACCACGGCAGCATCAGCTGTTCACGGTATTTCAGCGACAGATCCAGCCAGCCGCGCGCAAAGCCGTAGGTTGTATCCGGCGAAAAAGGCGGGAAGATAAACACCAGCATGAATGAGCCGATGATCATAAACGGCAGCGCAGCGATAAAGCCGTCGCGGATCGCAATCACATGCCGTTGCTGGCCGACGCTGCCGGCCAGTGGTGTGATGTGCTTTTCAATGACGTTGACCATCGCCTGATAGAGGCCACTCATACGCGGCTTCCTTCCTGCGCGATCAGCCCGTAAGCGAAGTCGAGTACGTTATCGCCGCGCTGCATACCGTAATCCATCATGTTGATAGTTTCGACCGGGATATGGAATTCTGCCGCTCTTTTGGATAAATCAGCCTGCATGTAACGCACCTGCGGCCCGAGCAACACCACCTGATAATCGCGGAATTTCTCGTCAAATTCGCTGGCTCCGAAGGCCTCGATCTGGACTTCCTCACCGCGCTCTGCGGCAACTTCTTTCATTTTTCGAACTAACAAACTGGTCGACATACCCGCCGAACAACAAAGCATGATTTTTTTCATTTTGCTTTACTCCCAGATAATGAATGTTCTGCCCGTTTTGTGTTGCTGACCGTATTTGAGTCTCTTTGGAAACCGGTTTCCATAATTGAAATACCGGAATGCGAGCGTGCTCATAAAATCGGGACTGGTTCGCACCAGGCTGTGAAAAGCGTCACGAAGTTAAATAAATTGTCAGCAACTTTTAAAGGGAAGGACTATGACACCATCGCGTCTTTTGGTTTTTTTTAGCGAAAACGGACGCGAAATCAGCCCTGTTCTGGCTACCCTAAAAAACCTCACACCGGCCTGTGAGCCGCGTGCTGCCTGACATTTATCTCTCTGATGCAGTGTGATTAGCCTTGTGCAAATAACGACCTATATTACCCGCCTTACTTACTCATCTCAGGGCACAGGTAGAGACACTCATGGCAATTTCAGGCAGGACCAAAACCCTTGCGGCCTTTGCGCTGCTGTTTTTACTTGGACGAATAACAAGCTTCGCCTTGCATGAAAGTGCCGCAACGGCAGCTGACCCGGCGCCTGCGCAAAATGCGTACGTAACCGCGCCGTACCTGAATCGGGAATATGGTTTTAAAACGGTGGGAACTTACCTCGAACGGGAGAGTAATGCGCCGAAAAACCGCGAAAACGGCACCTGGGGTTTGCTCAGCGGCAGTCATAATGCGGATACCTACGATACCGCCCATCACGCCTCGAATATCTGGTTCGCGCAGATCGGTAAAGATCTTTATCAGGAAGAACGATCGGGCGGCGGGCAACGTCGTGCCGGGGTGATCGCCACGCTCGGCAATCAGACCACCGACACCAAAGACAGCGCGCTGCGAATGGTCGGGCAGGTGCTCAGCACGGGGAATATTTCGACAGCGTCTCTGGGGATAGGTGGATATTACAGCGCAACCACGTCACGTGGCGCTTACCTGAACATCGTCAATCAGAACACGTTTTATCGCGAAGACTTATCCACCCGCCTGAATGCCAAGCCGAACGGGTATGGTTCGACGATTTCCGTTGAGGTTGGTAAGCCTTTCAGGCTCGGCGAAAACTGGGCAATCGAACCGCAGGCGCAGTTTATCACCCAGCATTTGCACATGGATTCGTTCGATACCGATAACAGTCACGTGAAAGCGATCCGCCAGAACAGCGGTCAGGTACGTGGCGGCCTGCGCCTGTTCCGTCAGGCACAGCGGGATATCCGCACGCTGACGCCCTATTTTCATATCGACATGGTGAGCAACGTCGGGGATAAATCGGCGGTGACGGTGAACACGGTGGAAATCGAGCCACCGGCGACGGAGCGCTGGCTACAGGATGGTATTGGGCTGACGGCGAATCTGTCAAAGCGCGTGGCGTTTTTCAGCGATATCACGCATTACCGCAATTTAAGCCTGCCGGGCATGGGGTATGAGGGGCAACTGGGGATTAACGTCAGCTTCAGATAGCCGACGTAAAAAAGGCGACCGGAGCCGCCTTTCGCTTTTACACTATTTTCAGAACTGTTTTCAGACCGGTGGCAGGTCAAACAGCAGGATTTCACTGTCTTCATCAGCATGTACGGACAGCGCCGTTTCATCCCAAATTGCCAGCGCATCGCTCGGCCCGGCTTTCTGGCCGTTGATCGACACGGTGCCTTTCACCACCTGGATCCACACGCGACGTTCTGCCTGAATCTGATACACAGACTGTTCGTCTTTTTTCAGCGCCCAGCGGGACAGTTCCATATCCTGGAACACTTTCAGCGAACCTTCACGGGCATCCGGTGAAAGCACCAGCTGGCGGCCTTGTGGTGCGTCGAACATACGTTGTTCGTAACGCGGTTCCAGACCTTTTTTGTCAGGAATGATCCAGATCTGATACAGGTGCAATTTACGGTCTTTATTACCGTTGTACTCGGAGTGCGTCACGCCGGTCCCGGCACTCATGATCTGGAATTCACCCGCCTGTATCTGCTCTTTGTTGCCCATGCTGTCCTGATGTTCCACGGTGCCTTCGAGCACGTAGGTCAGGATTTCCATGTCTTTGTGCGGATGTTTACCAAACCCTTGCCCTTCGTCGATGAAGTCTTCATTGATAACCCGCAGCGCGGAGAAACCCATGAAGTTCGCATCGTAGTAATCGGCGAAAGAAAACGTGTGCCAGCTTTCCAGCCAACCGTGACTTGCGTGACCGCGTTCTTGTGCTTTGCGTAAGTAGATCATGTTCAACTCTCCTCAATGTTTTCTCTAGTCTAGTCAACGGCTGGGAATAAGAAAGCGTAAAAATCTCACTCCTCTGTTCAAAAAATATGAACAAACGCAGATAGCTAAATTCAAAGGAATTGTTGATATTTTAAGAGCACACAACCGCGTTATGTGACCGGGGTGAACGCACGCAGCCAACGCACTGCCAGCCCGAGGTATGACGAAAAAAGGACAAAAAAAAGCCAGCACCCGGCTGGCTAAATAATACTGGAAGCAATGTGAGCAATGTCGTGCATTCATGGGGACCCGTTTGACCTTGGTGTGAGGCCATCCCCGGAACGCATGGCAATAATAATCATTATCATTCGCACTTGTAAAGCATTATTTTTAATCACACGCAGGATTGACACTTTTTCAATTCCTGATAAATCTAGAGGATATTCAAACAGTAACCACAACAAAAGGAGTGTCGCTATGAGCGAAATCGTTATCCGCCACGCAGAAACTACGGACGCAGAAGCCCTTCAACATCTCTACGCTCAGGTTCCTGTGTACAGCGACACCCTGCAACTCCCGTATCCCCCTGCAGCCCTGTGGGAAGGTCGTCTGGCCAATCCGTCACCGAACCGCTTCGCGCTGGTAGCCTGCATTGATGGCAAACTGGTGGGCAATCTGACGCTGATGATTGAAGAACCCTGGCGACGCCGCCATGTGGCAACGTTCGGCATCGGCGTGGATACCGGCTTTCAGGGAAGAGGCGTGGGCGGCAAACTTGTCGCGGCAGCACTGGAGCTGTGCGACAAATGGTTGCAGATAAAACGCGTCGAGCTGACGGTATATGCTGATAACGAGGCGGCGATCGCGCTATATAAAAAGTTTGGTTTCAGCGTTGAGGGGCTCAGCCCATGCTATGCACTGCGTAACGGCGAATACGTCGACACACTGCACATGGGCCGTATCCGTTCCAACTAATCCGTTCTGACAGAAGCGCTGGTTTCCTGCGGGGTTTTGCTTAACAGCAGCCGCAGAACCAGCGCCATGGCGATAAGCACCAGCAACGCTGAGCCGAGATAAATCGCATCAATTCCCGCCTGCGCCATCAGAATGCCCGCCAGAGGCCCGGTCACACCGAGCGATAAATCCAGAAATGCCGAATAGGTCGCCAGCGCACTGCCCTGATTTTCTTGCGGCAATTTTTTGACGGCCACCACGCCGAGCGCCGGAAACACCAGCGAGAAGCCCGCGCCGGTCAGGAACGCGCCGCCCATCGCCACCGCAGACGTCGGGGCGAAAAACACCATAATCAGCCCGACGATTTCCACGCAGAAGCACACCAGCGAGACGCGCAGCCCGCCGAAGCGATTGATGCAGTTGGGGAATAGCAGTCGCATACCGACAAAGGCCGCACTGAAGAAGGTCAGGGAAAACGCCGCGCCAGACCAGCCTTTGGCGTCATAAAACAGCGTGATAAAGGTGGCGATCACCCCGAAACCGGTAGACGCGAGGCCAAGCGTCAGCCCGTAAGGCAGCACTTTGCCGAGCACCTGACGAAACGGGATCTGCGGCGCGGCTTTACCCGCGACCGGTGTTTTACGCCACGCCGCCAGCAACGCTGTCAGCGCCACCGCAATGATGCACACTGAAAGCAGCGTCAGTCCGCCGAGGCCGAATATCCACACGCCGAGCGGCGCACCGATGGCCATCGCGCCGTAAGTCACCACCCCGCTCCACGAAATCACTTTGCCGATATGCAGGGAGCCGACCACGCCGATGCCCCACAGCGTCGAGCCGGTACCTGCAAAGCTTTGCCCCGCACCCAGCAGTAAACGCCCGACGCACAACAGCGCCAGACTGACCGCCGGGGAGGTATCGAACCACAGCGCCAGCAGGTAAAACAGACCGCTGAGCAGACACCCGCTCAGCCCGAGCATCACGACTTTTTTCGGTCCGACTTTATCAGCGTAGCGCCCGGCGTGCGGACGGCTCAGCAGCGTGGCGAAATATTGCAGGCTGATCACCAGCCCCGCCCAGAACGCGCTGTACCCCAGATGCTCATGCACATAGCCCGGCAAAATAGCCAGCGGCAGACCGATGGTCAGATAGTTGGCAAAGTTGAACACCAGTATGGAGAGAATACGCAGCGTGGTCTTTGACGGGCTGGCCGCAGTAAGGTCGGGGGAAGCAGGTTCAGGCATGGGAATTCGCATCTCACGAAGAAGGTTCAGGCGTGTTACGTAGCCGTAAATGAGTCTTTGACTTTATTAGCAAAAGGTTGTTTTAGCAACAAATTGAAACACCGGTTTAGGAGCCCCGGGCTGCGATCCTTCTGAATAATTAAGGATACGTCCATTTATGGATATACAAAAATAGAATCTATAGGCGTATTATTCATTCACGGAACAAATAACACAGCATTTAATTTTCCGTTAATAATTTATTTCTCAAGTATTGTCGCGCGTTAATATTGCAAAACCAGGAAGGATAAAGATAATAACCAGCCTCTCTGCCCCATTAAGGGTGATGAAATAGTCCATTTATGGACAGGCGTAATTCCTTGACAAAGATTTTACTTATTAAACTCGATAATTCATTATGAAAAAATACATGCCATTTAAATATATAAAGGTCGCACTTTATATTTTGATGAGCTTTCCTGTCTGCGCGCAAGAAGGTTTCATCCTTCCAACACTGGGCAGTCAGGATGTATTTTCAGATAAGATTCCGGCCAGTAATAATGAAAGCGTGCGTCAGACTCTCGGGAATAAATCTGCACAAGTTTTAACAAACGAAGCTCAGCAGGGTTTCCAAAACCTCAGCGTCGAAGGCGCGAAAAGTCAGCTGTATCAGTACGGAAAAGGCGCAGCGACGCAGGCCGTGCAGTCACAAGCGGAGCAATTGTTGTCGCCTTACGGTCACATCAAAACGACGCTGAATGTTGGCGATGACGGCAACCTGGACGGTTCATCACTGGATTATTTAATTCCCTGGTATGCCGGTGAAAGTACGCTGATTTTTAACCAGTTTTCAACGCACAGTAAAGATGGCCGTAATATCGCAAACATCGGTGCAGGCGTTCGATATAACGTCAGTCAGGACTGGATGCTGGGCGTAAATGCTTTTTATGATTATGACATCAGCCGTAGCCACCGCCGGGGAAGCATTGGTTCTGAAGTGTGGACGAATTTCTTAAAACTTAGCGGAAACTATTATATTCCTTTGTCTAAGTGGAAAGCGTCAGCGGACTTCGATAATTACGAAGAACGTCCGGCTCAGGGCTGGGATGTCCGTCTTCAGACCTATTTACCTTTTTATCCGCAATTAGGTTCATCGCTGGTTTATGAACAATATTATGGCGAACAGGTTGCGCTTTTTGGCACCGACAATCTCCAGGAAGATCCGTCCTCTGTGACGCTGGGCGTAGATTACACGCCGGTGCCTTTGGTGATGATCGGTGTGGGATATAAGCAAGGTAATTCCGATCAGAATGAAGTCACGGCGAATATCAGTTTTGATTACCGCATCGGCACGCCGCTTTCGAAACAACTGGATGCCTCTGCGGTTGCCGATATGCGTACGCTGGCGGGCAGCCGGATGGACTTTGTCGATCGCAACAACGATATCGTGCTGGAATACCGTGAAGTGAAAGATCTCGATATCAACGTCTATCTCAAACCGACCAGCACAGCGCCGCAATGTATTTTGGGCGATGACCCCGATGAGGCGCAGGCTTACGAAGGATGTCACTGGACGCTAAATGCGGACATTAAATCTCACCGCAAAATTGCATCGGCGCGTTGGGTGCCGGTTGGCGGATATTCTGCCGAAAATAAGCTGGGCTTACCGGCGCTGTCACCGTCATCGAACATCAGTGCCGGTAACAATAACCACTGGACGCTGACCTTCCCGGCGTGGGTCAACTCGAAAGACCCGCACGCTAACGAATACGATTTAGCGGTTACCTTTAGCGATGATAAAGGCGACAGCAAGCAGTCCAATGTGGTGAAAATTAAAGTGTCCGAAGCGCCGGTCAGTTATCAGTTGGCGATTAAAAACGATCCGCAAAGTGATAAAGCCGTGAAGCGCAACGCAAATGGCAGAGACACGGTCGTTCTGGAAGCCACCGGCGCGAAAGTTTCCGGGTTACAGGGCGAATCGACAGCGCTGACCGGCGAAAACCTGAACATGAATTTCCATGCTTATGCCGTTGCTGATAAAAATCATGAGCATGAAATTAAAATCCACGCTTCCAAAGGGGATTGCGATAAAAATACCGGCGGCCTTTATTACGTGAATTCTCCGGATAAAGGGAAATCAACGATTGCCAGTACGCTGCCGGGTGTTTTTTCGATTATTGCTATTCCGGCTGACCATGAAACCCAGCAAACTAATCAGGTTCTGGTGGACTTTAATGCCGGAAATAAAGAAATCGTCACGGCGATTGTGGATACACAAAATCCGGATGTAAATCTGACCGCAACAAAAGGCAATTCTCTTTTATTAGGTCACGAATATCAGTTCAGAGTGGCCTATGACAGTAATAAAAACGGGCAATGGGATCCTACAGACCGGGAAACTGTTTCCGATACAGATAAAACACCGATTATTTCCCTGGTGAATTATAAGTGGGTATTTGACGGTATTAATCCACAGGGTGAAAAAGGCGGCTATGCAAACAGTAATACCGATAACCACAATCTGGTTATTCCGGATACCAATGCGCAAGCCAATACCGTATTAACATCGGCAGGAAAAAGCGGAATTCAGGGATTTGAATTAAAAGCAGATTTTGAACTTTCTGATGCAGGCTCAAATCTTCTTAAAAGTCTCTCCGCCAATTAAACCTGGCGAAATTTATTTAAACATTAACTGAATATAATTTTACAGAGTGATATTGCTATGACAAAGTTTAATAAAACCCTTCTGGCCAGCCTGTTATTTGCCGGCTGCTCCCACGTTGCTTTAGCGGATATGACGGATTCTGCCGGTCAGTTGATCGGGACAGTACCGGTGTTGAAAGGTACCGACGCAGGCCAGTCAGACCACAGCGTTTCCTTCTCGAACGGACACGAAAGTGGGTCAACAGACGCCATGTCCCCGAACGATAAAATTACGTTAAATTATACGTTTAAAGACGCAGAAGGCGACGTTGACAGCAGTAAAACCACCATCAAGTGGTTTACCACCAGCGATGGTAAAGGTGGCGATAAAACCGCATTAGCCAACGACGGTAAGGATACCTATACCATCGCGGCGACCGATGCAGGCCGCTATCTGGGGGCAGAAATTACCGAACAGACCTCGACCGGTATGCCGTCAAAAGGCCAGGTCATTACTATCGAAGACGTCAGTGCCAACGCAACTGATGGGATACCGGACGGCCCGATCGTCGGTGGCAAGGTTGGCGTAGAAATTGTGGATGCGACCGCACCAACCGTCAACCTGATCGGCAAGGCGAACAGCGTACTGCTTGTTGGCCACACTTACCAGTTCAAAGCCTGGTATGACGCCAACAACAACGGCGTGTGGGATGCGGGCGAACTGGAAGCGACCAGCAACTACAACTACAAATGGTTCTTCGAAGGCACCAGCGCCACCACCGGCACTGCGGGCGGTTATGCTGTCAGTGCAACGAATGGCAAAGATCTGGTTATCCCTGCTACGAATGCCGGGGCCACTTCTGTCTTCGCGACCGCGGGCGCAGACGGTGTTCAGGGTTACAGCCTGAAAGTTGATTACTCACCCTTACTGAAATCAGTAAAAACCGTTAAATCAGTCAGGAAATAATTAAACCGAAGGGTAACGTTTTTATTTTAAATTGTTACTTCAGGAAAGTTGGGCACGAAAGTGCTCAACTTTTCACATCCTCTGAGCGTGTTCTGGCTCGAATAATCAGGATGAAATTATGTTTTCACGATATTTCAAATTATCAGGACTTTCTCTCCTGATAATACTCGCCTTCAGCACACACTGTCGGGCTGAAGCTACGGAGCCACAGGCCGGAGATTTCATGACGGCAGCGACGGGTATTCTGAACGGTACGCCTCCGGTCATCAAAAATAATTCCGGTGACAGCAACAAAATCGATTTCAGGAAAATCAGCGAACACGACGACACCGATGAACTCGATGAAGGCGATATCGTCACCCTGACGTGGGAATTGCAAGATAATGAAGGAGATGCAGATGCCACGCTGTCGTCGATCGTCTGGACCTGCGATCACCCGACCAAAGGCTCCCACGTACTGGCAACGCAGGTTAACAGCTACACCATTACCTCGGCGGATTATGGCTGTAATATTGGCGTGACGCTCCAGCCGCAAACGCAAACAGGTATTCCCCGCACCGCCGAAGCGCTTACGGTGGCGGATGTAAGTGCCTATGACGACAGCGATAATATTATCGAAGGGCCGGTAAACCCGCATTCTGTTAATTTTACGGACTATATTGTCGCACCCGGCACCAGTGAAAGTAAGACTGTCAGCTCGGATCAAATTCTGCATACCGGCTGGGTTGGCGCAGAAGTTCAGCTGGAAACGGACAACCCTGAATCTCAGATTATCTGGGCAAGCAGTAATAACAACGTCGCCACAGTCACTCAGGACGGGCTGGTTACTTTTCTGGCAAAAGGCCCGGTCACGATACAGGCCAGAAATGACAAAGCTGTTGCACGTATAAAATTTAATCCGTCCGAATTCTTTATTTTCAGCACCGCAAAAATGAACTGGCAGGATGCAAAAAACTGGTGCACATCTCAGGGATATACTATGCCAGATACTTATCATTTATCGACGGCCGCCGATGTGCGACAAATACCCTCCGATGCGCTGTGGCAGGAATGGGGCGATATTTCTCAGCAAAATGCGAAATTTGCCGGGCCAGTTTTCTGGTCTTCAGACGAATGGGGAGCGGACAACGCTTACTATATGTATATTTCTAACGGACGCATCACATCAAATACCGAGGATAAAAACGAGGGTGTTGCCTGTCTGGTCAATTAAACAATACCGGTGCGTATTTTAATATTCAGGCGGTAACGTTTTGAGGATCGCAATAAGTATGCTGTTCTCAATATTGATATATTCATCCTGACGTAGATCGGCAAGAATTTTCATCACGCCGCGACGGGCCAGGTGAGTATTATCATGAATATAATTAAAAATCCGGTGTACGCAGGCATTGTTCCGGCGGCATCATTTCCCGTTCAAACAGGAAGGCGCAGACAATCTGGTACGCTGATTTGCCGGTCAGCAAATTTGTCCATTCTGTCATTTCGCTGACACATCACTGTCACACCGGCTGATTATGGTCAGATGACTTCAACCGGAGGACATCCTATGTTTAGCATGGATACCCTGTTTCAGGATCTCGACCCGCAGCATAAAACCCCTTCCTGGCAACGCCGTCTGTTAAAAACCCTGTTCCGCGAGAAAGAATTTCACCGCTTTGCCGACCAGTATCAGCACCTGAAAGGGATTGATATGGTCGAACAGGTGCTCGAGCAGTTTAATATTCGCTGTGAACTGACCGAACGCGACCGCGAACAGATCCCGAGCTATGGCCCGGTGGTGGTAGTGGCAAACCACCCGATTGGCACGCTGGACGGGTTGGCACTTTTGCACGCAGTGGCATCGGTGCGCCCTGACGTCAAAGTGGTGGCTAACCAGCTGCTGTCGCTGGTTTCGTCGCTCGGTAGCCTGATGATCCCGGTGGATAACATGGGCAACCGGACGCGCCGCAATCAGGTGACGCAGATGCAGGAGCATCTGGAGAACCAGGGCGTGCTGATTGTCTTTCCGGCGGGTGAAGTCTCGCGCATGAGCTCGAAAGGCGTGCGCGACGGAAAATGGCACACCGGTTTTATCCGTCTCGCGGCCAAAGCTCGTGCGCCCGTGGTGCCGGTGCATATCAGCGGCAGCAACAGCGCGCTGTTTTATCTCAGCTCAATGATTTACCGTCCGCTCAGTACGCTGCTGCTGGTGCATGAGATGTTCGGCCAGCGCGGCAACAGCCTGACACTGAAAATCGGCGCGCGCATCCCCTATTCCAGCTGGCACGACGGACAAATGCTGGCGGGCGATCTGGCGGCGCGTTTTCGTAAACACGTTTATCGTCTCGGCGGCGGCAAGCCGGGGCTGTTCCATACCGAATCGTCAATTGCCCGCGCCGAAGACCGTGCGGTGCTCAAACATGCGCTGGAAGCCAGCGAAGTGCTGGGCAAAACGCCGGACGGCAAAATGATTTATCTCTACCGCCGCCACGGCGAAGACACCGTGCCGATCCTGCGCGAACTTGGGCGGCTACGAGAAATTGCCTTTCGCGCCGTCGGGGAAGGCAGCGGCCGTCGTCGCGATCTCGACGGGTACGACGACGATTATTTCCATTTGGTATTGTGGGATCCGCAGGCCCTGGAAATTGTCGGCGCATACCGTTTTATCCCGACTGCCGATCAGCTCGCCAGCAAAGGCCTGAACGGTATTTACAGCCAGAGCCTGTTCCAGTACGGGCATCAGATGGATCCGATTCTGGCGCAGGGCATTGAGCTAGGACGCAGCTTTATTCAGCCTGCGTACTGGGGAAAACGCGGGCTGGATTATCTGTGGCTGGGCATTGGTGCGTATCTGGCGAAGTATCCGCAGACGCGTTATCTGTTCGGGCCGGTGTCGATTTCCGGCGGAATGCCGCTGCCCGCGCGTGATTTGCTGGTGGCGTTTTATCGCTTGTATTTCGCCCCTGCTCTGCCGCTGGCCACCTCCCGCCGTCCTTATCCAGCTTCACTGCCGGACGTGTTCGCGCAGTTTTGCGGTGACGATTATCAGGAAGATTTACAGCGTCTGAAACGTCTGCTCGCCAATCTGGGGAGCAGCATTCCGCCGCTGTATAAGCAGTATTCAGAACTTTGCGAAACCGGCGGCGTGCAGTTCATCGATTTCGGCAGCGATCCCGAATTTAATAACTGTATCGACGGGTTAGTCCTGGTCGATCTCAGCTGCTTAAAACCGGCAAAGTTTGAACGCTATATCGCGGTTCATCAGTAAGTTATCTCCTTCTCTGTTTTGCACTTCTCACTCTTCGGACGCGTCCTACAACGAACAGCGGGGCAGCAAGAATATCGCCGAAGTCCGCGCCGGTGTGGACGGACAACTGACCCAGCGGGTCAACCTGTGGGGCAATATCGGCCAGCAGATGGGCAGCGAAAGCTATCGCGATACCAGCGCTACGTTGGGTGTGAAAGTCAGCTTCTGATGCAAAAACTTTAAATATCAATCCAAAGGGCTCACGCGTTGAGCCCTTTTTTAGGGTGTAAATTCTACGAAAGTGCGCGAACTCCCTAAAAGAGGCATGTTAAATGGAATTACTGCGGATTATTCACATTCACCACGGAAATGGTGTAAATCATCACCATGTTATTTTGTTTGGCTGCTGCATTATCGCTTTCCAGAACACCGGACGGAACGACAACTTTGATTTTACCGCCCTTACGAATCAGCTTCACGCTGTCGCGCAGAACCGGTGGCATGTTCGCAACGCGAAATATCGGGTTTGAATTCTCGATCTGTGGAGCCTCCACAACGGTACCGTCCACCCGTTCACCTTTATAGGCCACTTCTACCTGATTTGAGTCGTTGATGGCTGCTCCCTCACCTTTATCTTCGATCAGATAATACAGACCTTTCGACGTTTTTTTCACGCCAGGGCGTTTGGCGAACTGATCGATAAAGGCTTTATCTGCCTCCTGCTTTTTCGCGACCTCAGCCAGCAACAGGATTTTGACTTGCTCATCAAACGCCATCAGCGTTTCCTGAACATCCTGAACGCTCATTTTTTCCTGATGATTAAACGTATCGGTAATACCCGCCAGAAGAAGGTCTTTATCCAGCGTAATGTGCAGCGCCCGCTGCTGTGTGATCTGATTTTCAACATATTGCCCCAGTGCAACACCGCTGGCATAAGCGCGTTTTTGTTCTTCACTGTTCAGGCTTAAGACCGGTTTAGTCGGTTCTTGTGCAACAACAGCGGCAGGTTTCTGCACTTCTCCCGGAGGGGATGCAGTCACGTGTTCAGCAACGGGGGCAGCGTCAGGCGTAACCGTGGCTGGCGTGGTGACGGGAGTCACCGAAACATCCCCTGGTGCTGGTGATGTGGCTGCAGGTGCGGTCGGCGAGACCGGAACGCTCGCGTCAGCATGAGTATTATGGACAACCGCAGGAGCTGATTCAGAGGCGCCAGCAGAAATCATATAACAAGAGATGATTAAGAGGCTTAAGGCACAAACGCTCTTCTTTAAGGGGATGAAATACATACAAGTACCTTCACATTATAAATTAAATGACCTTTCCAAATGCTGCTCATCAAAGATATAGCGGTGGTCGCCGATAAATCTGGAAAATTATAACAGCGAAAAGAGGTTTCCCGTTCATCACGAAATCAAACAGGGTCATATCTTACAAATATAAAGTCATAACGTAATACTTATTGTGTAATAACTTTACACATCAATAAAATATCAATATAAATTAATGAAATTCATTTTCATGAGTAATGAATTATTTGGATTTTTCGCAGCAAACAGGCTGACTTCAGGGGCATGTTCCCCGATAGTCATCCGCCATCGCCATCTTCAGCAACAGGTCATGGCCGATGTAATTGCTCCAGTTGAAAGAGTTCTGTAAGACAACAACCGCATTCTTATGCTTTTTATCGAAACCAATATAACTTGAGTACCCGCCAATATAGCCAACCTGATAAGTGATCACCTGATTATCTTTATGGTCAGTGACCCACGCGATATTGGCTGCTTCGATATTCCGCTGGAAATAAATTTTTTCAGAAACTCTTATCGCAGAATTAAGCTCGCTTGGTTCCGAGTCTGTTATATGCGCACGGAGGTATTTCAGTAAGTCGTCAACGTTACTGTATAAGTTAGCCGCCGCAACCATATTATTCGTGAAAGACCAGTCGGGTACCACTTTGCCACGGCGAATAAATTTCGGCTGATCGCCCGCATGGCCGATGGCCCGGTAAGGATAGGCTTTCAGCGTCGGGCCGTGGAAGCTGGTACTGCCCATTTCCAGCGACCTGAAAATAAAGTCATAAGACAGCTGCTGGATATCTTCGCCGGTTTTTAACTTGAGAATGTAGCCGAGCAGTGCGTAACCCAGATTGGAATACTGAGGCTCCGGCGTTTGCGGCCGTTTAAACGAAGAGAGATCGTTCACCACCGCATCGCTGTCCAGTTCGCTATAAAAGTTATCGCCGGTATACAGATACCGGAGGAAACTCTGCAACATGTCTTTGTTCATGTTTTGGCGCGGTAGCCCCGAGGTGTGGGTCGCCAGTTGTAACAGGGTGATGTTCCTGGCGTCTTCGCTCAGCGGCGTATTTTTCGGCAACAAATCAGAAAGCTTGTCGTCCCACTTCAGCAGCCCTTTATCCACCAGCCCCGCCACCACTTCGCCGGTCACGCCCTTACTGATGGACCCCAGCGCGAACAGCGTTTGCCCGTCAATTTTGTAGCCATTCACTGCGTTGGTGTGACCGTAACCCCACGTCCGCGCGACACCGTCGTTACGGATGATCCCTATCGCCAGTCCGCTGGCCTTTTCTTTTTTGATGTACTGCGACACGATGCCATCGACCAGGCCGTCGATATTTTGCGTACAGGCGAGCTGCTTCACCGCCTGCGGATTTTCCTTCACCTGCATCTCAGACAGCGTGCTGCATGAAGTCAGCAGCAAAGGCATCAGGATACTAAAACCGGTCAGTCTTCCCGTCACTCTTTTCATTGCATTGATTTATCACGCGAAGCCGGACGGGGATAATGACGGGTGTACATCAGGAGACCTTGCGAAAGTGGTTTACGCACGCCAGATGGCGCACTGCAGGCCGCACACTGAGCGATTTCGTGGATTTTTACAATCGGAATGTTACGCGATAGCCAAACCAAACAGGGCACCAACGCAGAAAGAAAAAGAGGCCGATCGTCAGACCGGCCTCCTTCATTCTTTTCACGCGATTAAAACACGCTGTTTCTTGTCAGGCATGGGTCGCAGGTTTCTGCTCAGAACTCGCCTGAGCATTTTGCAACATGCGTCGAACCGGAATGATCAACACGAACAGTACCGCCGCACAGATCAGCAACGCAATGGAACAACGCGCGAAGAGGTTCGGCAGCATATCCAGTTGATCGGCTTTCACGTGACCGCCAATCAGACCGGCCGCCAGATTTCCCAGCGCACTGGCGCAGAACCACAACCCCATCATCTGCCCGCGCATTCTTTCCGGTGCCAGCAGCGTCATGGTCGCCAGACCAATCGGGCTCAGGCACAATTCGCCCAGAGTCAGCATCAAAATACTGCCCACCAGCCACATTGGGGATACGCCTGCGCCGCCGTTGGCCAGCACATTTTGGGCCGCCATCATCATGATGCCAAAGCCCGCCGCCGCGCATAATATACCGATGATGAATTTGGTGATGCTGCTTGGACGCACATTGTTGCGCGCCATCATCGGCCATGCCCAGCTAAATACCGGCGCAAGGATGATGATAAACAGCGCATTGATGGACTGGAACCATACGGCTGGGATTTCAAAATCGCCGATCATGCGGTTGGTGTAGTCATTGGCGAACAGGTTGAACGAGGTCGGTTTTTGCTCGAACGCAGACCAGAAGAAGGCCGCAGACACCAGTAAAATAAAGCAAACCAGCAACCGGGCGCGTTCTTTGCGGTTCAGGCCGGCAAACACAAACAGGTAAATAAAGTAGAGAGCCACCGAGGCGGCAATCACGTAGACCAGCACGCTGGCAACCGCGACCGGGTTAATCACAATCACGCCCTGAGCAATCAGCGCAACAACGATCGCCACACCCACCGCCAGCGCCAGCAGCCAGGCGCCAACGCCCTTTTTCTTCGCCACCGGATTATTCCAGGTGGAGTCCAAACCGACTTCGCTGTCGTAACGTTTCATCGACGGCACCGCAAACAGGCGGAAAATCACCAGCGCGATCAGCATCCCGATACCACCGATACCAAAGCCCCAGTGCCAGCCATGGGTTTTTATCAGCCAGCCGGAGATAAGCGGCGCGATAAACGACCCCATGTTGATGCCCATATAAAACAGCGAGAAACCGCCGTCGCGACGCGCATCGCCTTTCTTATACAGCGTGCCCACCATGACCGAGATACAGGTCTTGAACAGGCCAGAGCCGAGGACGATAAACATCAGGCCGATAAAGAACAGGCTGTCGCCCATAAAGGCGGAGAGCGCAATCGACAAGTGACCAAGGGCAATAAGGATTGAACCGTACCAGACTGCACGCTGCTGACCGAGCCAGTTATCCGCCAGCCAGCCGCCCGGCAGCGCGGCGAGATACATACAGCCAGCGAAGATACCGACGATAGCCGAAGCGTTTTCACGCGCGAGCCCCATGCCGCCTTCGTAGACCGTCGCCGCCATGAACAGAATCAGTAAAGGACGGATCCCGTAAAACGAGAAGCGCTCCCACATCTCGGTGAAGAACAGTGAGCGCAGCGGATAAGGGTGGCCTAAGAAGGTCCGGCCTTCGTTTTTACTACCAGAGGAATGCATAAATTCTCCAAAAAGTCTGACGGAGTGTTTGCGAACACTGAACTGCGCGGCGGCTGTCTGGCGGGCCGCTCATCATCATTCAGCCATTATTATTTGATAACAATTGGGGGTTATCTCTAGTGCCAACCGCAGGACTTTAAGATGAAAAGTCGACCATTGTCCACTTTTACAGACTTTATGACGGTTAATGCGGGAAATGACTGGCAGGAGAATACATGGGTTTGATGAGCGGAAAAGGGGTGTAAAGAGGTAGCACTCCAACAGAGTTGTTTGTATGAAGTGCTAAGAATTTTGAATACTTATGAATTACGTGAAGCTACTGTGTTGGAACAATAAACATTGTACAGAAGGACATTTTGGAACAATAAAGTTTGTACACTAATCGCTTACCAGGAAAAATTCCCACAAATTCATAAGGATGAAACTCGATGGACCACCATTCACAGCGCAGATGAAGCTCAGCCAAAAGGCGGACATTTAAAACCAGCCTAAACATATTGTAAGTCCCATTTGATAATGTCACTTTTGGAGATGCGGATGTTTTGTTGGACTGGTTATGTTGTGATCCCAAGATGCTGCCGTACTTAACCGGACTCATTGCACCTCACTAACCAAAGTAATGTCTCTGATTCCAAAAAGGTTTAATAATATGTTATCCGTACGCCCTTACAGGTAAATGATGTTGATGGCTGCATTTCCGTCGGCCTGGGCGACTTCCGTTATGCTCTTCAACTCTGAGGACAGTGCGACATTGACAGAAAAGGAAGTGGAAAAAGCACTGCCTGACGAAGGTGTCGTTTCACCATCACGGGCAAAAGAATAGTAAACGGGTTTTCCACCGTTAGTGTTGCTCAGCATGTTATTTTCTGTCTGTGGTAACCAGAGTTCGGTGTTATGCGAGGCGATGTTTTGAGCTTCAATACCCTCAATCAGGCCCGATGCTGGGACGGTAATGTACCAGCTACCAATAGCAATTTGCCCGGCACTTTTACCGAGGCCAAACAGATCCGCGCTGTTGATAATGTTTTCAGGAAGCATTGCCGGTAACGACTCATGGCGGTTATCGGTCAGTGTATAGGCGACACGGGTTGGATTTGTGCAGATGATATCCAGACTGATGTTCTGAACTGATACGACCTTCACCCCCTCTTCAAGTTGTTTTGAATCAAGATTACCGATATCCACTACGCCATTATTGGACAATGAAGGTATACACGAACCCGGTGCTACCGTCCCTTTTATCTGGACGGTAGCTGTCGCTGCCTGGGTACTGACAGACATTAACAGCGTAATGCTAAGTATTATTTCTCTGACATACTTCATTTATTATCTCTGATGACATCCGGCTGTCATCGCTATCTGTAACATAATGTCGCAGAACATCCTTATTAGAGTTTATAAAAAGCATCCATTTACAGGATGGTATTTTTGCGTATGGAATTTAAATAGCACAGGCAATTCACTTGGCGAGGAATATCTTATGTTAATAGTAGGAGTACCGCTAACAAAGTATTTTAAATACACTTTTCGTTATTCCTGAATTAGCTGGTGTGAACTGGCTTACAGAAGATAAATGCAATAATAAACTTCTGAATTCATAAGGTTGAAAATGTTAAAACAACATCAAAAATTAACAAGTATCCTTCGGAGCAGCAAACTATTATCTATTCTAACATCTCAAAGGTGTTACAAATCCCGGGCGGGGCTAAACCAAGGTGAAGTCCGGGATCTTCTGAATAAAACACTAACTATTCCTCCTCAAAGTGTTTTTCTAACCAGCTCACCAGTCCGGAGAACATTCCATTATGAAGGGCATTTTTGTGATACATCATGTATGTGGTCACGACCTGCGTTTTGAAAGACCTATCCAGCGTGCGGATGTCATAACTGTTTTTAAGTTTTTGATATAGCCAGACAGGAATGACGCCAACGATATCCGTTTCTTCAACCGTGGAGAGAATCGTCATGAGAGAACTGCTGCCGATTGCTGTCTTTCTTTCTCCAAACTGCTTTTTAACGTGTAGCTGACCCAGCTGAATATCCATCCCTTCCGTTTCAAACAAGGCAAACCTTTCCAGTGCGGCCTCTTCTTTTGAAATACTGCTTCCAAGCCTCGGGTGGTTTTTACGGCAAATAAACATGCTGCCTTCCTGATAAAGAGGCACCGTCTCCAGCGCAAAGCTGTGGCAGGGTGACACGTCAAACAGTAAATCCACGCCCCGGCGTTGCAGGAGTTCTTCCGGTGAATCCAGATCACGTAAAAAGTCCCGGTGCAAAACTTTGCAGTGCGGAGCATGGATCTCAAGCCAATGTGAGATAGCGGGGACAATGCGCATGGCAACATAGGTTGGACAGTGGACCGTCAGCAAATCTCTGTTGTCCCCTTGCGTCATGGATTCAAGGCTGCTCATCAGGCCGCCATAGGTTTGTAGTAACTGGGTATAAATATCGGTGGCCATGGCGGTAGGCACCAGCCCGGAATGCGTGCGAATAAAAAGGGGGTCGGCAAAGAAGTCACGCAACTTTTGCAGTGACTGACTGACAGAAGAAGGCGTGAGGTTCAGCGACTTTGCCGCTTTAGTGACGCTGCGCGTCATGTAAATCGTTTCATAGGTGGCCAGCAGGTTGAGGTCAAACTTACTGACAGCACGGGATCTTTTATTAGGCATTTATATCTTTCCAAATATTTTTAGCAGAAGTATGAAAATTGCAACACGAATCAAAACAGTATGGTTCTAAAGCCGCAACGCCGGAAGTATTTTTTAGCTTATTTATTTACAAGCTGAAGACAATCTATATCTTAAGGACAACCGGCTGATCATCATATAGGGGGGATTTTGCCGGATACATTTTTCATTTCCCAGGGTTATATTTCATTTTATCTCTTTGTGTAAACCCATAAACTAATATATTTTTCCCGCGACACCAGTAACATACATCAAATTACGTTTAGAGGTTTTCAGATGTTGTTAGTATAACGCCAGTTCCCGCATAAGCTAAAGCCGTGAAATAACCGCCCCTGTTCACGGGCTGATACCGCCCGTTACCAGGGACGGTTTGTTAATTATTTGCATGTGTTTTAACATTTTCAATCGCATGATATTTAATGGTTATTTTTGAAAGCGCTTTATATTACCCCAAAAACAACAGTTTATTCTCTGATTACGAAAAGTGTTTTTAAAATACAGAGATGTATATTTCTGGTGAATTGATTAATACTGACTGGCATCGGAGTGAGGCACGGGAATACAACTTAGCTCTCGCCCCATTCATATTCACTCTATGATTGATCAGATATTTACACCTGAACCTGTTTAATACGGGAGCGGTCCCTTTATTTATCAGCAGTCTGAGCGCGATGTAAAATACTGATCAATTATATTTGATCTTCTGCTATAGAGATATATTGCTCATGAAAAGTAAATTTAGCCAATATGCCATTATGCTGGCAGGTACATTATTGCCTCTTATCCCTTCACTGTCTCATGCCACCGGTATGGTACCTGAAACCACCGTCTTATTAATTGATGAGGCCGAAGGTGGCGGCAGCATGAACGTCAAAAACACCGACGATAAAGCCGCCCTGCTCTACACCACCATTCAGGAAACTGACGGCAGCAGCAATAAAGGGGCGATGCTCGTCGCCACCCAGCCGATTGTCCGTCTTGAAGCCGGTCAGACACAACGCGTGCGCTTTGTGCTCAACACCACCGCTCCGCTGCAGGTTGAGCAATATAAGCGCGTGATTTTTGAAGGCATTCCTCAGGCGAAAGCCGTCGGTAAGAAGCAAATCACCACCACCATCCGCCAGAACCTGCCGGTAATTATTCATCCTAAAGGCTTGCCGGAATTCACCACACCTTGGGAAAAACTGGAGTGGAAAGCACAAGGCAACGTGCTGAAAGTGACCAACCCGAGCGCTTACGTGGTGCGTATGTCTCCGCAGGTCGTCACCCAGCCATCCAACGTTTCAGGCAGCTTTGACAAAACCTTCATCCTGCCGGGCGAAACCCTGACAGTGAATCTGAAAAGTTCAACCTCTGATAAACAAGTGAAGATGTTCCCGTCATCACGTTTCGGTTTCGAAGCGGGCAGCTACGTCGCCGCATTGAAATAACTTCCGGATTTCTTCCGATATGTAATGCCTCAGGATGAGGCGCTGCCCTTTCACTTTCAGACAGCAGGTTGTAGCCGTAATGGATAAGAAATATGTTTCAGGGCTGATGATGCTCAGCATCATGGGCGTGAGCACGGGAGATGCGCGCGCGGCAGAGGCGGTCGCCGGTATTACCGCCAGCCCTGCACCAGTCGATACGGCAGCAATTGCACCTACGGATGGCGGCACCGACCTTGCCCTGAACTTTGATCTGGAAACATTGCGTTCACGCGGTGTGGATCCCTCGGTTGCGAAATATTTTGCCCGTTCGGCGCGTTTTGCGCCGGGCACCAAAGTCGTGGGCTTTTCGCTTAACGGCAACCCGAAAGGCAGTATTCCGGTGACGTTCGACAACCAGGGGCAACCCTGCGTTGACCGCACCTTTTTGCAGGCAGCCGGATTGAAAATTCCCAAAGAGGTGGCGGGCGCCCCTCTTCCTGCAGAGAACGCAGAGCCGGAGCAGAAAGCACAGGCTGCGCGCCCGGCGGATGCTGACATTGTTCTGCCTGACGTAGCTCCATCCAAACAGGACACGACGGTCTGTTATGACTACGCCAACGCTTTCCCCGGCACGGTATTTAGCCTGTTTCCGACCGAGGACAGAATTGAACTGGTGACGCCACCGGAGGCGCTGCAACCTCTTTCGATGCAGGCCGGTAACTACAACACCGGCGGTACGGCGGCGATGCTGAACTACTCGCTGTTTTCCAGTAAGAACAGCTTTGAAGGCGGCACTACCAGTTACAAACAAGGCATGTTTGAGGCCGGATTCAACGTGTCCGACTGGTTGCTGCGCAGTAAACAGATGGTCAGCGAAACGGACGGGAAAATGAACCGCGATGCGCTTTACACCTATGCGCAGCATACGTTCACCGGCATTAAAAAGATTGCCCAGGTCGGCCAGATTAACGTCAGCAGCACCCTGTTTTCAGGCAGTGCGATTAACGGCGCGCAGCTTATCCCGGAAACGGCACTGGATGACAGCGGCGGTAGCGGCATTACCGTCACCGGTATTGCGCAAACCCCGCAGGCGCGCGTGGACATCAGACAATCCGGCGCCCTGATCTATTCGACGCTGGTGCCCGTCGGGCCGTTTACCCTCGACAACGTGCCGGTCATCAGTGCCAACACAGATCTGGATGTGACGGTCACCGAAACGTCAGGCTCATCGAGTCACTTTACCGTCTCCGCGGCCAGCCTGTCCGGCACGTCGCTCGGGCGGCCGCAGGGATTATCGATGGCGGTGGGTAAAGTGCGCGACGTGGATGCGGATTTTGAAGACCCGTGGCTGGCGACGGTTTCCAATGGCTGGCAGGCCACAAAATATCTGAATGTGACCGGCGGGTTGTTAGGTGCCAATAAATATCAGGCCGTGGCCGGGGGGATCGATATTACGCCGGTGACCGACCTGATGCTCAGCGCCAAAGTGCTGAGTGCAGCGGACAAGCGCAACAACAATAAAGGTGAGCAGATCACGCTGTCGGCGAATTATGCCGCGCCTTATAAGCTGAGTTTCGGCGTATCGGGGTCACAGAACAGCCTGGGTTACCGGGATCTGCAGGACACCTTTACCAATGATGACAACACCAGCCACACCAAAAATGACCTGTCGTTCTCAACCGGCTGGTCAAACGACCTGGCGGGCAGTTTCTCACTGGGGTATTCGCGCTCCGTCAGCTACGGCGAGGACAGCCCGTCAAAACGCGTCACAGCGTCCTGGGGCAGGACCTTTAAATACGCGTCAGTCAGCGTCAACTGGCAGCACGAAATCGACAACAGCAATGACCGGCGCACCGGTAATGCCAGCAGCAATAACCGCAATGATTACCGCTATGACAATGATGACCGCGGCGACACCTTTTACGTCAACGTCAGCATTCCGTTTGGTACGCAAAGCGTGAATACCTATGCGCGTAACGACGGTCAGGACACCAGCTACGGCGTGCAGACGGCGGGCAGTATTACCCCCGATCTGGGTTACACCGTATCGGCGGAAAACACTAATCCGGGCAGCCAGAACAGCGTGAACGGCGGGCTGAATGCCAACCTGCATTACACCCGTTTAAGCGTGAATGCCGGCGGCAATTCCGATAAGAGCCGCAACACGTCGGCGACGCTTGACGGCGCGATTGTGGCTCACAGCGGCGGGGTGACCTTCTCGCCTTACGCGGTGCAGGACACATTTGGTATTGCATCGCTTGGCGACCACGTCGCCGGGGTAGAAATCAGTACGCCGCAGGGCACGGTGTGGACGGACAAATGGGGTCAGGCGGTGATACCGGCGCTGAACCCGTATAAAAACTCGAACGTCATGGTGAATACCGAAACCTTGCCGAAGAACGTTGACGTGAATAACGGCATGAAATCCCTGACGGCCGGGCACGGCTCGGTGAGCAAATTGCAGTTTGGCGTACTGACCGTGCGACGCGCCATGCTCAAACTGATCATGCCGGACGGCAAACCGGTGCAGAAAGGCGCCGTGATTTTCGACAGTGAACACCAGTACGTCACCACTGCGGTGGAAGACGGTGTGGTGTTTGTTACCGACGCCGCCAACGCGGGCGACCTGTACGCACAGACCGATGACGCCGGGCACAAATGCAAGCTCAAATTCTCGCTCGCGGAAGAGCCTGATTTAAATGAATTTTATGAAAACGTGGGCGCAACCTGCCAGGCCGAATAAGGGCACGGCACCCGTTACTGCTCACCGGAGAGAAACCCATGCGAAAGATCATGAATGCTTTTAAGAAAAGAATGCCGCGACTTCACGGTGACGCGGGTTATGCCGTCCTGATGCTGCTGACACTGACCAGCACAATGCTGGTCAGTGAAGGGGCCAGGGCGGACATCAGTAACTGCACGGTGACGCTCTCGCCCGCCGCGCACGATTACGGCGAGTTGCTCAAAAGCCGGCAGAGCTTTGTCAGCACCGCGCAGGGTAATGCGGCCACGTTAAGTGTCCGCAGCAGTAACCTGACCATCACCTGTCCGCAGGCGGAAAGAATGGATTTACGTTTCACCGGCAGCAGCCTTTCAGACGGCAACTTTGCCTTTGGTCCGAAAGGCAAGGTCAGCGTGTCGCTCGGTTCCGCCCTGCTGGACGGCAATGCCGTACAGCTGGCGAAAACCAAACATAAGGGCGTGATTATCGGCCCGGTCATCGCGGATACCCAGGTCCTGAGTGCCGACGATGAAATCACCGTGGGCGCGAACAGCAGCGTGAAGGGAACGACCCTGAACGCGACGGTGACCGTCACGCCTTACCTGCTGGAGTCGGCGTTTGTGGTGCAGGACGCCGCGGTGCAGGAGCAGCAACTCAATATCGAGCTGCTGCCGGTAAATTAAAGAAAAGCAGTGAAGCCTTTAGCAATGATGAAAGCGAACGGCAGCGTCCCGACGGAAGATCCCGTTATCAGGGCGTCCGCTACCCAACAATTTATTTTTTACACGTGTAACCAATGGAGTTTTACAAAATGGAAAGCAATATCAAATCAGTACTGAAAATGACCACCCTGGCCTGCCTGCTGGCAGCGACTAACTCTGCGATGGCTGGCCCGAGCGCGACCCTGCGCATCACCGGTACCATCACACCGGGCGCTTGTACGCCAGTGCTGGGTAACAGCGGCATCATCGACTTCGGCGAAACCTCCGTTGACCAGCTGCCATCTACCGGCACCCTGGCACTGGCGGGTAAATCCGTTCAGGCCACCGTGACCTGTACCTCAGCAACCAAAGTGGCCATGAGCTTTGTCGACAACCGTGCGGACTCCGTACCGGTACACTCCGATGAGCCGACCGCTGCCGGTACCGTGTTCGGTCTGGGTAAAGCAGGTGACATCAACATCGGTTCGTACGGTCTGAGCATCTCTGCAATTCAGGGTGACGGCACTGCGGGCGACCTGCTGATGAGCTCCGACAAAACCGCGTGGAGCAAAATGACGCTGGACAGCTTTGCGAACAACAACACCGCGCAGCAGTATCTGACCTTCGCGTCAACGGGCACCACTGACCCGACAGAAGCCACCGTGTTTACCTTTGACCTGAAAGCCACCCCGGCGCTGAGTTCAGCACTGGGCGGTATCACCGATACGGCGAACCTGGACGGTAACGCCACCATTAACTTCGAATACCTGTAAGCAGGATAAGGGCGCCCTGACGGACGCCCTGAATTTTCGACACGTTAAAAGACGAAATGGAAAACATTAAAATGGAAAACAAAACAATGAAAAACATCTTCAAATTAACCGCGCTGGCCTGCCTGATGGCGGCGGCTTCAAATGCAGTGGCTGCCCCAACTGCAAATGTACAGATTAAAGGTACGGTGAAAATGGGGGCGTGTACGCCGACGCTGAGTAATAACGGGATAGCTGATTATGGAAATGTGATCACTGATCAACTTTCAGCAACCGAAGATACTCAAATGCCACATAAATATATCACCATGAATATTACATGTGGTTCGCCAACTTTGCTTACATGGCAAATGATTGAGAACAGATTTAATACCAACAGCTACTCGGTAGTAATTTTGGATTCAGCTATTACGCCATATGATGCAACGAACAATAATAATGTTTTCGGTGTAGGCCTGACTGCTCAATCTAAAAGAATTGGTGGATATGCTTTAGCATTTGATTATACCCAAATGACAACAGCAGCTGGTTTAAGGTTGATTCAGAAAACGTCTAGTGAAGACTGGATCCTTTCCGGAACTGCACTTGCAACACGCTCGAATCCTGAAATACGCTTTTTTTCTTTGGCTGGGCCTGACGCCCTTGAACCGACGGCTTTCTCTGACCTGACGATCCCAATGAAAATATCATTTGCAATTGATAATGGATTGAATATTACCGATGTTACATCCATTGATGGCAATGCAACTCTTAACCTGAATTATCTTTAATTTTAATATATTCAGAATGGCGAGATGGCTGTATTTTTAGCCGATTCATATATATTAAAATAGCTATTTCCTTAATTGGGAATTACAATCTTTAATCTAAATTAATGCACTCACAAAGTGAATATTGAACAGTACATTGAGTAATGTTCAGTATATATTTAACAAACACGGAGTGAGTGCATGTAGTAGCTGACGTTTGCCGCCACCGGCAGCACCGCGCCAGCAGAAGCGACCGTGTTTAGCTTTAACCTGAAAGCGAAACCTGCGCTAATTAAAAGAGAATACGACAGGAAATCTAACCTGTCATAACTGATCTGATTTACATAACACATTCATTACTTTGTAATATCACCTCCACAAGCATGTGAAGAGAAATTAATAAAACAATTCATACTTAATAATCACTGACTCCCCAATCATTTTATGGATAAGGAATTTCATTATGATAACCGATCCAATATCTCGCCCTACACTTTCTCGTCCCTCTTGTCGTAAATCATTACTCGCCAGCCTGATATTCAGCAGTATTTTTACCTGCGCTGAAACTGCCCGCGCTCAGGGTCAGGTTGTCATCACAAAAGGCGGCGAAGTCACCCTTTCCGAAGCCCTGATTGAAACGCAAGGCGACAATAAAACTGGCGTCAGCGTCCGGGATGCCGACAGTCTTGCCACCCTCACCGACACAGATATCCTGACCGACGGCATGAATTCCGCAGGGCTGTATGCTGCCGATGGCGGCAACATTCAGTTCCTCGGCGGTACTGTTACCACCGGAAACAGCGTGGCTTTTCAGGTATTAAACGGCGGTCGTATTAACCTTGAAAACACCACGCTGACGAGCGCGGGTACGGGCAAAGCCATGGTATCGGTCAGCGGCAGCGGCTCTGAAATCACCGGCAACGGGCTGACTCTAAGGGGGTCGGGTTCCGATGCTACCGGTTTCTCCGTGGCAGACCACGCCGTTGTCTCACTGAGCGATGTGGATCTGGAACTCACAGAAGGCTACAGCGCTCTGACCGTAAACAGCGCGGATGCAAACTTCACTCACTTCTCTGTAAAACAGACATCCGGGGGGGCACAGAGCGTAATTTATGCTCAGGGTGATGCCTCAAAAACGGCCACTATTACGCTCACCGACAGCCACGTTGAGGCCACCGGCGCCAACGATACGCTCATTAACGCCAACAACAACAGCCATATCACCCTGAACGGCGGTGATTACGCTTCGTCCGGTGACTACTTCACCACCCTTTCCACCTCCTCAGTCAACAGCACCCTTGATGCCAGCGGCATTACGGTGATCACTAATGGCAACACTTCTCACGGTGTGAATAACCGCGGCGTGATGAACCTGGCGGACAGCAGCATTACTGTTAACGGCAATGCATCGAACGCGTTGTATTCCGAAGGCACGTTAACCGCCTTCGACATGACGCTGAGTACATCAGGTTCTGATGCGGGTGCAATAAGTGCAGCGCGCGGCGGGTCTGTGACTCTGCATAAAGCAACAGCAGAAACCACCGGTGCGCGGGGTTATGGCGTGGTGAACTATGCCAGCTCGCATATCACGGCGACGGATCTTACCGCCACAACCACTGGCGAAGGTTCACACGCCCTGCTGGTCTACAGCGACAGCGATTTATCGCTGACTGACTCGAACGTTGAGGCTCAGGGCGCTGGCAGCGTGGCCTTGTATGCGATGGGCGCAGGTGGCGCAAATCCACAAATCACCGTTAACCTGCGAAACAGCCAGCTTTCAAGCGTACAAAATCAGGGGCTGTATGCGACGGGTGCGAATCTGATGGTTAACCTGTCCGACGGTGCATCGTTTAGCGGTGGCAACGGGCAACTGGCGACCGTACGCAGCGGGATGGCCGGCACCGATGTCGTGAATTCAACGATTACGCTGAACGCCGACGGCGGTTCAACGCTGACCGGTGACATTCTGACGGACGGCGGTATATCAACGGTGGATATCAACCTCAGCAATGCTTCGCAGTGGACCGGCGCATCCCTCATGGCCAACGATCTGGATATCGACGATACCAGCCTGTGGGATATGACCGCCAGCTCTTCGATTTCAGCGCTCAACCTTAATGGCACCGTTAATTTCCGTCCGCAAAATACCGGATTCTCCACCCTGACGGTGAATAACAATCTGACCGGAGGTGGGCTTTTTGTTATCAATACCCAACTCGGTGATGATAATTCACCAACCGATAAAATCGATGTCAAAGGCGATGCTACCGGCGATTATCGTTTAACGGTGAATAACGCAGGCGGCACCGGTGCTCTCACGACGGGCGACGGTATCGAGGTGGTGAACATCGACGGCACGTCACAGGGAAGTTTCAGTCTGACAGGCCGTGTTGCAGCCGGTGCTTATGAATATCAGTTGCAACAGGGTGGGACGCAGGATGCTAACGACTGGTATCTGCGTTCTTCTTACCTGCCACCTGATCCGGATCCAACACCAGACCCGGACCCGACACCTGATCCAGATCCTACGCCTGATCCTGACCCGACACCTGCGCCAACCCCAGCTGATGGCGATACCCCGTGGCGCGCCGAAGTACCGGGCTATGCTGCCGCGCCGTGGCTGATTCAGCGTTATGCTTTCGATGCGCTGGGCACTTACCACCAGCGTACCGGCGGTAACGTGAATCATAAAAATGGTACATGGGGACGCATCAGTGCGCAGCACCTGAACGCCGATGCTGGCCGTTTTAGTTACGATACCGATACATGGTTTGCTCAGTTTGGGACTGATTTGTGGGAAAACAGAATCGAGGACAAACACCATCGGGCGGGCTGGTTAATCACCATTGGCAATATGAAAACGGACTCCCGTGACGCTGCAAGAGCCGTGAACCCTGTGTTGTCTGTCAACACCGGTTCAATAGATACCGTGGCCTATAGCCTTGGGGGCTACTACACGCAGGAAAGTCGTGATGGGAGCTATGTGGACATCGTCAGTCAGGCGACGTGGTATCACACCAATTACCAGAGTCTGGTGGATGCCACCCAGCATGGCTTCGGCATCGCGTCATCCGCTGAAGGGGGTAAACCCTTTGCGGCGTATGCCGACTGGAGAATCGAACCTCAGTTGCAGATGAAACTTCAGTATCTCAATCTTGATGGATTCAGCGACGCTATCAGTCAGGTATCAGGAGCATCGGGAACGCATGCCCAGGTCAGAACCGGTTTACGTCTCTACCGTGAAAACACTTTGTGGACTCCATATGCCACTCTGGATGCCCTAACCGATATGGGGAGTTCACTGACCGTTTCAGTCGCCAGTCAGCCGGTCAGCGCTGATTTCAGTTCCGGTCAGTGGCAGGCCGGTGCTGGTATCAGTGCAAGCCTGGGTGAAGATTCTGCTGTCTATCTGGATACACGCTATATGCGGGCATTTGATGGTGCACAGGAAGGGTATAGCGGCAACCTGGGCGTGAAAGTCACCTTCTGATATGTGCCTTTGAAACGATATATTTAGCCAGTGCATGACGGCAGTACGGTTTCATGTCTGGCTAAATATTCCTGTGCGAATCCTTATACCTACTGACTATTTTTACCGAGGGAAGATAATTAACATGGTCTATTTACTGACAGATGACAGCTATTTTGCACTGGGCATTGTGAGTTTGCTGAAATTAAGAAATTGCGTTGTTACCCGCATTGACGCGGAAGATATTGGAAGCTTCACTTATTTATCGCAGGACACCCTTTATCTGGCAATGAGCGATTTGAGTGTGACGAAAGTAGTGTTAAAGGAAGTCACTCACTTAACACTAGAGGTCTTCGTATTTCTTAACATCAGGCCAGACTTTAAAGTATTCCGGTTTCCCAAACGTGTTGTCTGTACAAAACGCATCCAAACTAGCTTTTTGAACTCCATTGATGAAACGTGGGTAAACAATTTTCGGACTGAACTCACCACAAGTCAGCTCTCAGTGCTTAATGCATTTTCTTTGGGAATGAATCCTAAGCAAATATCGAAGAAGTTGAATATCTCCCAGAAGACGATCAGTTCACATAAAATGAGTGGATCAAGGAAAATGGGGCTTGAGGGAGTGAATGATATACTATTGATGAATATTATTAATTTGTTCAAAAAAGACCTTATCCCGTCAGTAATACCGACGGATATATCTGTAGTGGTCAACAAAAACTGGCCACAGTTTATGTAGACCACTACAACACGCCTTATATCCCTACCCTTGAAGGGCAGGGATATAAGGCGTGTCGTTGACATACTTTCAAATGCCACATACCAGACACAAGAATCACCGAGAATGGCATCGGCGCTGAAGACCGGCGTGCGGCGATACTGGAAGTGGATGCCGCGACCGGTGCCAACCGGATTTATGCCAGCGGATTGCGCAATCCGACCGGCCTGCAATGGGAACCGCAGAGTGGAAAACTCTTGGCGGTGGTGAATGAGCGCGATGAAATTGGATCTGATCTGGTGCCTGATTACATGACATCGGTACAGGAACACGGTTTCTACGGCTGGCCTTACAGATATTACGGTCAGCACGTGGATAAACGGGTTAAACCGCCGCGCCCGGATATGGTAGAGAAAGCGATCAAGCCCGATTACGCGATAAGCTCACACGTCGCGCCGCTCGGATTGCTGTTCTATACCGGTGAGAATATGCCGCAATATCGCGACGGTGCGTTTGTCAGCGAGCATGGCAGCTGGAACCGTAAACCGCTCAACGGTTATCAGGTGATGTAGGTAAAATTTGAGAACGGTAAATCGGTGGGACTGCCGCTACCCGTGATAACGGGTTTCCTGACGGACGATCAGAAACAGGTTCGCGGTCTGCCTGTCGGGCTTGCTATGGATAAGCAGGGGGTGTGCTGATTGCAGATGATGCGGGCAACGTGGTCTGGAGGGTGAGTCAAGCCCGGTAAAAATGCAGTCACGGAATGCGGTCAGGATGCCTGCATTCCGTGATTAAAAGAGTGCCTTTCAGCATAGCATTCCCAGAGTTAGTGAGATGCTGTTTTGACAAGTACATCATAAACTCAGCTGGTTAGCCGATGTATTTACGATAATGCCCAGACCCTCTCCAATACTGATGATATCCCGGCGATAATAATATTGAATAGTTCCTGAGGCGTACAGACTTTTACTTGGTGTGAGAAGTACCATGCATGGAAATACTTCCGGCATTTCAGCCTGTAGGTCAGTTTCAATTTCATCTGGAGAGAGAATAGCAGGGTCGGACTCCTTATCCAGAGAAAGGTATTCGTTTATAAACCACGTTCTGTACTCGTATTCATTCTTTAGAAGTTTCATCAGATGTGCCTTTTATAAATTGTATGATTCTCTTTAAAAAGAGACCTTTATGTAATGTTGAGATTAAAAAAATTAGATAATATTACGCAGGAGTTCCGAATGCGTGGCGATCATTTCACCAGTGACCATACACTGGCCGGGACTTTATCGAAATTTCTCCCTACAGTCAGTTCGGCTAACCGGTGGTCAACAGCAGAATAAAAAGCCTCATCCTGCGAAGCCCCGGTTTCATTATACTTGTGATACTCAATTATTTTTTCCAATGTATCAATACTTTGGCATTTCCTGAGCTTTAACAGCCAATCGAGTTTATTCATTTTAAGCACCTCGCTTTAATAAAGTGTCAGTTTAAGAGAAGCGTATATTAAACCTTTAATACTTTTCCTGCTATTGGTGTTAATGAGTAAAAAAAACACCGCGATCCAATTTTGTACTATCGGTTCATTTATAGTCGAATAAACGATTGATGGGTGGGGGATACCTATGGATAATGCGTCCAACAGTTAAGTAAGAGTATTGAAAAAAACGGTTAATACGTAGAGAGCAAACTTGCTGGCTTCTGTTAACAATAGTTGGATTCATTTATACCTGTCTTCTTGCTGTAATTTAATAAAATCTAACCGTTATTTAGGAAACGCCGGGGAATACCATATTGCATGGTAGTACCAAACTATTTGGTCACTGGCAAAATTAATCACAAAGGAATATATCATGAAAAAGAATCTTATTGTTGCTGCTCTCGCGTCTTTATCCGTACTGTCTGCAGCGTCTGCTTTTGCTGCTGATGGTCAGGTTAATTTTAAAGGTGAAATCATTGATTCCGCTTGCTCAGTAGCCAATACCCCGGCAGCTCCGCTGGATGTGACTTTGGGCCAGGTTCCTAAGTCATCTTTTGCAGCGACCGGTGATACTGCAGCGCCAACCAAGTTCACTTTGAAGCTGACTAACTGCCCTGCAACCGTCACTAAAGCTTCTGTGAAGTTTGATGGTACTGCTGCAAACGGTGACAACAGCGTATTGGCTCTGACCCAGGAAACTGGCGTTGCTACAGGTGTTGGCGTTCAGATTACTGATTCCAGCGATAAAGTTCTGCCACTGTATACCGCATCAGCGTCTTACCCGCTGGTAGAAACTGCTGAAAACAGCCTGAACTTCGTAGCACGTTACATCTCTACTGCCAGCACTGTAACTGCAGGTCCTGCAAACGCAGTAGCAAGCTTCACCGTGAACTACAACTAAGATTTGCCACGTTATTTAACGTGTTAAACCATAAACCGGTGCAGTAAATGCACCGGTTTAAACAACTCACTCTTTCGTGGAATTAAAAATGAAATTAATACCAACCCTGTTAACGGCCGCTTTGCTTTTTTCCGCAGGTGTTGCCCATGCTGGTGTTCTCGTGGGCGGAACCCGTCTTATTTATAACGGAGCGAAGAAGGAGTCTTCACTGAGCGTCAACAACCCGGACAAAGTTCCATATTTAATCCAGTCTTGGATTGAAACTACGGGTGGTGGAGCTGAGAAAGCCCCCTTCATGATCACGCCTCCATTATTTCGTCTGGATGGCGGGCAGGATAATGTACTGCGCCTGGTACGTACGGGAGGGAATTTGTCAGAAAGTCAGGAAACACTGTATTGGCTTAACATCAAATCCATCCCTTCCTCAGTTAAACAACAGGATCGGAATACCTTACAGGTAGCAGTAAAAACGCGAATTAAACTTATTTATCGCCCGCAAGGTATTAAAGGTGTCCCTGAAGAGATGGCACAAAGCTTGAAGTGGCAGGTCACAGGGAAAGAGATAAAAGTAACGAACCCTACGCCGTTTTATATGAATTTCCTGCAGGTAAAACTCGGCAATACCGAAGTTAATGATGCGACCTATGTTGCACCAATGAGCAGTGCAAGCTTTGCAATTCCGGCAGGAGCATCAGGCAATAATGTTCAATGGAAAATCATCAGTGATTACGGCGGCATCGGACCGGAGCACACTGTTTCACTATAAAAATGACATTCCCGCTTTAACATCAGGATAATCCGCAGGTTTTAACATTTGATATTGGATTGAAAAATGAGTCTTCAAAATTATAAGGCAGCAAAAATAAATAGACTGGTTTTATTAATTTCTTTAGCTTTGGGAACAATATCGTTTAATACCTTTGCCGGGGACTATTTTAATCCTGAATTATTGCAAATAGATAATCCGCAACAAGGTGCGACGGATCTCTCTATATATGAAAGTCAGGGAGGTCAGGCTCCTGGCACCTATCACGTTGATATTTTTATCAATAATGAACAGGCAGATACTCGAGATGTGGTCTTCAAACTTGTCGCTGGTGGTGATGGCAAAGAAACCTTGCAGCCCTGTCTGAGTGCGAAATCGCTGGCGGCTATGGGCGTAAAGACGGAACTGTTTCCTGACCTGGGTGACGCAGAATGTGCGTCGCTGAGCGCCATTCCTATGGCACATGCTGAATACCGTTTCGGCCAGCAGCAGTTGTTGATCAGTATTCCCCAGGCTGCGGTATCCCAGACGGCCCGCGGGTACGTTGCCCCTGAAATGTGGGACAATGGTATTACCGCCATGATGCTTAATTACAGCATCACGGGAGCGAATAATTATGCGCGTACCACTAATGCACAGGATAACGACAGTCAGTATGTGAATCTGCGGCCGGGGATCAACATAGGGCCGTGGCGCCTGCGTAACTATTCTACTTACAGCCGCAGTTCCGACAGTCAGTCACAGTGGGATACCGTTTATACCTACGCTCAGCGCAATATTATTTCTCTTAAAAGTCAGATGTTAGTTGGGGATTCAAGTTCACCAGCAGACGTGTTTGATAGCGTGCCTTTTCGCGGCGCTCAGTTAGCCTCTGATGACGACATGATCCCTGATAGCCAGAAAGGCTATGCACCGGTGGTGCGCGGGATAGCGAGAAGCAACGCTCAGGTCATTATCCGTCAGAACGGTTACGTGATTTATCAGAGCTTTGTGGCGCCGGGTGCTTTCGAAATTACCGATATGTATCCGACCGGCGGCAGCGGTGACTTATTCGTCACCATCAAAGAAGCAGACGGCAGTGAACAGACTATGGTTGTCCCCTTCGCTTCATTACCCGTTCTGCAGCGTGAAGGCCGTTTAAAGTACTCGGTGACGGGCGGTAAGTACCGTTCATACGACAGCAGCGTTGATAAGACCCCTTTTGTGCAGGGAACGGCGATTTACGGTCTGTCGCACGGTTTTACGATGTATGGCGGCAGCCAGGCAGCCAGTCATTACCAGTCTGTGGCGTTGGGCATGGGTAAAAACCTGGGTGACTATGGTGCTATTTCCGTTGATATCACTCAGGCCCTGTCAACCGTCAAGGATCAGGATAAACGCAGCGGTCAGTCCATGCGTGCGCGTTACAGCAAGGATATTTTGCAAACGGGCACCAACGTGACCATCGCCGGGTATCGTTACTCTACCTCTGGCTATTACAGCATGCAGGATGTCATGGATTCTTATCGCAGCGGTCAGGATAACCCGTTGTTAGAGCGGCAGAAAAACCGCACCGAATTGTCCATGAACCAGAACCTGTGGGAAAACGCCGGTACGGTCTCTGTCAGCCTGATCAATGAAGATTACTGGAACAGTGGCCGTAACATGCGCTCTGTGACGTTGGGATACAACAATTCATGGCAGGGTATCAGCTATGGTCTGAACTACAGCTATAACGAAAACTCCACGGCGCAAAACGGCAACAATAACGCCAGCAGTGGCGGAAGCAGTGGACGGATTTACGACCGTGACCAGGTGTTCGCCTTCAACATCAGTATTCCGCTGTCACGCTGGATGAGCAATACCTACAGCAGCTATAGCCTGAGTTCCAGTCAGAAAGGCAATACGACGCAAAACGTGGGCCTGAATGGTACTTCGCTGGAAGATAATAATCTGAGCTGGAACGTACAGGAAAGTTATGGCAGCAAAGGGGTAGGCAACGGCGGCAACCTGAACGCAGATTATCGCGGTACCTACGGCGAAGTGAACGGCGGCTATTCCTATGATAAAGACAGCCAGCGCCTGAATTACGGGCTGCAAGGCGGTGTACTGATTCATGAAAATGGCATGACGCTAGGTCAGCCATTGGGAGAAACCATGGCACTCGTGAAAGCACCCGGTGCGGGCAATGTAGGTGTCAGTAACCAGACCGGCGTGAAAACCGACTGGCGTGGTTATGCCATCGTGCCGTATACGTCGCCATACCGCAAAAACTCGGTACAGCTGAATACTGAAACACTGCCGGACGATGTCGATTTAACTCTGACGAGTCAGACGGTGATACCTACGCGTGGTGCAGTGGTTCGGGCAAACTTTAATGCCAACGTCGGCCATAGAGTATTAATGACTCTACTACGTCAGGGAGGGGCTCCAGTGCCATTTGGTGCGACAGTCAGTGACCTGTCACAAAAAGAGTCGCAAGCCTTTATTGTTGGTGACGATGGACAGGTTTATCTAACTGGACTGAATAATAGTGGCACATTGCTTGTAAAGTGGGGTAATGACTCGATGCAACAATGTAAGCTTGATTATAATATTGGAATACTCCCAACAGATAATTCCAATATTAAAAATATGATTACACACTGTAACTAAGTGGAATGTATGATGAAAAAAATAAATAGCGTCACTTTGATAATCCTATTTTTTTGGCTAATCTTTGGATGTGTGTATAATGTATCCGCATGTACTTCACAAAATCCAGTAGCTGAGTCGGCAACTTTTGGAAGTTACATCGTACAAAAAGATACACCAGTTGGAACTGTTATTGCTTCAACAAAATCTGTAGCTGTAGGTGGGCTCACATTCGGGAATTGTCTTTCATCGGGTACTGTATTTACTAAAATGGTATATGGGGCTGCAACAAAAAGCAGTCTAAAAGATGTGTACCTGACGAATATTCCTGGCATTGGTATCCGCTCAAAGTTATATGGTACATATGCATATTTTAATGCACCACCGACAGGAACGTCGCAAGGAGGCGGTGCGACATTTACTAATACATCAGGTTCGACAGTTGAACTAATTGCTATTGGACCTGTTAGTTCAGGGGAGTTAACCCCAGGTCCAGTTGGAGTGGTCTATTTTAACGAAACCCCTACGATTAACTCATACACTGTCAATATTTCGGGCGGGACAATCAATTCGGCTGAATGCTCAATCACGAATAAAAATATCAATATAACTCTTGATGATGTATTAGAAGCTGACCTGACATCGGTTAACTCAACCGCGAAACCAAAAAGTTTTGATCTTGGGCTTGATTGCAAAACTGGGGCCAAAGTCAATGTAAAACTAACGGGAGTTGCAAACACGGACACATCTGCGGCGGGCGTTTTACAATTATCAAACGCAGGCGGTACTGGGGTGGCTAAAGGCGTTGGTATCCAGATAATTTATAACAATGCACCATTAGATCTAAATAAAAATATTGTCCTAATAACGTCTAATGGGGGGCAAGAAGCCTTGCCATTTACTGCACAATATTTCCAAACTAAAAGTACGGTAACTACAGGTTCAGCTAATGCAACGGCAACACTTGAAGTAACCTATCAGTAATAATTCCATTCTTAAAATGGATAACATATTCAATTATTTATTAAGTAACCAAGCAATATAGGAAATATGATGAAAAATTTATTCAAAGCTTCAGCCATCGCGTTGATGATCGCCGCTTCCGGTATGTCTGTAGCGCAAGCTGAGCCTGTCAATATTAACGTGACCGGCAATGTCGTCGCATCACCTTGTGTGGTGAACAACAGCAAAACCAGCTATGACGTCGACTTAGGGCAAACGATTCAGGCTGCTGATCTGGCCACTGCCGGAGCTGCAACGACTCCTGTTGCGTTTGACCTGACCATGGCCTCCTGCCCTTCGGGCACCAAGAAGGTTATCGTAACCTTTACCGGTACCGCGGACGCCGATCAGACGACCATGTTTAAAAATACCGGTACCGCGACCCCGCTGGCGGTGGAACTCTCCAGCGGCGGCACGGTTCTCAGCAACAACGGTACGCTGACTAAAGATGTCGCAGCGGATAAAACGGTGACCTATAACCTGAGCGCACGCGCTGTAACCGCGACCGGTAGCGTGATGCCAGGCACCATCGTGTCAGTGATTCAGGCGAACTTCACTTATAACTAAGACCACAATGTGGGAGGCCTGAATGCGTCAATGGATGAAACATACAGTGTTAATCGTTATAGCCGGAATATGGAGCTTAGACGTTCAGGCCATGGATCTGAATATGGGGGGCACCGTTGTTGCCAGCGCCTGCCAGGTTGATAATACGTCGGTAAATCAGGTGGTCGATTTTGGGCAACTCCGTAGCACGGATTTAAAAGAGGCTGGCTCGGCGTCCGAATGGGCTCCTTTTACCGTGAAACTGATTAATTGCCCGTCGACAACTCATAGTGCGAAGGTCACCTTAACAGGAACACCTTATTCTGACGGCCCCGATCTGTACGGTAATAGTGAAACAGCCAAAAATATTGCCGCACAAATCGCGCTGGATAATGATAAAACGGTGGTGATAGCAAATGGCAGCAGCGTGACTGTTATGGTCGATGCGAAACATTCTGTCGTTTACAATTTTGTTGCCAGGCTATACAGCGTCAATGGTAATACTTCCAGCGGGACATTCAGCAGCATTGTGCAGATGGGTTTTACCTACAATTAATGTGTCACAATGGATGCTATAGAACGAAAAACTATAGCATCCCTTTTATCTGGTCAGCCTTATCCGCAAAGATATCAGAAGGGACTTTTAGCGAAAACATCATGCTGGCGAGCGCAGTTCCTGATAAATTCAAAAGAGCACATTTTAAAATTTTTCAGGGAGATGATTAATTTTTATCAGCAAACCTCTTTTTACAATAATGTAGCCACCTTTATTAAGCTGAGCTAACATTTTCATAATCACGCTCCTTGACAAATTCGTTCTCTCTTTAATATATCTTTCCGCGGTTGTAGCCGCGCGCACTTCAAAATCTTCCTCGATTAAACCACGGAGATAGTTACAAACAAGGGTATAAGTCGGCACAGACGTATTTTGCTGCAAATATTGCTGATACCGTGTAGCCATATACATCAGAAAGAGTGTGGTACTTTCCCACAGATGATTTTCGCCCACCGTATGCAGCACAGCATCGACAGGTGCAAGAATGTACCTGATAGGGCCAATCGCACGCACTGTCAGTGAATTATCATCATGCCAGAAATCGCTTAGCCCCATGATCCCCGGCGCATTAAAGTCAGTAAACGTCAGCTCATCACTCCCACGGTTAAGGCCACACTTTCCTTCAGCAAGCAGAAAACACATTCTCTGACCGTTGATATTGAGATTAAACCGGTCACCATTGCGTGCTTTAAGCAAAGGGAATGCGGGTTGCAGTGCAGCGATAATTGCCTGAATGTGTTCAACAGGCTTTTCAGCATTTTTATGATTATCCAAAGGAATTCCCTCATTTCTCTAAACGCTGATGATAAGTATAGTTTAATTCGCGTTGCCGAAGGTCATGGCAACATAATTATTGTTGTTTTCCTACTCCTTATCTGTGTGCACCGGTACCTGAAGCACGCATGTCACACAATGACAGTCTTCCGTCCATCATCAGGGATGACGCTATAAAAAGTGTATTCTGCACCTAAAATACAAATTTAATTTCAGGATCCAATTTTGGATGTCAGGTATATAACTGGCATGGGAATTTATTGAAGGAGGAAATTTGTTAGAGCATAATGTCTGTGATTTAAACGAGGTTTGTTTTAAGAAACATGTAACAGCACTTTAATGAAACTTTATTTTAAATACAATTATATCCCATAAACCATGGGGTTGGTGCTTGCTATTTCACTGAAGATGACGCTTCTGAAGTACGCAGGCTTTAAATAAAATTAGTTTGTCGTCATAACTCGGGGTAGAATATATGTATGATTATACAAAAACATTGTACCATAATTCACATCCTCAGGAAGTTGAAGGTATTTTCAATTTCATCAAGGAGATTTGTCCCGTAAAAAAGGGTCGGATGGGGCAACGTTTTACATTGCAGCAAAACGATATAAAAATGTGCCTGATATTATACCAGGGCACATGTATTATTCGCAGAATTAAAGATTCCCTGGTGTTATCGACGATCAAAGCACCGAACATGGTAGGGTTGTATGATTTGTATCATGAGAAATCTGAGATACAGGTTATTGCAAACAGCGATATTGAATTCAGGTTGGTAAGCATCGAAGAATTATTGGAATACACCGATCAACATCATCAGTGGAAGAACTTTTGTTATTTTTTATTGCTCTCCGCCACCCGGTTTTGTGATTATCAAAAAGAAAATGCCGGGATAAGCAACTATGAGTTGATTTGCAATATGCTTACTTCGCTGGAGAATGAAAGCTTTGAGATAAGAGCCACCACCACAGCATTAGAATATATTCAGGAGCGAAGCAAGCTTTCACGAAGCGGCATAATGAAAACCCTCTCCACGCTGAGGGAAGGAGGCTATATTACGATTAAAAATGGCCTGCTTATTAATATATTGTATTTGCCTAAAAAATTTTAGGTAAGGGAATAGTAGTTTTAGCTAAGGGACAGGATGAAATTATACATTTTGACACAAAATCAGTACATGTTTATGGGCTTAAAGCACCTGCTCTATTTTTACCTGGAAAGAGAGTGCATACAGCTTGATCCTAAAGATGAAACGAATATCGAAATTTACAAATTAAGTTCGGCATCTGATATTTTCTTTGTTATACCTGATGGTGAATATTTGGATCTATTATCCTTGATCCATCTCCATCATAGTCATTCACCTGTACTTATCGCAAATAACGATATTACCTGGAAAGTAAGCGCGATATTTTATTTTTCAACCTTACCGCAAAAATTTATGGTTGTTTGATTTGCATTAAGACAAGCCTATCCCCTAAGATCGTTTAGCCGGCCGACACTTTTATTTCGCAGTCGAGGCGGGTGAGTTTTCACGACGTGCATCTGCATGCATTCTCAAAAATCCCCCGCTCGCTCGCGGTACTGGTGGGCATATTCTATCCTCTGTTGGACATAAATCAGCAGTAAATGGCGTTTATGAAAAGGAATGTAATCGTCACAGGAAATACAAATCTCAAGCAATTTGTATAAGCCTTGCTTAAGTAACACGAGGGGGAAGTCTGAACGCACTGGCATCCAGACGTAATCAGCTACTCACATGATTATACGCAGAAGTGTATATCCAATAAGAAGGCAGTTCCTGTAATTCTCACAAGAAGGATTAAAAGTTTCTGCCCCCTCATCCTCTATTCTTAAAAGACAATTCGCCTGTTAAGAAAGAATATTTCTAAGTAAAGCAGCATCATTGAGCAGCTTAAAAAGGTTGATTATGAGCGACTAATAAAGAGCCGTAATCCCGCTGATTATCCCCACAAAAAGAGGCAAAATCCCAACTACATTCAATTCCCTTGTCGTTATTATGGTTACTGTCGTTAAAAAACGGTTAGGCGCCCACCTCTTATGTATAGATGAAAGAAACCTGCGAGGTTACACCTCTGCGCCCCAGATGCTTTTCTCTGATAGCAGGAATATATGCACGCTAAAATCCACACCATTTGTCACCGAATTGCGGTTTCGCATGCCGTATTTGATTTCTTTGTTTGCAGTGCCGCCGTCCTGCTGATCAGCGTCGAACCTGAACTTTGGATGACAGCCATTCCCGTTGCCGTTTCGATGGCCGTGTATTTCCTCATCCGTTCAGTTGGCTGGATCATAAGCAGGCATATGGGCCACGGCCTGCGCTAACCATTGCCACCGAGATGTCTCCTTGCAATATCATTGATCTCCTCTAAGACATCATGGCCGCTTCGACACGCTCTACATGCCAAGTTCACTGTTAAAAGCTTACCAGTCCGCATAAATAAGGGATTAACCATGCTGCATATCTTTTCAGATGACTATTATTTTGGTCAAGGAGTGGCCGCACTACTGAGTGAAAAAGGTTTTAGGGCCCAAGCCATTTGTTCCGCCAAATGGCAAGATTTCTGCGATACAGAACTCCTTGGCCGTTCTGATGTGATTATTGTTACCTTCAGTTATTCAGCCATGATGGACAAAATCTTAAACCTTGCCCTCCATGCCCAGGTACCGGTTATTTTTGTGATGAATATCTTGCGGTCTGCCCAGCCCGAACTGCTGTGGAACCAAGGTATTGTGTCCAAAAACATCGACTGCGCATCACTTATACGCGCGCTCGTTACAGCATTATTACAGCCCTATAGCGGATCCTTTTCTACGCTGACAAGGCGTGAACGGGACGTACTCGGCGAACTATTGAAGGAAAAAAACGGCGCCGCAATTTCAGCCGCCATGCGGCTCTCCGTTAAAGCGGTCAGCCGCTATAAGCACCTTGCGTTGAAAAAATTGGGTCTCTATGAGCTCAATTCAAGAGCGATCGTTATTTACGGCAAAATCCTGCAGATGCAGCTACATAAAGACCAAGCTTCTTCCCTGCGGAAAAAAAACAATTTGTTCCTCCTCTGATTTTTCCGCGCACATCGTCCCGGTTGAGTTGCCTTCTATCCTTTTAACGCATAGTTCCCCGGAGGGCATACTAGGCAACATCGCCCAGATAATCTCCAGCGACTAGTAGATCATGCCAAAGTGCCCATATGTTGAAGTCGCAAAATACTCGAGACAGGAGAGCCCTTTAATTGCCATTCTTAAAAAGAATCGGCTTAAGTGCGTAATACAGATCGCACCCTCCGGCGTAGGCGGCCCACCTCCCCCTCGTAAATAGTTGAAGTATCGATATATCTAAATGCTTAAATTAGTGTCATCACGTCAAGATCTGCGTCACTTCCCCATATTGGGAAAAGAGATAAAATGCGCAATGCCGTGATTATTTCGTGTGCGTCCTTGAGGCATCAGGACTTAAGCGGAAAATGTTTGAGTGAGCAGGCACGGCAGATACTACACTTAAGGTTTATCACCGAATGAATGCGACCATGGCCTATAAGTTAGATCTCAATCTTCTGCGCATATTATGTATGCTCGTGGAAACCAATAATGTGACTGAAACGGCCAGACGTCTTGAGATGGGCGTTTCCTCCGTCAGCTATGCTTTGAATAAGCTGCGCGCTCATTATTCTGACCCGATAATGATACGCGTCAGAAATGGTATGCAACCCACTCTACTCGCAGTAGGATTACATAAACATTTTTCACCGGCGCTGCACATTATTGAACCCGTCTCAGTATTCACCGACACGACAGGAAAGCCTAGTCAATATATCCGCATCCGAACATCCAGCATATTTGAGGGATGGATAGCCTGGGAATTATCCCGGTCTGAAACATTTTCTTCAGCAGGAAATGTCTTTGAGTTTAACGAAGGCTCGGCTAACGAAGATACAAGGGTCGATCAATTACGTCTCCGGCAGGTACATCTTGATATTGGCAGTGCATTGCCTGCTGATAGAGCCATTGCCCAGCACCCCTTCACTTTAAAGGGGTTCAAAGTGGCCTGCCGACGTCAGCATCCCCGCCTTAATGGCCCCGCCACACTTGATAGCCTGCTAAAAGAATCCATGATCACCTGGGTGCGTAAGTCTGAATCGATAAACGCCTATAAAGATTTGCTGAATTTTGAAGGCGCCCATTTGCTTGAGAAACCGCTGCGTTTCACATCTTTGCTAACAATGCTGACGTTAGTGGCCCGCTCAGATTTTTTCAGCATAATCCCGACCTGTCTTGAAAATTTTGTTGAGGAAATGTTTGACATCAAAGTACTGGAGACAGAGTTTTTGGAAAACTTAACGTATCCGATGTTTGTTCATACCCTGTATGCCTCTCGTGAGGATCCTGTTATTCAGTCGGTTTTAGCACTCGCCTTGTCGCTGGACGGCCTGTGACCGGAAATCATAGGCTGCCTTATTTCAGGACAGGGAGGCAATAATACTCTCGAACTCACCCTGATAAATGTATTTGATTTCCTGATTATTGGTCACCCTATTGGTACTTTCACAGTACGCCAGGCAGGGAAATTCTCGTGGCCGCAGGAGATTGAGGGTAGGTGAAATGTCCCGCTCATAGATCTGCAGCATTTTATTGCCGTCTATTTGGTCCATCGGGATTAGGAAATGGTCTTCAATGATCCAGCGGCGGTATTCATCTTCATTTTTAAGGGTTTTCATTATTTTCCCTTGCTCTGCAGCTAACAAAATAATGCGGCACATAGCCGCATTGGTGAGAAAAGTCATCATGGCGTGAGACCTCTGAGGGGTTACACACTAATAAGCGTGCTGTTTCTGATATAAAAATAAAGCTCGCTCAGGGAGTGCACATTAAATTTCAGGTAAATACGCTGCCGGTGAGCATGCACCGTCTTTTCACTGATAAATAACTTCCTAGCAATCTCATGAGTATTTTTTCCGCGAAAAATATCATTGAGCACAATAGCTTCCTGGCTAGTCAGCTTCAAAAATGGCGTATAAACCGACGGCATTAGTTCTGCCGGTTGTTCCCCGTACTCATGTTCATCCAACATGGTTTTCAGCATCAGGCTAAGCCCCGTTTCGATGTGATAAGTATTGGCTTTCTTATCCATATTTATGTCAAATAGGCTGCGATAAAAACCGTGGAATTTCTTCTTTTCCTGCGGGCTGCACAACAATAAGGATTTAAAAGCTACATTTGTATTTTTAATTGTTTCCACCGCAAGCATTAACTCATAAAACAAATAGCTCTCCGAATCAAAAATTGCAATTGAACAGTTTCCATTGCGTAACATGGCAATCACCAGCTTCGCTGGATCGGCTATCTGATAAACATTATATTTATGGCGTTTATCCTGTCTGGAAAAAACGTTCTCCACCATTCCATTTATTCCGGTAAGCAATGACCGGTTTTCGGTGATGACGTAGAAATTAACCTGTACCTTTTTAAACTGTGGCATAAAGCTTCCTGCACCAGGTAATACCCACACTTTTTATCCGCATAGAGAAAATACGCTATCAGGAATGGTCTGTAAGTAGGAATATCACTCTTTATGCAGGGATATTCCTAGTGGGCGTAGCGCCTTTGATTGAACCTATAATGCATTTTCCCGGATATATTTACCAATGCAACGTTTGAAAAAGCTAATTCTAGATAATAGAAATGGGTTGTTTTAATGAGGTAAAAACTGCGTACCTATATCAAGTTTGCAAGGAATTAATAGGAGGAGGGGAAAGGGGATATTAAAATAATTCATCGAGGCTAAAATGTATTATGAGGTTGAACATAAAATTATATTCAGGTGCGTAAGTAATTTGAGATTTTATAATAGAGAAAAGGTAGAGGGAAGAGGAAAAACCTCTTCCCACCTAGAAGACAAAGATGTCGATATTTGCAGCTTTGAGGGCTTTTTCTTTGATAAATGCAGATATGGTTCAACGCCCCCCAACATGCCAGTGACTTGATCGAATAAACATATGACCGTGCCTCTTGCAATCACGAAGTGTGTATTAAAAGTGTAGTGACTTTCAACCTCCAACCACCTTTCAAACCTAAACAATCATTGATGGGTCTAAACGATTATTTCGCTGGGTATCGTCTTTTCAGGCTCACTAATTATAATTAGCGATAATTTCAACGCTGGCATCAGCTGGCCCAGGCTGTATGTTACCCTCAGTGCGTATGTAACGAGCGGCCATATTCACCACCATATTGGTCGTTGAACCAATCGTGAGAACAGCCGTGGCCCGCTGAATAGGAGTATTGAATATAACGGGCTGAGCTGGGTTTAAATCCGTTGATTGCGAAGCCACGGTACCCCAGGCAAGCTGAACGCCATATCCTCCCGCACCTCCGCTGTTAAGCTTCATGATCCCACGAACGTTATCAAATATTTCCGAACGAGGTACGACGGTAATATTGATATTCTGGTTATAAGCTGTACTCGTAGTTCGCGATGTTACTGTATTGTTGTTTGTATTGACCGATCCCGTTCGGCCATACCCCATCGCAGGCGGGCATTTCAACGTGAAACTGGCATCCTTCCATGGCATAGGCCCTGCCCGTGATGGGCCACCATGTAAAGTGACATCATAACTACCCATTGGAACGTTTATATCATCAAAATTACAGGTGCCGGTTGTAAGAGTAATATTTCCTGAAACAACAGTCGTTAATGCGGTAAGGGTATTGCTGATCAAATTTGGACCATTATTGGGGACACTACCCCAGGTATCCGCTCCGTTAACAGGCCGGTAAGCACTTATCACCTGGAAACCATCAAAATTTATAACGTTACTGGGATTTACAGCGCCCGGTAACTTCCAAAGCGCCACTCTAACATAGGTCCTACCACCTGCACCATTGCTCCCCCTGTAAGCTACCCACGGGTTTTGATAGTTTCCCATTGGTCCATTTTGCTGATCTAGATTATAAAATGACAGGCCAAAACCAGTGCCCGGTATCGGGAATATCCAGTTACCACTTGCACTATCTTTAACCGGTACTGAGCCAGCAGGTGGGACGACATAGTAAATAAAATCAACCGTCAAAGTTGGATTGCATGTCACCTGTAAAGAGGAATATCCCCAGTCAAACCCACTCCAGGTATAAAGAAGCTTGTATTGGGATGGATTACCAGGTGCCGTGAGAGAATCCAGCGAGGTATTGTAGGGTAGAGAAAAATTTTTGGGGGGTACTGTCCCAGTACAGTTGGCTGTGATAGCTGACGCAGAAAAACTACAGCACAGACAAATGAATAATAACAAACACTTTAAATTATGCATAAAATCAACCTTCAAATATTATTCGTCAGTTTTTAAAACGGATAGCGAAACGAGTAAATTGTAATTAATGAAATTTATTCATGGGGCATTACCTGAATGTCTTAGTGACTAACATCCGTACCTTATTCTCATTTTTAAATAAATTATTATTCATGTAGCTGTCTCATTATGTGAATTCTTCGGGAAGCAAGGGGCTGTTTTTTTTCGCCTTTAAATCTGAATTGATGAGAACCATTGCTTCCTACTGTCATCGGTTAAATTATTCACAAAGGCTGTTAAAACGCTGCGGTATTTTGCGCGCCGCTTTATCGTTTGGTAACGGGGCCAGCATATAGGTAACCTTACATTGAGAGTTCTGAGTGGGACCCCATTTCACTAACAGCTTTCCTCTCATTTCGGAAACTTTTGCATAAATCATCCCGCCCTGAGAAACGGCTCCCACATAATTATTGAGCATATCAAATACCTCAGCACCAAAAGGCACTGGTTCACCGTTGAACAATGAGGTGATCAGTATTGGGATCCCCACGCGGGTATTGATTTTGACTTTCACGACGGCGCCGCTGCGCGGAACCACTTTTTGCGAGGTATTCTCAAAATCCACCCCTTTGTCCGCACCGGCCGGGTCAATTGACACGTCGTTGAACTGATAGGGACGCAGCGATGGGAACAACGCATAGCCGCGAGAGTCAATGGTCGCGCCGGCATAGCTGCCCACCTTAGCGCCCTCGGCGCCTTTGGCCTCAATCAGGGCAAAGGTATCGCCGGTAAACGGCGACAACGTCACTCCACCCGAATGGGCGACCAGCGTGCCAGACATGCCCAGCGAAGTGCTGTGATAATCAGCGCCGGTGCTGTAGCTGCCGTTCACCGAAGCCGCACTGCCCTGCCAGGTCCCCGCCACGCCGCCAGAGCTGCCGGTATTGTTGTCATGCGCGCCGTTTACGTTATAGGTATATTTATTATCTTCACCCAGCGCGCCGGCGACGGATACCTGTTCTCCCTGTCCGCCAAGCGTATCCTGGTTGTAGCGCGCACTGACCGTGGGTGCCCGCACACTTCGGTTTTCCCACAGCGGGAAAGAGAAGTTCAGGTTAAAACGGGTCTGCTCCACGCCGTTCGCACTTTGCGTACGGTTCACGTTCACGCTGTAGTTAAGGCGCTTAAACCCGTTGGAATACCCCAGCTGGTACTGATTATTGTATTTATCATTATTCCAGTAATTTTCCAGGGACGCGCTGACGTAAAAACTTCCCCAACCTTTAGGCAGTCCCTGGCTTGCCGTTACCGAAAAGCGGTTCTTGGAGCGCCCGATTTGCCCCGTATCGCCATCGTCCCGCAGACTTTGTCGGGTCAACATGGTGGTCATGTAATCCATGTACCCGCTGCTGGAAAACCGGTATGCGGCAAGGGTGATGTTGCTGTCGGTATCTCTTATCATTTTGCTGTAGCTGGTCCTGTAGCTCTGCCCCGACAGGCTACTGCTGCCGCCGGCCTTAGGGCCCAGCTTGCTGTAGGACTGGGTGACGTCAGCGGCAATGGCGCCCGCAGCGGTGCCTACTGCGGCACCGGCTTGCACAGCCTGATAGTCAGGGCTCGCTTGTACGCCGCCATAGGCCGTGATGCTGTTAGACAGACCGCGCTGGTAGGTTCCTTCCAGAAGAAGGGGATCCTCTGAGATGCTGGCGTCGCGCAGGCGCCCCCCGGTCAGACTAAAAAAATGGGTTCCCGGACGCAGCAGCTGCGCCACAGCCGCATAGGGCATGGTATAGGACTGGGTGGTGCCGTCCGCTTCCTGGATAGTCACTTCCAGATCACCGCCGTAGCCGGTCGGGTAAAGGTCATTAATCAGAAACGCGCCCGGGGTTACGGTGGTTTCATAAATGACCTGTCCTTGCTGGCGGACCGTCACTTTGGCATTTGTTTTGGCAATGCCATGGATTTCCGGTGCGTAGCCACGCTGGGAATCCGGCAGCATGCTGTCATCGGTGATCAGCTGCGCGCCGGTATAGGGCAGCGAGTTAAAAATCTGCCCGCTGGTGTTGGACTGTCCCAGGATCACCCGCCCGCGCACGGCGGCAATGTCGCGCTGCAGGTAGGTATTGATGGCGGAATATTCTCCGCCCATGTCCTGCGTCCAGTTATAAGAGCCGTTGTGACGCAAGTACCAGGCGCCGATGTTCAGCCCGCCGTTAATGCCCGCATAAAAGCTGCGGCTTGACGTGTCGCCGTACTGTGAATCATAGCCATTAAGGTAATAACCCAGGGTGGCTGCGGGGATACCGCTGTCCCACAGTTCCGGGCTGACGCTTCCGCTGGAGAGGCGATTCGCATACAGCTGTGGCACGGTGATGTTGAGCTGCTGCTCATTGCTGTCAAATTCTACCGTCGCCTCTGGCAGCAGGCTTTTCAGGTCGGTGCAGGGCATCTTAGCGGCCAGAGACTCTCTGGCTGCTGCAGGTAACTGCTCTTCGTTAAAGTTAATCAGCCCGATAATTTTGGGCGTCAGGCAGGCCACCACGTCTTTATTCTCGTTTTCTTTAAATTCGACGTTTTCATAGGCAATCTGCGTATTATTAACAAAGATATTGACGCGGTAAATGCCGGGCACCGCGCTGGCTCCGCTGGAAAAACGGCTCATGTCAATTTTATGACTGTCTTCCTGACGCAGCGCGTCGGTTTCAAAGTCAACGTTTTCAGCGACGTCAGAGGATACTGTTTCGGTGGCCCAGACAGGAAAGGTTGCCAAAAATAATATAAAAACAGACCCGATACCGATGCGTTGCATCAGCGCGCTGTTATATATTTTGGAATAATTCATGATGACAACCTTTAGTGCGTAAACAGGGATTGGAATTCAAAAGTGAAACAGGCAAAAATTATTTGCCACCAGCGTTAAAATTCGCGAAGGCGCCGTAGTCATTAATGGCAGTGAAACTCAGCTGGTTCAGATGAGTGACCGACTGAATTTCTTTAAAATGAACATTTCGCGTCCCGCCCGGCGCAATCATTTCGCCCGCAGTTTCATAATTTTTGCCGTTGCTGCGATAAGTCACCGTCCCCATATTGACGTAATAAGGCGTTGGATTGCTTACCCTCACACCATCAGGTGTGGTCTGCCACTGTAGCTGCGACGGCGCCTGGTTAGCGTTACCGGGAAGGCCCAACGGACGATAAAACAGCTTAATACGGGTGCGGAAGGCCACCTTAATGCGGTTTTTGTCTGCCGAGGTCGCCTGCTTTGCCGGCACCTCCAGCACGTTGAGCCAAAAAACGGTTTCTTTATCCAGGGGCAGTGCCGGAGACCCCAGGTAGGTAATACGCAGGGTCTGACCACGCCCCTGATTGAGGCGGTTGATCGGAGGCGTCAGAACAAAGGGTACGGCTATCCGGGACGGGGAAGCATTTTCATCGCCTCTGTCCAGCCAGCTTTGTATCAGAACCGGACCGGCATTATTATTGGTGATTTTAACCGTGGCTTCGTCTTTATCGGCGCTGTAAATAACTCGAGTGGTATTAAGCACCACGCCTGCACTGGCATAATTCATACCAACCACCGTCAGGCAAAGGCTTAATAGAAAGCCATTTTTTGGGATATATAAATACATTTGCATTGAACTCCGCGGGAAAGGACAGGGGCAATATTTTGCCCCTGTCCTGGGGTTAATTATTCGTACATCAGGTCGTAAATAACGTTGCCTTCTACAGTGCCGGGAGTTATATCGGCGGTTTTCACGTACTCCACAAAATAGTTAAGACGAGCTGTCCCTGCGGTAGGTGCCGTTACCGTGTCGAAGCCTGTTCCTCCTGCCGTACTTTGTGCGGCATAACCCACATGGATTGGGGTAAGTGATGCGCCGTCAATCAGCTGAAGCTTGACGCCTGCGGCACCGCCCGCCTGACCCTCATCCATATTGTTCAGGTAGCCGGTCATGTTGTCGACGTTGGCCGCGCCGTTGGAGCTGGCGTTGAAGTAAGCGGCAACCTTTGTTTTACCGGGCGCTAACGTACAGCCCGATACGTCGATCACAAACTGTGTTCGCCCCGCCGGCGAGCCGACTGCGGGGGCGAAGGCGTTGGTGGACACCGTTGGTAAAATCACGTCATTGCCGCCGACAACGGTGGAGTCACAGGTACTTTCTGTGATCTCACCGTGGAAATTAATGGTATTGCTCGCTTGCGCAGAACCCACTAATGCCATAGCCGAAATAAAGCTGGTTACTATTGCGAATAATTTCATGTTAAATCTCCATTCTTAGGACTAAAAAAACAAATTCCGTTTACTTAAATACTATTAATTGATAGAGAAAATATAATTAATAGGTTGATGTCGGGTAACAAAGTAGATGTATAAACAAAAGCCGCCACGGTATATTTCAGTGGCAGTGGCCAGCGATTGTTTGTCGTTCCATTGGTAGGTCTCCATATAAAGTGGTGAAGCCGTGCTTTTCCATCGCCTTTATAAGGTATCTTAACGCCTCCAATAGTGTATTTAGGAATTTGACTCTTTAACTACGTGAAATCTTATTTTTGCAGATTTCGCTGAGAATATTCTCACTCATCACAAGAAACGAACAGCATTGATTATCAGAAAAGCATTTCTATTAATTAGAACTGACACCCATTGATTTACATTAAAATAACCAGTTGTTAACAAATCTCTTTGACGCCATGCGTAAGTTACTGTTAAACAAGATAATAAAACTCACATTGGTTTAATGACGTAGGACAATATCGCATTTAATACTTAGGATAATTCTCTTTAAGCAGAAACAAGAGGTATCATGTCATTAATAAAGAATAGAAATTGTGGATCCAATGCATATACACTGGTGTCGTTAATTTCCCTTAGCCTTAAATCGCTCAAATATTTTTGGGGTCGGGACATTATTTGTTAACTGATGATGGCCGCCGTGTCGCCATGGATTTTCTTACTCCTGAAAATGAGAGAATAATGCACAAACTTTCCCGTTTATTACTGATTCCTGCTTCCCTGTGTCTGGTGACGTTATCCTGCGCCGCCGCTGACGTAAAGTTTGACGCCCTGCCCGCGATGTTCCGCCAGACTTGTGGCAAATCAGTTGAGATCCATGTGGCTCCCCTGACTGCCAGCAATGCCGGGCACGTGTTGCTGGGTCTGAAAAACAGAGAAACAGGGGCGCTTGATCTGTTTATGTCAGAGACTCAGATGTCTGAGACCCTGAACTATGCGCAGTACAACAAGGTGTTTTTTGACAGCCTGTCCCGTCAGTATGTGACCGCGCCGGAGCGTCTGAGCATTGTCTGGGGAGGCGCACACGAAGATGGTAAAGAAGATGCCGTGTACCGCCTGGCATTGGGCAGCCATGTGTATAACTGCGGCAAGCTGGAAAAACTGCCAGATAATACCGTCAACCGTCTGTACGGAGATGCAGAAGACGAGACGGCCGGGTAATATGCAACGCGGGCAGAGCCGGCTTTTCTGGCGTGAACGCCGGCCTCATCCCCTTTTTTAATCGTTTTCTCTCCTTCTTCAGGTACTGTAGTGGTCAACAAAAACTGGCCACAGTTTTAGAGTTTATCCAGAACAATCGTTCTGATTCATTCGGCGTCAAACCACCGTTATATTGATGAGGTCTGAGCTGGCTGTAATATCCTGTGATGTAATTTGTTATCGCCGTACTGGCTTCGCTAAAATTTACGTACCCATTATCCGGCAGGCTTCTGAAGAACCGTTCCATTGGGCTGTTATCCTAGCAATTCCCCCGGCGACTCAGGCTTTGCTTTATTTGATATCTCCACAGTAACTGTCTGAAATTCCTGCTGGTATAGTGACTTCCTTGATCCGAGTGATACAGTAAATTAGCCGGTTTTCCCCGTGCTTCCCAGGCCATCGACAGGGCTTTACCTGTCAGTGCGGAATCAGGGAAAAATGACATCGCCCAGCCAACCGGTTTACGGGAAAACAAATCGAGGACTACAGCCAGATAAGCCCAGCCTTTTCCCGTCCAGATATAAGTCACATCACCGCACCAGGCCTGATTAGGCTCGGTAACAGCAAACTGGCGATCCAGATAATTAGGGATCTCAATGTGTTCCTTAGACGCCTTCTTATAACGATGGCCAGGTTGCTGACAGCTGATAATTTTGAGCGTTTTCATCAGCCTTGTTGCCCGCCAGCGGCTCAGTTTTATACCTTTGGTGGTGACCATCGCAGCAATGTTTCGCGCTCCTGCTGAGCCGTTACTTCGCGATAAACTTCACGCACAAGGCTCAGTAATGCCACTCTCGTGGCGTCAGGCTTCCTGGGCTGCCGCCAGTATTTATAACTGCAGCGATGAACCCCAAACACGTTGCACACAACGGCAACAGGAAACCACGCCCTGAGTTTCTCAACTAATGAGAATTGTTCAGGGAGTCTGACATCAAGAGCGCGGTAGCCTTTTTCAATATATCCCTTTCCATTTCAACGCGTTGTATTCTTTTCTTCAACTCGCGTATCTCAATCTGCTCAGGTGTCATGGGTGAAGCTATGGGGATTTTCCCGCTCGCTCTTCTTTCAGTTGTCGAACCCATTTGTTCATCGTGGATTTGCCGACATTCATCGCAGTGGCAGCGGCGGCAACGGTGTAGTGCTGATCGAGTACAAGCTGGGCTGGTTCGAGGCGAAACTCGGGGCTAAAATTGCGTCTGTTACGTCCGGTCATAATGTCACCTGTTTTGACTATGAGGTGATGATATCACCTCTATTCAGGTGGCCAAATTCACTATGCCACTGTTACTGTACAAAGTTTATTGTTCCAGAACAGCCACCAAATCCTGCGCACACGCCCACGCGGAGCTCCACGCCCACTGGAAATTGTAGCCTCCCAGCCAGCCGGTGACATCCACCACTTCGCCGATGAAATACAGACCGGGGACTTTGGCTGCCGCCATCGTTTTCGAAGAAAGCTCTTTGGTATCGACACCGCCGAGGGTCACTTCCGCCGTGCGGTAACCCTCGGTGCCGTTTGGCTGCACCTGCCAGTTCTGCAGTTGCTCTACCAGTTCGGCCTGTTGCGGCACGTTCAACTGTTTCAGCGTGACGTCTGGCAGCTGACCGAGGGTTTGCAGGCATTCCACCAGCCGCTTCGGCAGCTGCATCGCCAGCGTGTTTTTCAAGCTTTGATTCGGATGTTCCTGTCGCTGGACGTTGAGAAACGCCGCCAGATCAGTGTCCGGAAGTAAGTTAACACTCACAAACTCACCGGACTGCCAGTAACTGGAAAGCTGTAAAACTGCCGGGCCGGACATGCCGCGATGAGTAAACAGAATGCTTTCGCGGAAAACGGTGCCGTCCTGCGCGGTCAGCACAGAAGGCACCGAGACACCGGACAACGTTTGCAGGTGGTCGAGCAGCGGTTTATGCAGGGTAAACGGCACCAGACCGGCGCGGGTGGGCAACACCTTCAGGCCAAACTGCTCGGCCAGACGATAACCGTAAGGCGTAGCACCCAGCCCCGGCATAGAGAGTCCACCGCTCGCCACCACAAGTGAGTGAGTACTTACAGTTGAGCCGTTGGCTTTGATAATAAAGCCGTCTTCGGTTTTCTGGACGTCGGTAATTTCGCTGCGCAGGCGCACTTCAACATTCCCCAACTCGCACTCTTTATCGAGCATAGCGACAATCTGCTGGGCGGAGTCGTCGCAGAATAACTGGCCGAGCGTTTTCTCATGCCAGGCAATGTTGTAGCGGTTGACCATGTCGATAAAATCCCACTGGGTATAACGCGCCAGTGCTGATTTACAGAAATGCGGGTTTTCCGACAGATAGGCGGCAGGTTCAGCATACAGATTAGTAAAATTGCAGCGTCCGCCGCCCGACATCAAAATTTTACGTCCGGTTTTCTTGCCATTATCCAGCAGCAGAACCCGGCAGCCACCCTGTCCGGCCTGTGCTGCACAGAACATGCCTGCCGCACCTGCACCAATGACTACCACATCAACCTGTTCCACTTTTGGCCTCTCTTTCCGGAAAATTCAGCTACGTTTTAAATAGGATACGCCCTGCATAAAGCGTCATTTCGAGCGCTTTATGTCGCGGATTGTAAGTGACTGACCGGATATACACCAGTCACAGCAGGGTTTTACGACGCTTAGTAACCAAATGTTTCAATGCTTAAATAGGAAATAACGTATTGATTAATAATTACTTAATCAATCAACAGCCATTTTCTGGCCTGTTTTTAGTCAAAAAAATGTCATATTTTCCTTTTATCACGCCCCTGTTCTCGCAGATAATGCGCGGCGTTCATGACCACTAACTGGCGTAACAATTATGCTGCATCTATTTGCCGGGTTGGATTTTCATACCGGTTCGTTATTGATTCTCGCGTTACTGTTTGTTCTGTTCTATGAAGCCATTAACGGTTTTCATGATACGGCCAATGCAGTAGCAACCGTCATCTATACCCGGGCAATGCGTTCGCAATTAGCGGTCGTGATGGCAGGGGTATTTAACTTCCTTGGCGTCATACTCGGTGGTTTGAGTGTGGCTTATGCCATCGTCCATTTGCTTCCAACCGATCTTCTGCTCAACGTAGGTTCCACGCATGGCCTTGCCATGGTGTTCTCGATGTTACTGGCAGCGATCATCTGGAACCTCGGCACCTGGTATTTTGGTCTGCCGGCATCCAGCTCCCATACCCTGATCGGCGCCATCATTGGCGTTGGGCTGACCAATGCATTGATGACTCACACCTCCGTGGTCGATGCGTTAAACATCCCTAAAATGATCGGTATTTTTGCCTCTCTGATTATCTCGCCTCTGGTGGGGATGATTGTGGCAGGAACCATGATTTTCCTGCTGCGTCGCTACTGGAGTGGCAACAAAAAACATGCCCGTATCCACCTGACGCCGGCTGAGCGTGAAAAGAAAGACGGCAAGAAGAAGCCGCCATTCTGGACCCGTATTGGCCTGATCTTGTCGGCTATTGGCGTGAGTTTCTCTCACGGCGCTAACGATGGTCAGAAAGGTATCGGCCTGATCATGCTGGTTCTGATTGGTGTGGCTCCGGCGGGCTTTGTGCTTAACATGAGCGCCACCGGTTACGACATCACCCGTACCCGCGACGCCGTGACGCACCTCGGACAGTACTATCAGCAACATGTTGATGCGGTACCGCACGTGGTCGCGCAAACGCCTCTGGTGCCTGCGCCAGACGTGAATATCGCACCGAGCGATACGACGAAAGTGTTCCACTGCGACAGCAGCCATGCACTCGACGCTATCGGCCGCGCGCAAACGCTGCTGACCAATCTGCCGTCTTACAGCGCCCTGGCACCGGATGAACGCAGCCATATGCGTCGCCTGCTGATGTGTGTGTCTGATACGGCCGATAAAGTGGCGAAGCTGCCGGAAACCTCGCCTGCGGATAAACGTTTCCTCGGCGAACTGAAAACCGACATTCTTCAGACCGTGGAATATGCACCGATCTGGATCATCATCGCGGTAGCTCTGGCGCTGGCGCTGGGTACCATGATTGGCTGGAAGCGCGTTGCGACCACCATCGGTGAGAAGATCGGTAAGAAAGGCATGACCTACGCACAGGGTCTGTCGGCGCAGCTGACGGCGGCGGTCTCTATCGGGGTGGCAAGTTACACCGGTATGCCAGTCTCCACCACGCACGTGTTGTCCTCAGCAGTTGCGGGCACCATGATCGTGGACGGCGGCGGTGTGCAGTCGAAAACCGTGAAGAACATCGCGATGGCATGGATCTTAACCCTGCCGGTCTCGATTGTGCTTTCCGGCCTGCTGTACTGGATTGCACTCAAGCTTATCTGATAAACGTCTGAGCTGCGGCTCAGGTAAGAAAAAGGCGACCTTGTGAGGGATCACAGGTCGCCTTTTTTGTTTCCTTTTTCACACATCCTCACAACGATTATTCAGGGTTAATACCAGATGAGCATCGCCAGCATACTGATGAGGATAAGCCCCACCAGCGCGGTCGTCAGAACAAACTGACCACGGACTCTCTCACAACGACGGATAAACTCAGGGTCGTGATGTTCAACGTAACGCTGAGCATAAATATATCGCACCAGTCTTATTTGCTTGCTCGGTTGGCCGTGAGCCGTAAAGAACCCGCCGCCATCCACGTATTGGTAAAGCAGGGGATCACATCCCCGGAGCACGACCAGCAATGCGCGCAGAGAAGAGTAATAGCGCAGCATATTCACCACACACACAAAACATAAAGCCCAAAATAGCGCAACGGGACTGATCATGATTCCCCCTCAAGGCGAACTCACCCCGCGCAATGTGGCCCGCAACCGGCCACACACCCGACGCTTCGCCCTGCCTTTCCGCGATTTCACACCCCGGACACAACGCGGTCCGCCCCTTTTCACATCACAGAAAATTGCCAAAGCAGGAGAACCCTGCATTCATTGAGTGTAGGAAACGAATCTGGAAATGGGGACGCTGGCTCATATTATTTCTATCTATGCTTTGTCAGATAAGGAAATGGGATCTGTATGCTTGATTTGTCTCACCATTTTAGCGCTATACTAAAAGCATGAGTTTCGCATGATGCTGATATTGCTGTTAACCGACTTATGGAAGGAGTTTTCTTATGGCTTACAAACACATACTCATTGCTGTAGACCTGTCGCCGGAGAGCAAGGTTTTAGTTGAGAAAGCCGTCTCCATGGCGCGCCCTTACAACGCTAAAGTGTCCCTGATCCACGTTGATGTGAACTATTCAGACCTGTACACCGGCCTTATCGACGTCAATCTGGGCGACATGCAGAAACGTATTTCCGAAGAAACTCACCACGCGCTGAATGAATTGTCGCAAAACGCAGGTTATCCGATTTCAGAAACCCTGAGCGGCAGCGGTGATTTAGCACAGGTTTTGGTTGATGCGATTAATAAATACGGCGTGGATTTAGTGCTGTGCGGCCATCACCAGGATTTCTGGAGCAAACTGATGTCCTCCGCGCGCCAGCTGATCAACACCGTTCATATCGACATGCTGATCGTCCCACTGCGTGACGAGGAAGAAGAAGCGTAAATCGCGAAGGCGTTCACGTAAAAATGCCCGCAGGTGAGAACCGGCGGGCATTTTTTATGGGGGCAATAACAGGATTTACAGCGGCGTATAAATATCAAACCGATGGCTTTTGGTCACCACGGCGGCTTGCGCGGGAATATCGGCCATCGGTGGTGCGTAATCAGGACGTTTTACCACGATGCGCTTAGTCGCTAAGCGACGCGCCGGTTCCAGCAATCCATCGGCATCGTCATCCGGGCCGACCAGCCCCTGAAATACGCGCATCTCTTTCTTCACCAGCGCACTTTTCTGTTTGTGGGGATACATCGGGTCGAGATATACCACTTCCGGTTTGGGCGAAAGCTCAGACAGCGCCGTCAGGCTGGAAGCGTGCAGCAGCGTCATGCGCTCACGCAGCCATGGGCCGATTTCTGCATCGCGGTAACCGCGCGCCAGCCCGTCGTCGAGCAGCGCCGCAACGACCGGATTACGCTCGAGCATCCGCACTTTGCAGCCCAATGACGCCAGTACAAAAGCATCGCGGCCCAGTCCCGCCGTCGCATCCACCACATCCGGCAGATAGCGCCCTTTAACACCCACCGCTTTCGCCACGGCTTCACCGCGGCCGCCGCCGAATTTGCGACGGTGCGCCATGGTGCCGCCGACGAAATCGACAAAAATCGCGCCGAGTTTTGGCTCGTCGCGTTTGCGTAATTCCAGACGTTCAGGCGTAAGAACCAGCGCCATCACCGCGTCGGGGTCGGACGTCAGATTCCAGCGCTGCGCCAGAACAGATAAGGCGCCTTCATCGGCGCCTTCTTCACACAGTAAACACACACTCACAGGCAGAGGTTATCCTTTGATACCGTAATGGCGCAGCATAGCATCCAGCTGCGGTTCACGCCCGCGGAAGCGCTTGAACAGCTCCATCGGCTCTTCGGAACCCCCGCGTGAAAGGATGTTGTCGAGGAATGACTGACCGGTTTCGCGGTTGAAAATCCCCTCCTCTTCGAAGCGGGAATACGCGTCGGCAGACAGGACCTCTGCCCAAAGATAACTGTAGTAACCGGCCGCATAACCGCCGGCAAAAATATGGCTGAACGCGTGCGGGAAACGTCCCCAGCCCGGTGACGGCACCACGGCAACCAGCTTCTTGATTTCACCAAGGGTTTGCAGGATCTGTGCGCCTTTCGCCGGGTCGTATTCCGCATGCATACGGAAATCGAACAGGCCGAACTCCAGCTGACGCAGAATAAACAGCGCCGCCTGATAGTTCTTCGCCGCCAGCATTTTATCCAGCATCTCTTTTGGCAGCGGTTCACCGGTTTCGAAATGCCCTGAGATGAATGCCAGCGCGTCCGGCTCCCAGCACCAGTTTTCCATAAACTGGCTCGGCAGCTCGACGGCATCCCAAGGCACACCGGAAATACCGGCGACTCCCGGCGTGTCGATGCGGGTCAGCATATGATGCAGGCCGTGACCGAACTCATGGAACAGCGTGGTAACTTCATTGTGGGTGAACAGCGCCGGTTTATTGCCGACCGGGCCATTGAAGTTACAGGTCAGGTAAGCGACCGGTTTTTGCAGCTCACCGTCGGCTTTACGCATGCTGCCTACGCAGTCGTTCATCCATGCCCCACCGCGTTTGTGCTCGCGGGCGTACAGGTCGAGATAGAAACTGCCGCGCAACTCGCCGGTCTCATCAAACAGATCGAAGAACCGCACGTCTTTGTGCCAGGTTTCCACATCTTTACGTTCTTTAGCGCTAATGCCGTAAATACGTTTTACCACTTCGAACAGCCCTTCCAGCGCACGCTGTTCCGGGAAATACGGGCGCAGTTGCTCGTCATTAATAGAGAACAGATGCTGTTTCTGTTTTTCGCCGTAGAACGGCAAATCCCAGGCTTCCATCTCATCGACGCCGTAATGCTCTTTGGCGAACGCACGCAACTGAGCCAGTTCCTGCTCACCTTGCGGACGCGCACGGGTCGCCAGACCGCTCAGAAAGTCGATCACCTGTTTAGGATTTTCGGCCATTTTGGTGGCCAGCGACATATCCGCGTAAGATTCAAAGCCCAGCAGCTGCGCCAGTTCGTGACGCAGTGACAGGATTTCAGCCATCACTTCGCTGTTATCCCATTTACCGGCATTCGGGCCCTGATCGGACGCGCGGGTACCGAATGCGCGGTACATTTCTTCACGCAACGCACGGTTTTCGCCGTAGGTGATGACCGGCAGATAGCTCGGGATATCCAGCGTCAGCAACCAGCCTTCCTGCTCTTTGGATTCAGCCAGCGCTTTCGCCGCCGCCAGCGCGCTTTCCGGTAAACCTTTCAGATCATTTTCGTCAGTGATGAGCTTGCTCCAGCCCATCGTGGCATCGAGCACATTGTTGCTGTAGGTCGAACCCAGCTCAGACAGACGCGCAGAAATTTCGCCATAGCGTTTCTGCTTTTCCATCGGCAAACCAATGCCAGAAAGCTCGAAGTCACGCAGCGCGTTATCGATGCCTTTTTTCTGCGCCACGGACAGCGTAGTAAAATGCTCGCTGGCTTTTAAATCGCAATACGCCTGATACAAACCAGCGTGCTGACCCGCCCAGGTACTGAATTCAGACAAAATCGGCAGGCACTGCTCGTAGGCTTCGCGCAGCTCCGGGCTGTTTTTCACCGCGTTCAGATGACCGACCGGCGACCAGATGCGTCCCAAACGATCGTCGCTTTCCGCCAGCGGTTGGCACAGGTTTTCCCACGTATACGGCGCGCCTTGCGCGACCACACGTTCGATGGTCTGACGGCTTTCTTCGATCGCCGACTTCATCGCAGGGACAATATGTTCAGGTTGGATCGCAGAGAAAGGCGGCAGGGAGAACGGTTTTAAGAGCGGATTCGACGCGTTTTGCTGTTCAGTCATAGGGCCAGTCCTTCGTTATAGCGTTGGGGGTGATACGCCTGTGGCGCACCACACCGTGAATTCGGGTCGTCTTAAAGATGACGTAACTTCTAACATGCGGTCAAGGGATGGGGAAATCAATGGGTGGCGGCGATTTCGCCCGCCGGCCACAGACATTCATGTTTTCAATGAGTCCCGTCCGTGACATCAGGCTGCAATTAGACCTGCTTCGCATTTTTGATCTTTGCCCATACCCGCCCGTTAAACCCCATTTACAGCAGGGTTAATCCTGTTATTTTCATCTGGCATACGCCAGCTTAACTACATTACGATTAAGGGAATAAACGGATATGAAAGCACTCAAAATTGTCACGATAGGCGGAGGCTCAAGCTACACACCGGAGCTTATCGACGGTTTTATCCGGCGTTACGATGAAATGCCTGTCTCGGATTATTATCTGGTCGATATCGCCGCCGGTGAGGAGAAGCTGAAAATCGTCGGTGCGCTGGTGCAACGGATGGTGAAAAAAGCTGGAATACCCATGACGGTGCATCTGACCACCAATCGCGAAGCTGCACTGCACAATGCGGATTTCGTCACCACGCAGTTACGCGTCGGCCAGCAGGAAGCACGTATTCACGACGAGGCGATCCCGCTGAAATACGGCGTTCTCGGGCAGGAAACCACCGGCGCAGGCGGGTTTATGAAAGCGCAGCGGACCATCCCCGTGCTGTTAGATTTATGCCGCGATATGGAAAGGCTTTGTCCAGATGCATGGCTGATCAACTTCACCAATCCGGCCGGTATTGTCACTGAGGCCATTGAAAAATATTCGCGCATAAAAACGCTGGGTATTTGCAGCGGCGCGAACAGCATGATGATGGATATCGCGAAGGTTTATGACGTGTGTCGTCAGGACGTTTATGCCCGCGTAATGGGGCTGAACCACCTCATTTTTGCCGATCAGATCGCCGTCAAAGGCCGCGACGTTACGGCAGAATTCATTGAAAAACTGGCCCAGGGCAATGGCCAGAATCAGCAGAAAAATATCCCCGATACCGGATTAATGCCTGCTTTTATCCGCGCGCTCGGGCTGTATCCCCTTTCCTACCTGAAATATTTCTATCTGCAGCGTGAAATGGTGGCGCACAGCGTGGAGGACAGCCAGATGCGCGGCACGCGCGCAGAGCAGACGCGGGAAATTGAACGCCATCTTTTTGAAATCTATAAAAACCCGTTACTGGATACTAAACCGAAAGAGCTGGAAAGCCGTGGGGGCGCGTATTACTCCGATACCGCCTGTTCAATCATCAGCGCGATTTTTAACAACAAACAGGAGATCCACGTCGTCAACACGCTTAATCGCGGCGCAACGCCCGATCTGGATGAAAACAGCGTGATTGAAACGAACGCGGTGATTGACAGTCAGGGCGCGCACCCGCTGGCCTATGGCCGTTTACCGGCGAAAATACGTGGTCTGATCCAGAGCGTCAAAGCCTTTGAAGAACTCACGATCGAAGCTGCCGTCACCGGCGATTATTCCACGGCATTAATGGCGCTTTCGGTGCATCCGCTGATCCCGTCAGTGGATATCGCGGAAAAAATTCTCGATGAATACCTCGCGGTTAACCGGCCTTTCCTGCCGCAATATCAACAATGACAGGCAAATAACATCATGATGAAATTCATAGAGTCACGGCTGGTGCCCTGTCTGGTGAAAGTCGGGGATAACGTTATTCTGGTTGCGGTGCGTAACGGTATTACACTGACGCTGCCGTTTATTATCTCCGGCAGTATTTTCCTGATTATCGCCAACCTGCCGATCCCCGGCTGGACTGAATATTTAGGTCAGTTTGGCACGGCGCTGAATGCCCCGGTTCTCGTCACCTTCGGGATCATCGGTTTAATTTCGGCAATGGGCATCAGTTATAATCTTGCGAAACATTATAAGCTCGACGGGCTGACCTGCTGCGCTATTACTGTCGCCGTTTTTCTGATGGCGCAGTTGAATGATGATTACACCCTAAATGTCGATAATCTCGGGGCTTCAGGGTTATTTTCGGCCATTATTCTTTCGATTCTGACCGTCTATATCATCCGCTTTTTCATCGAACATAAAATCTATATCCGTCTGCCGGACAATGTACCCCCTGCCGTTCTGCAATCCTTTGTCAGCGTCATACCCGCCATTGTTTGCCTGGCGCTGGTGTGGTTTGTGCGGGTGATTTTGCATTTTGATATTAACGCGTTTTTCACGCTGATCCTCAGCCCGCTGGTTATCGGGCTCGGCACTCTGCCGGGCATGCTGATTCTGGTGTTTCTTATCTCGTTGCTCTGGTGCTGCGGCATTCACGGCACCAACGTACTTTCTGGTATTACCGCACCGATATTTCTCAAGTTTATTGTTGAAAATACGCAGGCGTATCTCAGCCACCAGCCGATCCCGCATATTTTTGCCGAGGGCTTTTATAATTTCTTTATCTGCACAGGCGGTTCAGGCGCAACCATGGGGCTGGTCCTGGCGATGATGATGTCGAAAAGTCGTTATTATAAATCGCTGGGCAGAATGTCTTTTGCGCCCTCGCTATTTTGTATAAATGAACCGGTCATTTTCGGTGTTCCGATGGTGTTTAATCCACTGATGATGCTACCGTTAATCGTCACGCCCATGCTGCTGTGTACGATGTCTTATTTTCTGATGGCATTTAATATTATTGGCCGCCCTGTATTGCAGATCCCCTGGACGATGCCGCCGTTCCTGAATGCGTATTTTGCCACCGGCGGGAATATCCCTGCGGCGATCTGGTCAGGCGTCATGATTATTATTTCGACAATCATTTATTATCCTTTCTTCCGGCTGATGGAAAAGAAACAGCTGGCACAGGAAGAGGCAACAATCCCTGCGGCAGCAGCGCAGGCCAATGCATAAACGCAGAACACAGAAGAAGGAAATATCATGAAGATAAACTGTGCGTTTGTAGGATTCGGAAAAAGCGCGACACGTTACCATTTGCCCTACGTTTTGCAGCGAAGCGATACTTTTCAGGTTAAAACCATTTTTGATATCACTCGTCATCCGGACATTGAAAAAGAAGAGGCTTATCAGGGCATCCGCTTCACATCCGATCTGAACGATATTCTGTTCGATGATAGCATTACGCTGGTGACGCTGTGTACGCCGCCGCAAACCCATTTTGACTACGCCAAACTGTGCCTGGAGCACGGTAAAAATGTCATTGTCGAAAAGCCGTTTACTCGGACACTGGCAGAAGCGCAGTCGTTATTTACGCTTGCGGCGGAAAAAAAACTGACAGTGACACCTTATCAGAACAGGCGCTTCGACAGCTGTTTTTTGGCCGTAAAAAAAGTTATCAGCAGCGGCGTGCTGGGTAAAATTGTTGAGTTTGAAAGTCATTTCGATTATTTCCGTTCTGACGCGCCCGATGCACCCGCAGATTATACCCATGGTGCGTTTTACGGGCTCGGCGTTCATCTGATCGATCAGGTTGTCACACTGTTCGGTCGGCCCGAATTCGTGTATTACGACATACGTTCAGTGCGTAATAAAATTAACCCTGACGATACATTTGAACTGCAACTATATTATGGCGACACAAAAGCCATTATTAAATGCAGCCATCTGGTGATGCAGCCTTATCCGAAATTTATCCTTCACGGGGAAAAAGGTTCCTTTATTAAACAAAATATTGACCAGCAAGAAACGTGTCTGAAAGCCGGGAAATTACCGGGGACATCAGACTTTGGGCAGGAAACGGAATACGGTGTGTTGAAATACCTCGATGCACACGGGGAAACCTTCACCGAACGTGTTGATGCGGGCAACGGCGATTATGGCCGCGTTTACGATGCCGTGTATGCCACGTTATGTCAGGGGGAACCGCCGTATGTGCCTGTCGCGGATGTGATGACCACCATGGAAATTCTGCATCGGGCATTCGAACAACCCGCTCCGGCGCTGATCAGGTTCAGCTAAAACGCCTGCCGGCCGGAAGTTGAGGCTTCCGGTTGGCGGTGCTAATGTCTATACTGTTCGAAAATACACCACAACATGAAGAAGTTACTCCCATGGTCGCCCGATATATTGATATTAAAAACAGCCTGAAACAGGCGATACTCAGTAAAGAATATCGGGTCGGGGACAAAATTCCTTCTGAGCGGGAACTGGCCTTGCGTTATGAAGTGACGCGCGTAACACTGCAAAAAGCCATGCATATGCTGGAGCAGGAAGGCTTTATTGAGCGCATTCATGGCAAGGGTATGTACGTCACCAAAGTCATTAAAGACAACGTCTATCTGCTCAATAACGGCACCAGCGATTCTATTCTCGGTTTTTCACGCGAATTTAAAGATCACATAAAAGTCTCCAGTCGCTTAATCAGTCTGAAGACCCTCAAAGCAGATGAATATATAGCCGGCCAGCTGGATATTGATGAAAATGACGACGTGCATTTTATCCGCCGCGTCAGACTAGTGGACAATATTCCAGTACTGGTCGAAGACTCCTATATTCCCTGCTCGGTCATCGACATTATTCCCGAGTACATTTTACAGAATGCCTCTTTATATGAATTTATTGAGACTAAAATCGGCCGGAAAATTAAATTTTACAACTCAGTGATCGAAGCCTCGCTGTTTGACGACACACTTTCAGGACTGCTGGAGTGTGCAAATGGCCTGCCGATGCTGAAAGTGTCGGGCGTCACTAAACTGGAAGACGGTAAAACCTTCAACTACTCAATCAGTTATAACCGCGCAGACAAATTCAAAATTAAGAACAGCTGGGTCGGTAAGTGAGATTGCATCTGCAACGTGAAGTATGAAGGATGTAAACAGTTTATACTGTCGGCATTACGCCACTCCGGAACAATAAAGTTATGCTGAGTTACCGCCACAGTTTTCACGCAGGCAACCATGCCGACGTACTGAAACACACTGTTCAGAGCCTGATCATTGAGTCTCTGAAAGAAAAAGATAAGCCTTTCCTTTATCTCGACACCCACGCGGGTGCCGGGCGTTACCAGCTGAGCGGCGAACATGCCGAACGCACGGGCGAATATCTGGAAGGTATCGCGCGCATCTGGCAGCGTGACGATATTCCTGAAGAACTGGCGGCCTATATGTCCGTCGTCGGCCACTTCAACCGCAACGAGAACCTGCGTTATTACCCTGGTTCACCGCTGATTGCCCGTCAGCTGCTGCGTGAAGACGACAAACTGCAACTGACCGAACTGCACCCGAGCGATTTCCCGCTGCTGCGCAGTGAGTTCCAGAAAGACGACCGCACCCGCGTTTCGCGCGCCGATGGTTATCAGCAGCTGAAAGCCCAGTTGCCGCCACTGTCACGCCGTGGCTTTATCCTGATGGATCCGCCATACGAACTTAAAACCGATTATCAGGACGTGGTCAAAGGCATTCAGGAAGGCCACAAGCGTTTTGCCACTGGCACTTACGCACTGTGGTATCCGGTAGTCATGCGTCAGCAGATCAAAAAAATGCTGCGCGATCTGGAAGCCACCGGCATCCGCCGTATCCTGCAAATCGAATTGGGCGTGCGCCCGGACAGCGATCAGCGTGGGATGACGGCTTCCGGCATGATTGTCATCAACCCGCCGTGGAAGCTCGAGCAGCAAATGAAGAACGTGCTGCCGTGGCTGCTCAAAGTGCTGGTGCCCTCCGGTACAGGTCACACGACGGTCAAGTGGGTCGTGCCTGAGTAATTCCCCTTCTGTTGTGCCGGAGCCTGTTTTCAAAGGCTTCGGCTATCAAACCTATCGCAATCATTGATCCAATCTTTTCCACAACCAGCTAAACTCTTGGGCAATTATTTAGATTAGCGACGCCGGTATGGCGTTCTTCATTCTTCACAATTCATGGAAAATCCGATGACCAAACATTATGACTATCTGGCAATTGGCGGCGGCAGCGGCGGTATCGCATCAATCAACCGTGCAGCCATGTATGGGAAAAAATGCGCGCTGATCGAAGCTAAAGAGCTGGGCGGCACATGCGTCAACGTGGGTTGTGTCCCGAAAAAAGTAATGTGGCACGCCGCGCAGATCGCCGAAGCGATCCGCAACTACGGCCCGGATTACGGTTTTGATACCACCGTAAACAGCTTCAACTGGAAAACGCTGGTCGCCAACCGCACCGCGTACATCGACCGTATCCACACCTCATACGACAACGTGCTGGGCAAAAATAACGTTGATGTGATCAAAGGCTTCGCGCGTTTTGTTGACGATCATACTGTTGAAGTGAACGGCGAGAAGATCACCGCCGATCACATCCTGATCGCCACCGGCGGTCGCCCGAGCCATCCAGACATTCCTGGTGCTGAATACGGCATCGACTCCGACGGATTCTTTGATCTGACCGAAATGCCAAAGCGTGTGGCAGTCGTTGGTGCAGGTTACATCGCAGTAGAAATCGCCGGGGTGATGAACGGTCTGGGTGCAGAAACTCACCTTTTCGTACGTAAACATGCGCCGCTGCGTACCTTCGATCCGCTAATGGTTGATACGCTGGTGGAAGTGATGGAAGCCGAAGGCCCGGCGCTGCATAAAGAATCCATTCCGAAGGAAGTGGTGAAAAATGCCGACGGCAGCCTGACGCTGAAGCTGGAAAATGGCAAAGAATTTGAAGTCGACAGCCTGGTCTGGGCAATTGGCCGCGAACCGGAAACCGACAACTTCAACCTGAAAGCGACCGGCGTGAAAACCAATGAAAAAGGGTACATCGTCGTCGATAAATTCCAAAATACCAGCGTAAAAGGTATTTACGCAGTGGGCGATAACACCGGCGCGGTAGAACTGACGCCAGTGGCCGTTGCGGCCGGTCGTCGTCTTTCCGAGCGCCTGTTCAACAACAAGCCGGACGAGCATCTCGATTACAGCAACATCGCCACTGTGGTCTTCAGCCATCCGCCAATCGGCACGGTCGGCCTGACAGAACCGCAGGCCATCGAACAGTTCGGCGAAGATAATGTGAAAGTCTACAAATCGCAGTTCACCGCTATGTATACCGCCGTCACGCAGCACCGTCAGCCGTGCCGCATGAAACTGGTGTGTGTCGGTAAAGACGAGAAAATCGTCGGCATCCACGGTATCGGATATGGCATGGACGAAATGTTGCAGGGCTTTGCGGTCGCACTGAAAATGGGCGCTACCAAGAAAGATTTCGACAACACGGTTGCTATCCATCCGACCGGCGCGGAAGAGTTTGTGACCATGCGTTAATGTAGGAAAACCCTACCTACACCTTTTGAACTCTGGAAAACTGGCCGTAACAAGCCAGTTTTTTTATTCCTTTTTTTACGTGTTTTTTCTTATTTTTAGGACACCCTCCTGCAGAAGCAGACTTGTCATCTCTGCTGATGAGTACTAACAAAGTAATTCTCAGTTAAGTTAAGTAACCTATCTACTGAATTAAGCGAGGGTCTGGTTTTCAAATTGTTCCGGGCTGAGTCCGCCGCAGGCACTGTGGCGACGCCAGCGATTGTAATCGCACCCGATATAATTAAACACCGTCGTCCGCATTATTTCCCGGCTGGCAAGGCGTTCTCCGTGAATACATTCCACCTTCAGCGAGTGAAAGAAGCTTTCCACGCAGGCATTGTCATAACAGCAGCCTTTTGCGCTCATGCTTCCGCGCAGATTATGGCGTTTCAGTAAGGTCTGATAATCCGATGAACAGTATTGTTCACCCCGATCCGTGTGAACAATGACACCGGGCGTTTACGCCGCCAGAGCGCCATTTGCAATGCATCACACGTAAGCTGTGCCGTCATACGCGGTGACATCGACCCGCCAATTACAGCACGCGACCACAGGTCGATGACCACCGCCAGGTACATCGGTACGCAAGTATGTGATGTCTCCTGCCCATTTCTGGTTCGGTTCGCTGGCGTAAAAATCCTGTTTCAGCAGATTCTCCGACACCGGCAGAACATGAGCGCGGTAACTGACCGCACTGAACTTCCGGGTAGCTTTCGCTCGCAGCCACTGACAACGCTGGCTGGCATTTCCATGGCCAGAGGCTTTTCTGGTATTCGTAGACATAAACTTTCTGCCGTTTACGGTTAAAGCGTACCGGTGCGCCTCGGGGTTCGAATAAAACGGATCTAATAAATCTAATAACAAAGTAAATGAGAGGAAGCAGTAACAAAAAGTTGTAAATAAAAGTGGATATATCAGAAAATGATTCTGCAATAAAGTTAGATGTAAAGATGAAAAAACAAAGACAAAACAGAGAAATAGAAGCCCCAAACCATTGGGCTCCCCATCCGTAATTGACATAGCGCGGAATTTCCATCCACACGTCATTGATTTCATTCACCCGGATAAGCTGTGGCAGAGTTTTCTGATCTTCCACTAACTTGGGTAAATCTTCATCCCAGTATTGTACCGGTTTAGAAAGCTTTGACTGTCGTTTCATCTCATCATCCCTGTTTGCTGACCGTCAGGCCCATCTGATAATTCGCATCGGTGTTATCTGGCCAGTAATTTGAGTCACTCTGGCGCGGTCGTGGATCCCCGGTCTATGGCTTCCGGCCAATGGATCGTCTGGAATGGTGTCCAGCTCCGTGGTTTTTCTGTCTCCAGCGGCGCTGTCGGTACCGGCTTTTTCTCCATGTAATGACAGCAGTGGCTCCATAAACCATAGGCATCGTGAAGGTTACCCACCGTCCAGGTCAGGATAAACCGGTCGATCACCTCATACGTTCCCGGTTTGCAGACGGCACAGTACACACGGTGACCCCAGTCGGCATGCCCTGCCATCTGTACCCGTTCCCCCTGGATGTCTGCCCAGTCAAATACCTTAATCACCACCGGCCAGCGTTTCCATGGCCAGATCTTTTTCTGGTATTCGTAGACATAAACTTTCTGCCGTTTACGGTTAAAGCGTACCGGTGCGCCTCGGGGTTCGAACAGAACCGACCTAACAAATCGCATAACAAGAGTAAAAAATGAAAAAAGTATCAGCGAATTAAAAATACAAAATAGCAAATCTGAAAACATGTCAGTTTTTACAAAAAGGATGAGGATAAAACCAAAAGAAAACAGAGAAATAGAAGCCCCAAACCATTGGGCTCCCCATCCGTAATTGACATAGCGCGGAATTTCCATCCACACGTCATTGATTTCATTCACCCGGATAAGCTGTGGCAGAGTTTTCTGATCTTCCACTAACTTGGGTAAATCTTCATCCCAGTATTGTACCGGTTTAGAAAGCTTTGACTGTCGTTTCATCTCATCATCCCTGTTTGCTGACCGTCAGGCCCATCTGATAATTCGCATCGGTGTTATCTGGCCAGTAATTTGAGTCACTCTGGCGCGGTCGTGGATCCCCGGTCTATGGCTTCCGGCCAATGGATCGTCTGGAATGGTGTCCAGCTCCGTGGTTTTTCTGTCTCCAGCGGCGCTGTCGGTACCGGCTTTTTCTCCATGTAATGACAGCAGTGGCTCCATAAACCATAGGCATCGTGAAGGTTACCCACCGTCCAGGTCAGGATAAACCGGTCGATCACCTCATACGTTCCCGGTTTGCAGACGGCACAGTACACACGGTGACCCCAGTCGGCATGACCTGCCATCTGTACCCGTTCCCCCTGGATGTCTGCCCAGTCAAATACCTTAATCACCACCGGCCAGCGTTTCCATGGCCAGAGGCTTTTCTGGTATTCGTAGACATAAACTTTCTGCCGTTTACGGTTAAAGCGTACCGGTGCGCCTCGGGGTTCAAATAACACAGTCCTGAAGCAATAAACTAAGAACGATAAGAAAACAAAAACAGCAAATATAAGAGCAAACATAAATGGAAGTTCAGAAGTCATCCCCGGTAATTGAAAAAACGTCATACTCATAATTAGAGGAATCATCAGCAAAAAAGCACAAAACCAAATTGCCGCCCACATGACATTTTCATAGCGCGGAATTTCCATCCACACGTCATTGATTTCATTCACCCGGATAAGCTGTGGCGCTGCTTTCTGATCCTCTGCCTGCTTGGGTAAATCTTCATCCCAGTATTGTACCGGTATACTGAGCTTTGACTGTCGTTTCATCTCATCATCCCTGTTTGTTGACCGTCAGGCCCATCTGATAATTCGCATCCGTGTTATCCGGCCAGTAGTTCGCTTCCAGGATCACTTCTGCCGTACGGCTTTGCTCCGCCCAGACGCTGACCATCAGATTCAGGCTGTTCACCGTCTTCGTTTTCCCGCCGTCCTCCACTTCCTCCCCATCAACCGTCAGGCTGTAGGTGTAATAGCCGGAAGGCCCGACAGCTTCATAATGGTCGTCAAGCCCTGGTGCACCGGCCGACTGGGAAAACAGCACTTTCTCGTCACCGGCACGGTGAAGACTCACCGCCCAGCCGCCTCCGTCCGCCACCCAGCCTGGCAGACTGACCTGCAAATCCACCCGCTCATACGTCACGCCGTCAATAGTTGCACGCCCTGTAGGACTGAAAGCGGAGGCAAAGGCCACGTCTGCCACCATCCCGCTGACTATCGCCCGGTAGTCCACCATGGCTGCCGCCAGGTCGGTCATGCTGTTGGCATGCCACACGATGTCTTTAAGCTGCCGCTTGTGATCAATGCCAAAACAGGTACGCCGCAGCCAGATTTCAAATGCCGTACTGCGAAGTTCACTGGCTTCATAGGCCAGCATCGCCCCGGTTATCAGCAGTATGGCAGCCCACCCGGCTGGCCCCAGCCCCAGAAAGCCTGTTCCTGCTGTGCTGGTTAGGGCAAAAACGCCCTTAGCCCCCCAGATTACGCTTATAGCACCACCCGCTATCATGAAAGAGCCTGCCATTAAATCAGCTCCGGCTGCGCCTGTGTCTCCTGAATTATAATCATCCAATATATGAGATAACTGCCTGATACCATCAATAATCCCCGCAATACCGCCCAGCACAGCCCCAAAGCGGACGGGAACCGGCACCTGCTCGGCCGCACTCAGTACCACCCAGTTCTTCTTCGTCGCCAGCTTGTACGCAAACCCTGACAGCTCCGAGAACCCTTCAACCAGCAGCAGGGTGTTAATGCTCATATCAGCGACCACATCCGTGCCCACCGAGTTATGCAGGCGTTCGGCCAGTTTACCCCACAGGGCTATCTGCATACCCATGAGCGCAGCCCCCATCACCAGCCCCACCCCATCGCCGCTGATCAGACGGCGGCTCTGCTCGCCGTATTTTGCTATCTGTGCGTAGCTCGCCCTCACCACCGGTCCGTTGGAGCCTTTTTCTGCCAGCGACAGATCGGACAAATATACGTCGTTCAGCGTATCCAGCACACCCGGATTGTTCAGCGGAATATCCACGCTCCCTGGCAGCGCGTTTTTCAGTTTCGCCAGCGTACCCGGCACACTGAACTCCACCTCCAGAGGAATATCTATCCCTTTACCACGCATCTTCATGATGTCATCAATCACTGACACATTTCCGCCGCTGGCACTGAGCGCGTGGCCGTTTCTCATCATCGCCTGCCGCAGGGCAGCAGAATGACGAAGGTGCTTTTGCAACGCCCGGAAGGTCGTCTGATACTTCAGCACTACCACCGATTCACCGGCGGTCAGCATCGCCGCCTGCATCATCCACATAAAGCCCTTGCGGGGGGCCTCTTCCAGCGCTTTTCCCAGCAGGCTAACCGCGCCACTGACCGCCAGTATCCGGACCGCCCAGCTCCGCTGAATAGCCGCACTTTTCAGTGCCTGTCCGAATTCATCCGAGGTCAGTATGGTTTTGTAGTTCCCGAAGTTGAAGATGGCTTCCAACTGGCTGGTATCTATCCCCGTAAAGCCAAGATACGCCGGCGAGTTCACCGTTTTCAGCCACTGAGCCCAGACCGACTTTGTGGCATCACCCAGTATGCCCCCCTGCACACAGGCCCCCAGGGTGCGCATCTGCGCAGCCCAGCTCAACACCCCGCTCAGCCCGCACGCTTCCGGGGCATAGTCATGCCTGATAGTGTTCAGCCAGCCCAGCGCCTGATACCAGGCAGCGAGATCTTTATCAATGGCTGCCAGCCGTTCACGGGGAGTGGAAAAACGCTGTTCAAATTCACGTGCAAACGCAGCTCTGTCGGGTTCGTTGTAGTTTTCCCGTAAACGCTGTGTGCGCTGTGCAAGCGTCACTTCCGGGGAAACTTTCTGTGGGTAGCCGCCGCCAATACCAGGGCCGCCTGATGTATACACAGGATTGTTCACCACGGCCGTTCTTATGTTGTCGATATACTGGCTGATGGCTTCTGAAATCATGTGTTTGTGGAAGACACCTGGCTGCTCAAGGTATTCCTGGCAGGCCTCCAGGATTTGCATCGCGCTGTTGTTGAGCTCCTGCACCACACCCACGCTGTCATGGAGTGCCAGTGCCACAATGTTGCACTGATACTGCTGACGCATGGCAGAGATATGCTTCCCCATCAGCGACTGTTTGTCTTTGTTCATTCGCGGATAAAAACCGTGGACGCTGCCTTCAATCTTCTCCCCGAGACGGGCGGTATCCGGGAAAAACGTCGTCGCAAACTCCGCCACATTCGCTTTCAGGGAGGACAGATCCGGATCAAGTGGCAGCGCATCCGGAATGCTGTGTGGGCTGTTTTTCAGGGCTGAAATCGAAATTTTGGTGAAGCGGCTGTCCGGACGCAGGGCATTTTTATATTCCTCCAGTACCTCCTCCGTCCACGGATCGGAGCTGAATGCCAGCCAGGCCTCGCGGTAACGCTTGTCATCGAGGTTAATGAAGCTGGTGATGACATCATGCCCCGCCGTCCGGCAAGCCTCTGACAGCGGGCTGACGGTTTCCCCTTCCGGCATTTCATACGGGTTAAACTGCCGCATACAGCCGGTGGCCGTCACCTCATAAGCCTGCCAGACAGATTTATCGAGCAACACATACAGATAGCCCATCCGCAGGGTGCGCAGGGCGTATTTGAATACCTTTCCGGACAGCGGTGCAGCCTGTTCCGGCACCGATGGCTGCCAGTCGGTTCTCACCATCGCTTTTGGAACAGCGGCAACACGCAGAGGAAACACCGGTATCCCGGTGCGCTGGCAGGCCTTGCAACCTGATGGAGTGGAAGTGGCCTGCTCAGAGGCGGCCGCAATTCTCATTAGCTGTGCACGAATATCCATCCTGGAAAAAGTCCTTACTTTTTTTAACTGTTAATGCGCTCATCATACTCCGGGCAGGACTTAACCAAAATTTCCTCTGTGTTATAAGATATGACTGAAAGACCGACTGTCCGGGAGACCCATCGGAAAGTTAAGGTCGCTTCTGCCGATGGCGCATATGACACAAAACTTTGCCATGACGAGCTGCGGCGAAAAAAAATCAAGGCGCTTATCCCGCCGCGAACCCGGGCGGGTTACTGGGCGGCGATGTGCCGGATTAAACAACTGTTCGGTGGGCATCTAACGCTGCGTGACTACGATGCGCAGGTTGACGAGGCTATGGCCATGATCCGTGCCTTAAACAACATGACGCGTGCAGGGATGCCAAAAAGTGTGCGGATTGCCTGAGATAATGATTGAGATGGGGTAGTTTTATCTAAACTCGATTTATTCAACAAAGCCCCGCTTTTCACGAGTGAGTTAATTACTCACTCGTTTTCATTATTGCTTCTTTAATCCAGTAAAATAATTTTCGGGCTATCCGCCGCGAACATCGGCTTGCAGAGAATTTTATAACTGTCACGGTCAAAGTGCGGTACGGCGAGATCAAATTCCTGCGCCGCTTCCAGGGTTTTTACTGTCCCCAGATAGAACCAATGATTGATGACGTGATAATCCGTCTGCCCATCCGCTTCTTCAGCGATGGCGATACGACCGGGATAGGGCCAGCTGCGGATTTTCAGGGCGCTGAGCGCATTTTTAAGGCGTTCAAAATGTGCCTCAGGCGTTTCTTTTCCGCAACAGACGCCGGCGCATTTACCGAGAGAGAACCGGAAACACGCGCGGTTTTTTGTCAGTTTTTCCAGCCCCAGCGCGCCATAACAGAGTTTCTCCTGATCGGCGATATCCCTGATTTTCTCCACCGCAGACATTTTGGTTTTGAACAACCCGAAAAGGTCTTCGCTGTGGGAGAAATCCACTTCGTTGCTGAACACAATATTGGCGGTAAAACCCTGAAGCCGTATGGAGCAAAGTTTGCGGGCGGTACGTAGCCGTTTATTAAAAAGCGGACGCCGCGATTTGATCAGATCAGATTCCAGCAGTAACGCGCCGACTTCGCCGATGGTCTGGACATAATCGATGTCGCGCGTCATATGCAGCAATTTTGCCTCTGCAGGATTGCGGAAATGCGACATCACGCGGCTGCGGATATTCACGCTTTTACCGATATACAGCGGGAATGTCTGGTCGTCACCATAGAAAATATACACTCCGCTGCTGCCTGGCAGGTTCTCTAAAATATGACGAAGATGTTCAGGATACTGATAAAGCTCGGTGAAAAGCTCTTTCTCGGGATTCCACAAATTAGCTGACCTGCTGTTGACTGATAAAAACGTATAAAAAATATTCGATAAATAATACTGTCTGTTTATACAGCTCGCAACCTCTGCGAAATAAATGACGTGTAAAATTTTCTATTCCCTTTGATATTAGGAATAATTTTATTGGTCATTCATCCCTGCCCGGAGACAAATAATGCGACTAAGCCTTGAAGCGCTGCTGATCCTCGATGCACTGGATCGTCACGGTACGTTTGCTGCCGCGGCGGCCAGACTGTTTAAAACCGCGTCAGCGCTGAGCTATACCGTGCAGAAAATGGAAAGCGATCTGAACATCAAACTGCTCGACCGCTCGGGGCATCGCGCAACATTCACGCCCACTGGCCGCCTGATGCTGGAAAAAGGCCGCGTATTATTGCGCGCCGTCAGCGAGCTGGAACAACAGGCGCAATACGTCGAGAGCGGCTGGGAAAGCAAACTGAACATCAGCGTTGATGCCTCCGTGCCCTTCTCGCTTCTGACGCCAGTCATCGAACGCTTTTATGCCGAACATCAGCACACGCAATTACTGTTCCGTCAGGACGTTCTTGCCGGTTGCTGGGAAGCACTCAGCTATGGCGAGGCGGATATTGTGTTTGGTGCAGTGCAGGAACCGGTCACGCGCAGCGGCATTGAGTACCGGTCGATAGGCTGGCTGGAATACGTATTCGTTATCGCCCCCCATCATCCGCTGGCCTCGCTGCCGGAACCGCTGCTGCGTGAACAAATCCGCCAGCATCGCGCAGTGGTGGTTCACGATACTTCACGCCACCGTGCGGGCGCAGATTTACGCGTGCTCGATGAGCAACATACGCTTGGCGTTCATGATTTTAACGCCAAAGTTCAGGCGCAAATCGCCGGTCTGGGATGTGGTTTTCTGCCGCGTTATCTGGCCGCGCCCCATATTGACAGCGGTGCGCTGGTTGAGCGATGCCTGGATACCCAAACCCGTCTCGATCAGGCATTTATGGCGTGGAATGAAAATGCGACCGGCAATGCCGCGATGTGGTGGCGGGAAAACTTGCAGAATATTGCGGGGATCGGCGCTATCTATCGTAGTGAAGTTACTCACAATTAATAGTAAGACAATGATATACATATATTATTGTTATTAAAAAACCCGGCTTTTGCCGGGCTACTTTTTCGCTATCAGGCTTTACGCTGCGGCGCTTTGTGCACCATCGTGTAGGCATAATCCACGCCCATCCCGTAAGCGCCGCTGTGTTCGCGGACCAGATCCATCACGGCGTCGTAAGTCTCTTTACGTGACCAGTCGCGCTGATATTCCAGCAGAACCTGCTGCCAGGTAACCGGGATTGCACCGGCCTGCACCATGCGGTCGATGGAACGTTCGTGCGCATCGACGCTGGTACCGCCGGACGTATCCGTCACCACATACACTTCATAGCCTTCTTTCATCGCCATCAGAGCCGGGAATGTCAGACAGACTTCGGTCCACAGCGCAGAGATAATCAGCTTTTTACGGCCAGTGGCTTTCACCGCCTTCACAAACCCTGCATCTTCCCAGGAGTTCATCGACGTGCGTTCAATCGGCTTCACATCAGGGTGAACCGCCAGCAGCTCCGGCCAGATATAACCGCTGAAACTTTCTGTTTCCACCGAGGTATAAATCACCGGCACGTTAAAAACTTTGCCGGCCTTGGCGAGGGCGACGGTGTTATTTTTAAGCTGCTGGCGATCGATATTCGCGACGCCGAAAGACATTTGTGGCTGATGGTCGATGAAAATCAGTGCGGAGTTCTGTGGGTCAAGCAGGTCGAATTTAGACATTTTCATTTCCTCTCAGAGTGTATTGTTGTGTTTGCAGGTGATGTTCGTGCTGCTGGAAATCACAATACGGCAGGAGGGAAACGGCAGATAGCGGAAAGAATTGGGCAACTTGCCCAGAATTTTTTAACAGGATTTCTCGCCGGAAAACGGCGAAAAAAAGGCACGCCCGGTCGCGGGAATGCCCTGGTTTCAATGCCAGTCTGCGGAGTGTTATGCCACCGGCAGTTTATCCAGAATTGCCTGCGCGGTGTTCACATCCGTCACTAAGGAATTGATCATACCCGATCGCACCGCGCCGATAATCCCGGCAGCTTTTTCTGGCGTGGCGGCGACGCCAATGGTCAGCGGTGTTTTACGCAACTGCTCGACGGATGCGGCAATCATCCGCTCCTCACCTTCCCAGTGCAGCAACTCGCCGGACTCGGTGAAGTAATGGCGCAAAACATCGCCCGCCGCATCGCTCAGTGCCTGCTCGCCCGGCGTGGCGGTAGTGGATTCACTCGGCTTTGGCGTGTGCGTCAGACCGATGCCGACAATCGCCGCATCGAGCCGATCCCACAGCGAAATAATTTCCTGCACGCTGCGATCGGCGAGAAAGGCATCGCGCAGCGGCGCCGAAGAAAGATAGGGCGCATGTAAGAAATATGGCGTTCCTTCCATCTGTTCCGCCGCCCGGCGCACAAACTCGGTGATCTGGAAATGAGGCGCAGACTGTTGCATCCCGCCGTTCAGCGCCACGGTCATGATACCCGGCAATCGCGGCATCCCGGCCAGCGTCACTTCCCGCACCGCCCTTCCCCAGCCAATGCCCAACACCGAACCCGCCCCCAATCCGGCATCCTGCAACAGTGATGCCAGCGGGGTCGCCAGCGCACCCAGCACATTTCCCGGCGGCGCATCGACCACGTAGGCCTGCTTTAATCCGAGACGTTTGACCAAATCTGACGTCATGTCTTCCGGCGAAGATAATCCCACGACTTCGATGCGCACAATGCCCGCCGCACGGGCCTTATTGAGCAATCTTGAGATGGTGGCCGTTGAGACATCCAGCTTGCGAGCAATCTCCACCTGAGACATATCAGACTCGTAGTGCAGCTTCGCCACTAAATGCATCATGGCACGGGTTGCTGCAATATCTTGCAAAATTGGCTCTTTCAGCTTGAAATTCCTTTCAGTAATGAATTACACTCAAATCGTCGATTGAGGAATTATTGCGCAACACCTGTAAAAATGCAATGTGCCGGATCGGGCTTCAACCCTTGTAAAACGGCGTGTTACGCGATTTTCCACCCCTATTTGGTCCGGGGTTAAGACAGAACGTCCAGTGTAATCGAGATTTTTTAATCTGTAATAAATTTCACGCAAAGGAGAGTTCCATGTCAAAAATGTCTACTTCAGAATTACGCAGCTATCAGCAGATTTGTGGGAAAAATGGCGCGATGCTGGTGATCGCCTGTGACCAGCGCGGTGCCATGCGCAGCCTGCTGGCCAGCGACCCTCAGCAACAATCCGCGATTTCAGAACACGAACTCGGCCTTATTAAAGCGGACATCACCCAATATCTCGCCAGCAAAGCCTCGTGTGTGCTGGTTGATCCGGTGTGTGCCGTGCCGCAACTGGTGGACGACGGCATTATTGCCCGCGACACCGCCCTGCTGATCGGCCTGGATGCGTCGGGCTGGGATAACTCGCCGGAAGGCTACCGTCTGTCACGGCTGGTTGCCAATGTGGATGCGCGACGTGTCCGTGAGTTGGGCGCGACCGGCGGAAAAATCATGGTGTATTTGCGCGGCGATCAGGAAGCCGCCAACCGCCATAACATTGAAATCCTGCGTCAGTGCATCGACGATTTTGCCCGCGAAGACCTGCTGTTGGTGGTGGAGTTCCTGACCTACAAACTCGATAACGAAACCGAGGAAGAATATAAGGAAAAAGTCCCGTCACTGATTTATGGTGGGACGAAGATTTGTCTGGAATGCGGCGCGAAAGTGCTGAAACTGCCTTATCCTGGCTCCAGACAGGCTTGTGCAGATATCACCACGCTGGCGGGCGACGTGCCGTGGGCGGTGCTGTCAGCGGGCGTTGATCACACGACTTTCCTCAAGCAAGTGGCTGACGCAATGAGCGAAGGGGCATCGGGCGTCATCGCCGGGCGTTCACTGTGGAAAGACTGCATTTCGCTTGACCGCAGCGCGACCAAATCCCGACTGGAATCGCTCGCCGTGCCGCGTCTGAACGAACTTCAGGCCGTTATCCAACAGTATTTCCGCGCACCGGCGCACAACCAAACTGAACAGGTGGAACATGTCTGAACACAGAAGCGCCTCACGAAATGGCTTTGCCGGAAAACGCGTTGTCCTGGTCAACGGGATCCCCGCATCGGGCAAAAGCCGGCTCGCCGTTGAGCTTTCTGAACGCAGCGGCTGGCTGCAACTGTCGCTGGATGGCATCAAAAATCCGTTTCTTCAGCGGCTGCAAAATGTCGATCGCCCGTTTAACCGCGTGCTGGGTCAGGCCAGCTATCAGGTGATTTGGGATATCATCGCCACAGCGCCACAGGGCAGCACCTTTATTGTCGATGCCTGGTTCGGTTTCCAGCCAAAAGACGTTTTGCAGGGATATCTGCAACAGGCGGGCGTGACGCAGTTGGTGGAAATCTGGTGCAAGATTGATGCAGAACGCGTGGCTGACCGTTTTTCTTCACGGCTGGCCGAACGGTTACCGGGACATGTCGGGGCAGAATATATTCCCGAATTAAAAATTCTTGCAGGAAATGCGCTGCCCATGGCGCTTGGGCCGGTATATTCTCTCGATCAGAATAATATCGATGAAAATAGGCCTGTAAATATTGTTGTTATTCATGAATGGATAATGAATTCATTCCATACACAAACGCAATAAATTAAACGGGGAGAGATTACGTTACTGAACAAAGAAACAGACGGATGTGTGTTTTTTGGCTCACTCATTTATTACGACACATCGTTTTACATTCTTATCTTTGATAAATGAAAGTTTAATTAATAGCAAACAGGGTTGGACAGATCACAGTTTTTATTTAATTTAAATATCATACTGAGAAAAGGCCCTATTCATATGATGAGGTAATATGTTAAGCGACTGGATCAACGAAAATAATACCCAGATAATTCCGAAAACTGATGACTGGAAAAGTGCCGTGGCATTAGCGGTGCAGCCGTTAATTGATTCCGGTGCGGCAGAAAGCCGTTATCTGCAGGCGATATATGACATGCATCGGGAAATCGGTCCTTATTATGTATTGGGCGAAGGTATTGCGATGCCTCACGCCCGGCCGGAAGAAGGAGTTATCAGAACGGCGCTATCGCTGGTAATTGTTTCAGAAGGCGTCGAGTTCGGCAGTGAAGATAACGATCCGGTTTACGTTATTTTCGCTCTGGCCGCCGTTGACAGCCACTCGCACATTGAAATGATCGCCAGTCTTTCTCATCTGTTCTGCGATGACGAGGCGGGGAAAAAATTAAAAGAGAGTAATAACAAGCAGGAAGCATTAGAGATCATCCGACAGTTTTAGACGTGAAGTGAAGAGATATGAACATAACTCGTTATTCATCACCTACAAAATGCGTAAGGAATTCTCATGAAAAGATTATCGATTTTAGCTGTGTGCGGCGCAGGCCTGGGCAGCAGCTTCGCCTGTGAAATGAGTATCGAAGCCGCCTTAAAAGATTTAGGCGTCGAAGCGGATTTATCACACTGTGATATCTCCAGCGCTACCTCCACCCGTGCCGATATTATTATGACCGGTGAAAATTTTCGCTCACAGTTCCAGCATTACACCATCAAAGCCAATATTATTTATCTCAAACGACTGGTGGATAAGAATGAGATTAAAACCAAGCTGACGCCGGTACTTCAGGAAATGGGTCTTCTTGCCGTCCAATAATAAAAATACAATTATCCAATAGAACAACTCTACATCTCTACTACAGGGGACGCTTATGTCTTTCCTTCACTTTATTGTTAATGATGTATTAGGCCAGGCATCAATATTAATATCGCTGATTGCGATGATCGGTTTGATCGCATTGAAAAAAAGCCCCGGACAAATTATCACCGGCACATTAAAAACATTGCTGGGATTTTTAGTCTTACTTTCCGGCGCAGGAATTATTGTGAATGCACTGACCTTTCTGGGTGAAATATTCCAGAAAGGCTTTAATATGCGCGGTGTCGTGACTGATGTCGGGTCGATTGCCGGAATAGCCCAACAAACACTTGGGCGAGAAACCGCATTAATTATGGTGCTGGCGTTTATCGTCAATATTCTGATAGCCCGCCTGACGCGCTTTAAATATATCTTCCTGACCGGTCAGGCTTCCTTATGGATGGCGACCGTTTGCTCGGTCATCGGCTATATGGGTGGGCTGCGCGGTGCGGAGCTGATCATTACCGGCGGCGTGATCGCCGGTGTGATGGCGGTGGGGATGCCAGTACTGGCACAGCCGATTGTGCGCAAAATTACCGGTTCGGATGACTTTGCGCTCGGCCATTTCTGCACAATTGGCTATATCGTGCAGGCTGGGGTGGCGAAAGTCACCGGTGACGTCAGCAAAAGCACCGAAGATTTCGAGCTACCGCAAGCCTTCTCGTTCCTGCAGGATACCTATCTGTCGATGATGGTGGTGATGATCCCGATTTATCTCATCCCCGCTATCGCCGCCGGTCCGGACGTGGTCGCACCGTTCTCTAATGGCGTCAACTATCTGGTCTACGCCTTCCTGCAATCAGTACAGTTTGTCGTGGGCGTGTATGTGCTGCTTTCCGGTGTCCGCCTGCTGCTGGCTGAAATCGTCCCCGCCTTCCGCGGGATCGCCCTGCGCATCGTTCCGAACGCCATTCCGGCGCTCGATTGCCCGGTGCTGTTCCCCTATGCCCCGAACGCAGTCATCATCGGGTTTATTTCCACCACTATCGGCTCCGTCATCGGCATGTTCCTGTTCCCGAGCCTGGGGCTTGCGATGATTTTACCGGGCATGTTGACCAACTTCTTCGCAGGCGGTACGGCGGGGATCTTTGGTAACGCCGTGGGCGGGCGTCGCGGCGCGATTATCGGCGGCATCTTCCACGGGCTGTTTATCACCTTACTACCGGCGCTGTTGTTACCACTGCTCGGCAAATTCGGGTTCTCGAACGTGACGTTCAGTGACTCGGACGTTATCAGCGTCGGGCTGGTGTTCGGCCATATTCTCAACTTCTTCCACTAAGCGAACCTGAGGATTTTCAGAGATGGATACACGCATTGAGCAAATTTTAGCGCAGCAGCTGCCACCGCAGGAATCGGCCAAAGCGCTCAACGAGCTGGGAAAACAGTATCAGCAACAACAGGAACTGGACGCCGCCATCGCCTGCTGGGAACAAAGCATGGCCTGTTACGGCAAGCCCGGCGTTGCGCAGGCTCAGCTGATGAAAGCGTACAACGCGCGCCGACGTGAGTGCTCACAAGCCGGTGACGGCAAAGGGCTGGAAACCTATTCCCAGAAGATTGATGCACTGATGCAGCAAAGTAAGGACGCGATCCGCTACGGATTCTGAGCGGACGAATAAATGAAAAAAGCCAGAACACGATGTTCTGGCTTTTGCTTTTTTAAAGCTATCGATAATCTTAAGGATTCAGCGACTTTGTGCGCTGTGCAAAACTCTTACGCAATTTCTGCAATTTAGGTGGGATCACCGCCATGCAATAGCGGTTCTGCTGACCCGCGCCATCCCAATAATTCTGGTGATAGCCTTCGGCCACATAAACTTCGCCAAGCGGTTCGATGCTGGTCACAATCGGCTGACTGTGATCTGGCTGCGCGCGCAGAATGGCGGCTTCTGCTTCGGCCTTTTGCACATCATTGACAGGGAAAATGACCGAACGATATTGCGTGCCGACGTCGTTACCCTGACGATTAAGCTGGGTCGGGTCGTGCGTGACAAAGTGGATATCCAGCAAGTCACCGTAGCTGAGTTTTTCGGGGTCAAAACCCACACGGATGGCTTCCGCGTGGCCAGTTGCACCACTGCAAACTTGCTCATATGTCGGATTTGGCCGCGCACCGCCGGTATAGACACTTTCTACCGACTCTACGCCGATGACGTCTTTAAATACCGCTTCAGTACACCAGAAGCAGCCGCCGCCGAAAATAGCGTATTCGATTGTCATAAAGACTCCTTCACGTTGAGTACAAGGTAAATATGAGGGCATAAATATAAGGATAAAGGTATCACAACAAAATAAAGCCCACTGGTATTTATCAGGAAGGTCAAAGCATCTTTATGGATAAAGTCATTTACCTTATAAATAATAGTGGTATTACGTCTGATTGATCTGCTTATTTATTCGTGGCAGTATCATTGCGATTGAAATACATGGAATTCCCATATGAAAGACGTTATTGAAGGTTTCCTCAGATTCCAAAAAGAAGCGTTCCCCCAACGCTCTAAGCTCTTCAAAAAGCTCGCATTAAATCAAAATCCTAAAACACTTTTTATTTCGTGTTCAGACAGCAGGCTGGTACCGGAATTAGTCACCCAGCGTGAACCGGGTGAACTGTTTGTTATCCGTAATGCCGGTAATATCGTGCCTCCATTTGGGCCTGAGCCTGGCGGTGTTTCCGCTACCGTCGAGTATGCCGTTAAAGCACTGGGCATAAAGGATATTGTCATCTGCGGGCATTCCAACTGTGGGGCAATGAGCGCAATCGCCAACTGCACCTGTCTGGATCACATGCCTGCGGTCGCCCACTGGCTGCGTTATTCGGATGCGGCAAAAGCCATCAACGAAGCCACTGAACATGAAACACCGGAAGCCCGCGTAAACGGGATGGTGCATCAGAATGTGGTCGCACAGCTCGGCAATCTGCGCACGCATCCTTGTGTGGCGGTCGCTTTAGCCAAAGGCGAAATTACCCTGCACGGCTGGGTTTATGATATTGAATCCGGCTCGATTGAAGCCTATGACGGCAAGACTTTCATCTCGCTCTCCGATAATCCGGAAGTCACCGCGTCATAATACCTCTGCTCCGGGGGCCGAATAGCCCCCGGCTGACCGCCCGACCCCGCCCACTTTCTCACCGGATAAGCTCATGCCGATAACCGCGTTAAATCGTCTGGCCGATTTACTCGCCGCACAGTGGGACGCGCTGGTGCCTGCGCAACAACCGTTTCTTAGCCACGCGTTTTTATCCACGCTGGAACAGAGCGGCAGCCTCGGGCCAAATTCAGGCTGGCAGCCCGAACATCTGGTGTGGCAGGAAAACGGTGAAATCCGTGCCGCCATTCCGGGTTATCGCAAGCGTCATTCATATGGTGAATACGTGTTTGATCAGGGCTGGGCGGATGCCTGCCAGCGTTCGGGCATTGCCTATTATCCGAAATGGCTCGGCGCGGTACCCTTCAGTCCGGTGACAGGCGCACGTTTGCTCGGCGATGAAGCTGCCGCCGTCAGTCTTTTACAGGCGTTGCCGGAATATCTCGTCGAAAACGCCCTGACCGGCGCGCACATCAATTTCACCGATACCCGCGCCAACCGGCTGCTCGGCGAAGAAGCCGTGTGGCAGCACCGGCTCGGCTGCCAGTATCACTGGCAAAACCGCGGCTACCGCGATTTTCAGGATTATCTCGACGCCCTTACCTCACGTAAACGAAAGCAGTTTCGCAAAGAGCGCGAACAGATCGCGGCGCAGGGCATCGAATTTGTCTGGTTAAAAGGGGCAGAAGTGACTGAGGCACAGTGGGATTTTGTCTACCGCTGCTACAGCAATACCTACGCGGTACGTGGCCAGTCTCCCTACCTGACCCGCGATTTTTTCAGCCTGCTGGCGCAGCGGATGCCGGAGGCGATCCGTCTGGTCGTCGCGCAGCAAAATGGCCGCGACGTCGCGATGGCGTTCAGTTTGATCAGCGGAGATACATTTTACGGACGTTACTGGGGATGCCTCGCCGAGTTTGACCGCCTGCATTTCGAAACCTGCTTTTACCAGGGAATGGAATATGCGATTGCCAGCGGGCTGGCACGGTTTGACGCCGGGGCTCAGGGCGAACACAAATTACTGCGTGGCTTTGAGCCGGTGATCACCGACTCGTGGCACTATTTACGGCATCCGGGTCTGCGCGATGCTGTAGAAGATTTCTTAGTGGAAGAGCGTGCCGGCGTGCAGCGCTGGGCTGATGAAGCCCGTGAGATGCTGCCCTACAGGCACAGCGCCGAACCTTAATCCATCCCGACAAAGCCGCCGGTCTGATGCTGCCATAAACGGGCATAAAGCCCGCCGTGCGCCAGCAATTCGGCGTGATTGCCCATCTCGACAATCTGCCCTTTCTCCAGCACCACCAGACGGTCCATTTTGGCAATCGTCGACAAGCGGTGCGCGATGGCGATCACCGTTTTGCCGCCCATCAGCGTTTCCAGACTTTCCTGAATCGCCGCTTCCACTTCGGAATCCAGCGCCGACGTGGCTTCATCCATGATCAGAATCGGCGCATTTTTCAGTAACACGCGCGCAATCGCGATGCGCTGACGCTGCCCGCCGGACAGTTTCACCCCACGCTCGCCGACGTGTGCATCCAGCCCGGTTCTGCCCAGTGAATCATAGAGTTGCGGAATGAACTCATCGGCACGCGCCTGCCGGACTGCCTGCAACAACTCCTCTTCCGTCGCGCCCGGCCTGCCATAAAGCAGGTTATCGCGAATGGAGCGGTGCAGCAGCGAGGTATCCTGCGTGATCATCCCGATTTGCGCACGCAGACTTTCCTGCGTGACATCGGCGATGTTCTGCTCATCAATCAGAATGCGGCCACCATCGATGTCATACAGGCGCAGCAGGAGGTTCACCAGCGTCGATTTCCCCGCGCCGGAAGGCCCGATAAGACCGATCTTCTCACCGGGGCGGATCCCCAGATCCAGATTCTGAATCACCGGCGCGCCCTTCCCGTAATTAAAGTTAATATGATCGAAGTGGATCGCACCGCGATCGACTTTCAGCGCCTTCGCCTGCGGTTTATCCGTGACGGTCAGCGGCTGCGCGATGGTGTGCAGGCCGTCCTGAACTGTACCGATATTCTCGAATATCCCGTTCACCACCCACATGATCCAACCTGACATATTCACAATGCGAATAACCAGTCCGGTTGCCAGCGCAATCGCCCCAACGGAGATCAGCGACTGCGTCCACAGCCACAGTGCGAGCCCGGTACTCGCGACAATCAGCAAACCGTTCAGTGTGGTAATGGCGAACGCCATACCGGTGAGCAAACGGCCCGCCAGCTGCGTTTTGTAAGTCTGTTCGGTGATCGCATCACGGGCATATTGCTGCTCCAGGTCGCTGTGGGCGAACAGTTTGAGCGTCGCGATATTGGTGTAGCCATCGACGATACAGCCCATCAGTTTCGAGCGCGCCTCGGAGGATTCCACCGAACGTTGCTTCACGCGCGGCACGAAGAACCACAGGCAAATGGCGTAGCAGAAAATCCAGATAATCAGCGGGATCATCAGCCGCCAGTCGGCTTCGGCGAACAGGAACAGCGCACTCGCGGCGTAAATCACCACGTGCCAGATTGCATCGACCATCTGTACCGCTGAATCCCGCAGCGAGCTGCCGGTCTGCATGATGCGTTGGGCAATACGCCCGGCAAAATCACTCTGGAAGAAGTTCAGGCTCTGCTTAAGCACATATTTGTGGTTTTGCCAGCGCACCATGCTGGTCATGCCCGGTGTCAAAGTCTGATGCACCAGCAAGTCGTTCAGCCCGAAAAACACTGGCCGCAGGATCATCGCCACCGCCGCCATCCAGAGGAGTTCCCCCATATGTTCGGAGAAGAAACTGCCGGGCGGCGTATCTTTCGTGAGATCAATAATCTGGCTGAGATAACTGAACAGCGACACTTCAATCAGCGACGCCACCAGCCCGACCACCAGCAGCACGGCAAAACTCGGCCAGACCTGACGCAGATAATAGAGATAGAAAGGAAAGACTTTGCCCGGCGGCTCCCCACCCGGCGCCTCACGGAAGATGTCGATCATTCGCTCGAAACGGCGAAACAGCATGGCACACCTCTTAAGTAATTTATCGTCAGGGCTGTCCTGCTCTGATGTTCTGGCTTTTATAACGTAACAGAACCTATAAGCGTAGAGTATTTTTTGTATTCTACCTATTAAAAACATGCATTCTTATTATTCAATAAATAGTATAAAAAGTTGTGTTATTGATATTGAAATAAACCTCAACCCGATTTGGATCTCATTTCCAACATTCAGTCCATGCTAAAACATCTATATCATGAAGATGTCACGCATCATATCGCCGGAACATCAGGCTATAGCTTATGGATTGACAGAGTCATGTAGAGGAGACGAATGCCATTGGGGGAACTTCAAATGGCATTTTCAAATGGATTTAGAAATTAATGCATAATACCTTGATCAGTAGCGATAATCTTATCATGCAGGGAAACATTTAAATTCCATATTTGAGTTTCATCATTTGATGCTGCTGAATGAGGGCGTAATGTATATATATAGTTTCCGTTTTTGAATTCAAACCCCCGAAAATCATGACTGTAGTAGTTTGTGATAACCCGACCTTTCAGATGCAGTCGTGCTCCCGTTTTTTTATTGATTCCATCGTAACTTACATCATCACATTCAATTTCACCTTCCGGACAATTAACCTTAATATCTATATCAAAATGATGCCCTTCGAAATCGGGAATTCCGGGATGAAGCCTGTAGTCTTGCGCAAAACAATTCATGCTACACAGGAATATAAATGCTATTAACATTGTTTTTTTCATAAATTACACACCTTTTCGAAGGAAAAAATTACTGCATAACACCTTCATCAGTTGCTATGACCTTGTCTTTATAAAATACGTTTAAAATCCAAACTTGTCCTGAATCTGTTTCTTTAGAATTATCAGGATTCAGAACATAACTATAATCCCCGTTGTCAAATATATACCCCTGAAAATCATAGCTATGAGAATTGAACATTACGCGGCCTTTGAGATGTAGTCTCGCGCCTGTTTTCTTATTAATCCCGTCATAATCAACGTCCTTGCAAGTCATTTCGCCTTCAGGACAATTGTATTTTAAATCAATATCAAAACGTTTACCCTCAAAGTCTGGATGTCCGGTGTGCAGCTTATAGCCTTCAGCGTGACAAGCCACAGAGCCCATGATAAGAAATGACAATAGTATTTTTTTCATCGGGCATAGACTCCATTGTGGAAAACATTTAACTCTGACTTCCGTCTGTTCAACAAACCCTTTGAAAAATGATGATCAGTGTTCACCCAATGCAACCAGGCACTATCTAGATTGATAATTCTGTCTGCGGCATGAATCCAAAACTCATCACCGCAGAAAGATATTTATCTCATCATTATTTCTTCAGCACCGCATCTTTTTGCAACAGCGACAACACAAATGCCAGCACCATCACACCGGCGGAAATCTGATACACAGAGTGCAGTGCTGAGGCGAATGCCTGTAAATAATCATCGCGGATTGCTGGCGGGAGTTGCTGTACCGCCTGCGCACCCAGTGAGTGCGGAAGCTGGGTGCCTGCTGGGATCAGTTTCTCCAGCTGCGTCCGTAAACCGTGGGTGAACAGTGCGCCGAACGCCGCCACGCCGATAGAGCCACCGATAGAACGGAACAGCGTGACGCTGGAAGTCGCCACACCCAGTTGTTTCATCGACACCGAGTTTTGCACCGCCAGCACCAGCACCTGCATAACCATGCCCAGCCCGAAGCCGAGGACGCCGATATATAGATACAGCTGCGGCAGCGTGGTGCTCAGTTTGAGATTGCCAAGCATCAGCATGCCGATAAAACTCAGCAGGGTGCCGAAAATCGGGAACATCCGGTAGCGGCCAACCCGGCTGATGATGCGTCCACTGACAATCGAACTGACCAGCAGCGCACCCATCAGCGGCAGCAGCTGCATACCGGCCTGCGACGGGGACGAGCCTTTAACCACCTGCAAATAGAGCGGCAGAAAGGTCATCGAGCCCATCAGCGACATGCCGATGATAAAGCTGATGGCGCAGCTCAGCAGAAACGTGCGGTCACGGAACAGCCCGAGCGGAATGATCGGCTCCGCCGCCAGTGTCTCTTCGTAAATAAAACCACCGAGCGTCACCACGCCAAACGCCAGAATGCACCACAGCTGCGGATCCGACCACTGATAGACCGTGCCGCCTTCGCTGGTAAACAGAATGATGCTGGTCAGCGCCGCCGCGAGATACGCCGCGCCAAGGAAGTCGATTTCGTGGCGAATGCGCGCGGTTTGGGATTTCAGCGCGACGCCGATCACCAGCAACGCAAAAATCCCCAGCGGCAGGTTGATATAGAAAATCCAGCGCCACGACATGTGCTCAACCAGAAAACCACCGATCAGCGGACCGATGACCGTCGCCAGCCCGAACACCCCGCCGAACAGCCCCTGATATTTTCCACGCTCAGCCGGCGGGATCACATCACCCACCGCCGCCATGGTCACTACCATCAGCCCGCCGCCGCCCAGCCCCTGCAATGCACGCATGAGGATCAGCTGGGTCATATTCTGCGCCAGCCCGCACAGAACCGAGCCGAGCAGGAACACCACAATCGCCGTTTGCAATACGATCTTGCGGCCCAGCAAGTCCCCGAACTTGCCGTACAGCGGCACCACGATAGTCGACGCCAGCAGATAGGACGTTACCACCCACGAGAGCTGATCCAGCCCGCCCAGCTCACCGACGATAGTCGGCAACGCCGTCGAGACAATGGTCTGGTCGAGTGCGGCCAGCAGCATCACCAGTAACAGCGCAGAGAACAGAAGCTTGATCGACGGCTTCGTTTGCGTCACTTCGCTCTGCGCCGAATTCATAGTTGTCATCAATGCAATCCTGACTTGTAATTAATTAACTGTATAATTAATATTGACGCATCACTTTCATCCGGTCAATGGATCACCCCGCTCATGACAGACAGAAAAATCTTAGAAAAAGCGACGACAGCACAAAAGGTTCAAAAGGAAGGTGTGATAACCCCACGCCGTCCGGGTCGCCCGAGCGGGGTTAAAAAAGGCGTGGATAAGCGTGAACTGCTGCTGGATGCCGCCCTGAAACTCTTCGCCCAGTCCGGTATCGCCGAAACGCCGCTGAGCATGATAGCCAAAGAGGCGGGCGTGACCACCGCGATGCTGCATTACTATTTCAATACCCGCGAGCAGTTGCTGGACGTCCTCATCGAGGAGCGTTTTCAGCCGGTGCGCGCCGGTTTCAGCGATATCTTTGATACCCATGCCGATGATCCGCTGATGGCAATCACCTCGATGGCGCAGTGCATGATCGATGCAGCGGTAAAATATCCGTGGGTCGCCCCGCTTTGGGTGCGGGAAGTCATCAGCGAAAGTGGAATGTTGAAAAAGCGGATGGAAGAACGTAATGGTGATAAGAACCGCAAAATCGTGCACGACTGCATCACCCGCTGGCAGGCCGAAGGTCGCCTGAATCCGGACCTCGATCCGGCGCTGCTGTTCATCACCCTGTTCGGCCTGACGCTGTTCCCGCTCGCCTCAATGAAAATGCGCCAGGGCGCCGCATCACCGATTTCCCCCGAAGCGCTGCGCAAACATGTCTCCGTCTTGCTCTTCCATGGCGTTGCACCGCAGAAGCCATAAGCTGAACCCTTACAGTTACGGTAATCTCTCTTCATTCTCTTATTTTTGTATCGAAAAATACTGCGCAGACTCGACTATTATCACTGGCTATCCGTCACCATCAATACATAGGGAATGCCTTAAGAATGAAGGGAATGCCGCCGCTGATCCTCGCGTTGCTCGCCAGTTCGTTAGTGCTTACTATCGGACGAGGGGTCACACTGCCGTTCATCACGATTTACCTGACTGAGCACTACCATCTGCTGCCGAAAAGCGTCGGGATTATCCTCGGTGCCAGTCTGGCGATCGGCATTCTCAGCGGCCTGTATGCCGGTTATCTGGTAGACAGATTCAATCACCGCACGCTGATCACCGTATCCATCAGCTCTTTCGGTCTCAGCTTTTTATTGCTGCCGGCGCTGCCGAACGTCACCGGGGTGCTGCTGGTGCTGGCGTTGCTGAACACCTCTTACGCGCTGCTGAGCATTACCCTCAAAGCCTGTATCGCCAGCTGGCTGCCGATCGAGAAACGGGTGAAGGCATTTTCGATGAACTACACGCTGGTAAATGTCGGCTGGGCGGTCGGTTCATCCCTGGGCGTATGGCTGGCGGGGTTCAGCCCGATGCTACCGTTTGTGATTTCCGGCGCACTGGCTCTCGGTACAGTGATTTCACTCGGCTGGGGACTGCGCAATATTCCTCACAAACCGCCGCAGACCGGGCAGGAACAAAAACCGCTGCCAAAACCCAATTTGCGCCAGACGCTGGGCATTCTCGCCCGCGATCGCCGCCTGATTTACTTCACACTGGGCAGCACGCTCGGCTCAGTAGTCTTCGGCCAGTTTGCCGGTTATCTCTCGCAATATCTGATACTGGTTTCAAATGCGGAATTTGCCTACAAAATCATTGGCGCGGTGATGATTACGAATGCCGTGATTGTTATCGCCTTCCAGTACGTTTTAAGCAGTAGGATGAAACAGCAAACGTTGCTGAAATGGCTGTTCCTCGGCACGATATTCTTTATCGTCGGGCTGATCGGGTTTATGACCGCAGGAGAATCCGTACTGTTCTGGATGATTGCGATGGCAATTTTCAGCTTTGGCGAGCTGATCGTCATTCCGGTGGAATACATGTTTATCGACTTTATTGCCCCGGAAAACATGAAAGGCAGCTACTACGGCATGCAAAACCTGAGCAATCTCGGCGGCGCGATTAACCCGGTCATGTGCGGCTTCCTGCTCAGCTACGCCGCACCGCCGGTGATGTTTATCGCACTGATCGCAGCCTCAGTTGCCGGGCTGGTATTCTTCTGGATGGGGCACAGGCTGGCGGCGCAGGGCTCCCATTAAACTCCTGCGAGCGTCTGTTTTTAGTGAGTCGCCATTAGGCTTTTTTAGCATCAGGGCGATTCTCTGCTCCGTCTGGTGAAGAACGAGATGGAGCAGAGGATCTGCTCCCGGATACATAACGGGTATCCAACTGCGCGCCTGAAATTTACGACTCATATTTTTTCTGAGTTTAAAAAACCACCTAAATAAAGTGCCTGAATAAAGTCAAAACTCACGCAATTAACTTTAAATTAATTAACATGTGAAATATTAATTAATTGCATCCCATCTATTCGTCTGATCAATTTATTTCCATCATTGCATACATCGCTCTATTATCTATAATGCATATCGGATTTTTAATTTTCATCTCTTAAATGAAAGTCATCAAGACGCCAGATGATATGAGTGAGACCGTCTTGAGGCGAGATAACTCACTATTTTCAGTGTATTATTAAATAACACTCGCCTGTAAAAACAGTCAGTTAAACAACGAATAATGTGTTTACAAGCCAGAGGGCAATATGAAAAGGAATTTCCCATTAAATCAAGATCGATACCTGGAAAATTTAACTAACGAAAGCAATTTACAAAATGGAGTTTGTTTTGCGATGACTCAGGACTGGCTAATGAACGAAATGTCAGCAACCAGAAAAGACAAGCAATATTATAAAGAGGTTCATCGTTTCTTTTCCCGTCAACGGGCATACTGTGACTTTACCTGGCTCACGCTGGGACAAATGTTGGTATTAAAAAGCGATCGTTACAAATCAACAGATGAAAAGTTACTTCGGTGCTATGAAGGTCAAAGAATTCATCAAGATAATAAGAATGGGTTCTATTTTGTAGCCGTCGTAAATGATGTGGATTTTTTCCACTGCATAGGCGTATCCGTTAATCAGAAAACTTATCGAGTATTTGATGCTAACAATGGCGAGTTTGAATGCTTTAGTCACAATGAAGAAGAATCTAAGTTAAAACTTCGGAGTTGGATAATGGAAAAATATTATTCTCGCAAAAATGCACCTCACCTGACAATTGCCCGCTTATCGCTTAAATAAACGAAGAGAATGAAGAGCTTAAAAACGGCGGGTATCCTACCCACACCCGCCGTTCATCATTCTTTTCCGTTATTCTTCCAGCCCCCTGTTCTTCAGCATCGGCTCAATAGACGGTGCTTTACCGCGCCATGTTTCATAGAGTTTTTCCAAATCTTCGCTGTTACCGCGCGAGAGGATTTGATCGCGGAATTTCTGCCCATTCTCCCGCGTCAGCCCCCCCTGCTCGGTGATACCCGCGAAGGCATCGTCGGCCAGCATTTCGGTCCACAGGTAGGCGTAATACCCGGCGGCGTAACCATTACCCCAAATGTGCTGGAAGTAGCTGGAACGGTAACGCGGCGGAACGTAAGCCAGATTGACTTTGTCCTTAGCGAGGGAATCGGCTTCAAACTTATCGACATCCTGCTCCGGATCGTTCGCGCTCAGGCTGTGCCAGTGCATATCGAGCAACGCCGCGGCCAGCAGTTCGGTCATGTCATAGCCTTTATTAAACTTATTGGCCTTCTCGATTTTGTCCTGCAATGCCTGCGGCATCACTTCACCGGTCTGATAATGTTTAGCGAAGTGAGTAAACACTTTTGGATCACTCGCCCAGTGCTCGTTGAACTGCGACGGGAATTCAACAAAATCGCGTGGCGTCGCAGTGCCGGACAGGCTCGGATATTGCTGATCGGCAAACAGGCCGTGCAGGGTGTGGCCGAACTCATGGAACATCGTGATCACGTCATCCCACGACAGCAACGCCGGTTGCCCCGCCGCCGGTTTCTGGAAATTAGCTACGTTGTAAATCACCGGTTTGGTGCCCAGCAGTCTGGACTGATCGACGTAGTTACTCATCCACGCGCCACCGCCTTTATTATCGCGCTGGAAATAGTCTGCGTAGAACAGTGCCATCGATTTACCGTCTTTATCGAACACCTCAAAAACGCGCACATCCGGGTTATAGACCGGCAGATCCTTGCGCTCTTTAAAAGTGATGCCGTACAACAGGTTCGCTGCATAGAAGACGCCGTTTTCCAGCACATTATTCAGCTCAAAATAGGGTTTGATCTGCGCGTCGTCGAGGTCATATTTCTCTTTGCGTACCTGCTGGGCATAAAACTGCCAGTCCCACGCTGCGACTTTAAAATCGCCGTGCTGTTTATCAATCTGCGACTGAATATCTTTCGCCTCACGCTCTGCACGGGCGGTCGCTGCCGGAACAATTTTGTGCATAAAATCCAGCGCAGCCTGAGGCGTTTTCGCCATCTGGTCTTCCAGTTTCCAGGCGGCATAGCTCGGGAACCCCAACACTTTGGCCTGTTCGGCGCGGACTTTGGCCAGTTTCGAAATCAGCTCGCGGGTATCATTCTTGTCACCATACTCAGCACGCCTGACAGAGGCGTCATATAACCCTTTGCGAACGTCACGATCCTTCAGCGACTGCAACAACGGTTGCTGCGTGGTGTTTTGCAACACCAGCAGCCAGGCATTATCCAGCTTGCGGTCCTTCGCCGCCTGAGCCGCTGCGGCAATCTCGGCATCACTCAGCCCGGCCAGCTGACTTTTATCCTTAAGCATCAGCCCGCCATTCTTGGTCGCTGCCAGCAATTTATTGGTGAACTGGGTGCTGAGCGTCGCCGCCTGCTGATTAAGGGCTTTAAGTTTGTCTTTATCCGCATCGGACAGATTCGCGCCCGACAGCTCAAAATCCTTGTATGTCACCTCGATCAGACGCTGAGATTCGGCATCGAGTTTTAGCGACGCGCGCTGATCGTAGACCGCTTTCAGCCGCGCAAATAACTTGCTGTTGAGATGAATGGTGTCTTCCATCGCGGCGAGCTTCGGCGACATGTCTTCATCTATTTTTTGCAGCGTATCGTCGGTATTCGCCCCGGTCATCGCGCCAAAGATGTTCTGCACGCGCTGCAACATCACCCCGGATTTTTCCAGCGCGACGTACGTATTCTCAAACGTCGGCGGGGAAGTGTCGTCGGCAATTTTATCCACTTCAGCCAGTTTCTGACGAATACCTTCAAGCAGCGCAGGTTCATAATCGCTGTCTTTATAGAGAGTAAATTGCGGTGCCTGATACTCAAGCGGGCTGGGTTTTAAAAACGGATTATCGGCGTTGATAGCGTGATTCATGACGTGCTCCTGCGTGGCGGGCGGCGCGGATTCTGCCGCCATTGCGTACTGGCTGAGCGCCAGACTGGTTGCCATAAAGAGGATGGACAGACGCATTTCAGTCTTCCTTAGCTGATTGAAAGATGTACTCCGTTAAGTCATTGAGAATAGTCACCTGACCGCGATTCGGCAAAGTGAATACTTAAGTAAATCGTGTTATTACGAGGCAGGTTCCATATTTTCGATCTGTATTTTCTGTCAGGATAAGGCTCTTCGCGGCGGGAAAAATGACAGAGAATGAGATGATTAAAGACCAGACTTTCAGCGACCAGCGGTTTAGCCAGAAACAGCTGACGGGCGAAACATTTCATGACTGCCGGTTTTTGCGCTGCCGTTTCGACAGCACTGATCTGTCTGAAATCGCCTTTGTGAACTGTATTTTCTACGATGATGAAACGCAGGCAGGCTGCTCTTTTCAGCATGCACAGCTGAAAGACGCCAGTTTCAAAAACTGCGATTTAACCATGGCCGATTTCAAGAATATTCAGGCGCTGAGTCTGGAGATCCGCGAATGCAAAGCCACAGGCGCAGATTTCAGCGGTGCCAGTTTTATGAATATGATCACCTCACGCACCTGGTTTTGCAGCGCGTTCATGACTAAAAACAACTTCAGCTACGCGAACTTCAGCAAAGTCATTCTGGAGAAATGTGAGCTGTGGGAAAACCGCTGGACCGGCGCGAATGTGCAAGGCGCGAACCTCAGCGGCTCCGATCTTTCCGGCGGTGAATTCACTGAATTCGACTGGAACAATGTGAACATCACCCATTGTGACCTGACGAACTCAGACCTTGGCGAACTGAATCTCCGCAAGGTCGATCTCGACGGCGTGAAAATCGATGACTGGCAGCAAAGTCATTTGCTGGAGAAATTAGGCGTGATTGTGATTCATTCGAAGTAAGGAAGTTTGTCCCTTACGCCGAATGACTGCCATTGAGCAGAACCGCCGCCATACTATCGAGATGAGTTTTAATTTTCTCCCAGTGCGGCATGACCTGCTTCATCAGCCGGTAAAACTGTTCGCTGTGGTTATGTTCTGCCAGATGACAAAGCTCATGCAAAATCACGTAGTCAATACTTTCACGCGGCGCTTTCACCAGATGCGGGTTCAGAGTGATGCGCCCCTGCGGTGAACAACTTCCCCACTGAGTTTGCATGGTTTGCACACGTAAAGGTGGCCGCTCACTGACCCATAGCGCCTGCCCGAGCATTTCCTCCAGCCTTCTGGCAAATACCTCTTTCGCGCGGTCTTTGTACCATTCATTGAGCAAAACGCGGATGCGCTCGGGATTCTTTTCCCGCACTGTAATTTCAAGCTTACCGCGCAGCATTTTGACCCGTGGCTTCTCTTGCGGCTCCACCAGGATTTTCAGCATATATTGTTTGCCGAGATAATAATGGCTTTCACCGCTGATATATTGCCGTTCGGTCAGATGCTCCTGCTGGGCGCGAAAATCCCGCAGTTGTTGCCAGATCCAGCGTCCGCGTTTTTTAACCGCACCGAGCACTTCTTCATCGGAACTGTTTTCCGGCGCAGCCACCTGCACCCGACAATCCGGATGCACTTTGATCAACACCTTACTTATCTGACTGCGCCGGGTGCTGATTTCAAAGCAAATGCGCTCATCGCCATAGTGAAAGCACCGATCAGGCGAATATTTACGTGGCCGGGGAACCGCAATTCTTACGCTCATATTTCCCTTATATGCCAGATAAGCCAACGCGGGTGATTTGCACCACGCTTTCGACAATCATATTCACCTGATGGATACCTGCGCCCACCCGTTTGCATTCATGAAACAACATCGTGAGCAGGTTTTTGCGGATCTCCGCTTCAATATTTTGCGTGTTAATCGAGTTTTCAGTCACCGCGCGATCGACTGCTGTATCAACGATAAAAGCCAGTTCTACCCATTTCTTTTCGATCTGTTGATCCGCACCAGCAAAAACTTGCGGCAGCGTTTTTTTAAAGACGCCGTAATAGGCCTGCGCGTGTTTATTGCTGCCAAAGGCATCGGGGATATCCTGCAACCGGCGGTTTTCGACATCCTGCATAAACTCGGTGTAGAGCAAATATTGTTTTGCCGGATGATCGAACTGTTTTTCCGCTTCCTCAATGGTTTTTAATAACAGAACAGAGAATTTTTCCCGCGCATACGGGTCGTCATGCAACTCCTGCTCAATCATTTTCGTCACACGGGTTTTGATAATATCGGTTTCGTTACGCGTTTTATCTTCAGACCAGGAGGTATCCGGCGCTTTAGGTTTTTGCCGCCCCATTTTTGACACGTCGTACACGGCCTCGGGCTCTTGGATCTGCACGCCAACGACATGCTTATCCAGCAGTTTTTTCACCTGTTCGGCGTACTCGTCATAATCTACCGTTTCACCCGCATCTTCTTTAATCTGCCGGCGTAACTGCGAAAGCTGCCTCACCGTATCTTTGTAATGATTCCGGTCAGCATCGGTAAAATCGTTGTCCTCGAAGAACGTCGCTGACTGCAAAGCCACTTTCAGGCAACTGGCAAACTCACTCAGTGCCTCGTAGAAATCTTCACGTGCCTTCAGGTGAATATCGACAAACTCGCCGTTGCGCTGCTCCATTTTAGGTACCAGAGCCTGACGCAGTTGCTCGGTATCGCTTTTATTCGGCACCGCGTCAAAGATTGCCCACAGCGTTCTGTACAGCAGCGGCAGGCGCTTGTATTCACTGCTCATCTGATGATAAAGGCCGTCGATGTCGTTGATGTCATAGCCGCCCTGCGTACGGGAGGCCAGATCCTGATATTTGGCAATGGTCGTGTCCAGCTCAGCCAGTACCCCGCGATAGTCGATTAGCAGCCCTTCTTTCTTTTTATCATGCAGACGGTTTACGCGGGCAATGGCCTGGATCAGATTATGCCCTTTGAGGGATTTATCGATGTACAGCACGGTGTTCAGCGGTTCATCAAAACCGGTGAGTAATTTATCCACCACGATCAGCAGCTTCAGATTTTCATCTTTCTCGAACCGGCCGATCAACCGCTGAGTATATTTCCGCTCATCCTGATTACCGACATTATCCTTCCACCACTTCGACACTTCCGGCAGCGTTGCCTCATCGATAGCGGTATTGCCTTCGCGGGTATCCGGCGGGCTCATCACAACGGCAGATTCAAATAAACCGGCTTCATCAAGATACTGCTTAAATTTGATGGCGGAGAGTTTGCTGTCACACGCCAGCTGACCTTTCAGGCCCCCGGTAATGTGTTTACTAAAGTGGTTAGCGACGTCCAGCGCAATCAGACGGATACGGTCATCAGCGCTTTGCACCGCGCCTTTACGGGAATATTTACGCTTCAGGTCAGCACGCTGCGCATCGCTCAGCCCCACGGTGATACGGTCAAACCAGCTGTCGACGGCTTTCTCATTCACATTCAGTTCCGGTTTGCGCTCTTCATATAACAGTGGCGTGACGGCTTTATCTTCCACCGCGCGCTGCATGGTATAGGCGTGAACAATCGGGCCGAATTTGTTAGTTGTTTTATCGTCTTTAAGCAGAGGCGTACCGGTAAAGGCCACGAAAGCCGCGTTAGGCAGCGCCATCTTCATGCGGATGTGATTTTCACCGCCCTGACTGCGGTGGCCTTCGTCGATCAGCACCACGATATTGGCATCGTCGTTATGGCACTCGGGTAATTCGGTTGCCGAGGTAAATTTCTGGATCAGTGAGAAGATAATCCGCTGTTTACCCTGGCCGATTTGCTCCGCCAGACGCGCGCCTGACGTTGCCATCGCAAGCTTATAATCATTTTTCCCCGCCAACTCACCGCCCGACACGAAGCTTTTGCTGAGCTGGCTTTGCAGATCCACGCGGTCTGTGACGACGATGAAACGGCAGGCTTTCAGTGATTCATCTAACAACAGCGCTTTGCTGAACAGTACCATCGTCAGGGATTTGCCCGAACCGGTGGTATGCCAGATAACGCCCCCTTCACGGCCACCCTGCGCATTTTTGAGCTTGATGCGATCGGTGAGCCGTTTGATACCAAACACCTGCTGATAGCGGGCAATCACCCGGCCCACTTTTGTGTCAAACAGCGTATACAGGCGGGTCATCTCCAGCAAACGTACCGGAAGCAGCAGGCTGATGAGCATTTGATCCTGCCCGGTCACCGCCAGCTGACCGCCGGAAATCAGGTTCTGATACCAGTCTAAATCTTCCGGCTTACGGTGACTGAACAGGCCGCGGACCTGCTGCGGGTTCAGTTTTTTGTTCTTCACCGCCAGCATTTCAGCGTCAGTGATGTCCTCTTCGCGCCAGCCACCCCAGAATTTCAGCGGCGTTCCGCAAGTCGCATAACGCCCGTCGTTGCCATTAATGGAGAGCAGAATCTGGCTGTAAACGAACAGATGCGGGATTTCGTCGTGCATCTGATTACGCAGGTTTTGGGAAATACCTTCTTCGATAGTTGGCCCTTTTTTGCCCTGGCTGACCGGGCGCTTCGCCTCAATCACCACCATCGGAATGCCGTTCACAAAACCGACGATATCTGGTTTGCGACAATCATAATGCGACGAACCTATGCCACCGGTGCGGGTCACGCGAAACTCTTCGGTGACCAGAAAGCTGTTATTAGCGATATTTTTCCAGTCCACCAGTTCAACGGTCTGGCTGGTTTTCCTGCCATTGACAAACTCGGTAACGGTAATGCCATACAACAAATGGTTATGCATCCGCTGATTCGCCAGCCTGAGCCCTTCGTTTAGCGCCGGGCTGCACACTTCGCTGATGATATTTTCGATAGATTTTTCAGAAAGGGGATGCTCAGAACCGGCGTAATGGAAACGGCGGGTTTTCAGCACCCGGTGCAATTCATCACGCAATACCACCTGATCCAGCTTGCCACCGCGTGCCGCCAGCGCCTGTTCGGGCGAAAGAAACGCCCAGCCCATGTTGGTCATCAGCGTCAGCGCCGGTAATTTGGCGATGTACTCTTCTTCAAACTTTGGCAGGGGTTGTGGTTCAGGCTGTGACATCAGTTAGTCCTTTTTCTTTTGTAAACGTTTCTCGAGTTGATCCAGCTGTTCCAGCTCAGCCCTGTCAGCTTCCAGTGCATCCTGCTTTTTACGCTGCTGATCAAATACTTCATAGCATTCATGTGCTTTTAACGTCATTTGGTCACGGCTTATTGAACCCGCACGTTTTAATATTGGTTGATCGTTAAATGCCATGAACTTATCGATGTACTCCTGCCAGTCACTCAAAACTAAATGTTGTTTCCTCTCGGCACGGAATTCTGCGAATTCAAAGAACATGGAAACCTGCCGGTTGAGGCTGTCCAGTTCATCGTTATTCAGATAATTTTTCGCTACCACAACATCCGCTTTGCGCACACGCTGCCCTTTGAAACTGAATAAGTTCATATTCGGTTTATTTGGGTCTGCTCTTTGTACAATTAACTCGGCGGCTGTAAAACCCGTTACGGCAAAAAACAACTTATTTTGGACTTCGGCGAATAATAATGACGTCTCTTTTTCATTGGCCCGGTAATCTTCAGACAATGCCAGCAAATCGCGTATTTTTTGATAGAAACGTAATTCGGAAGAACGAATTTCGCGAATACGTTCAAGGAGCTCATCGAAGTAATCCCATTTGGGATCTTTAAGGCGCTCGTCATCCATTACGACGCCTTTAGACAAATATTCACCCAAAGTATGCGTCGCCCAGCGTCTGAACTGAGTGCCCCGCGTCGAACGTACCCGATAGCCTACGGCGAGGATCAATGGCAGTGCATAAAGCTGGGTCAGATACTCTTTTCCGTCACCCGCAGTTGTCAACTTACGGTTGACAACTGCCTCCTCAAGCAGCTCCTGCTCTGAGAAAATGCTTTTCACATGCTTACTGATATTTTGCTTAGTGGTCTGGTAAAGCTCCGCCATTTCCAGCTGTGTCAGCCAAACCTGCCCCCCCAGCTGACGCAGAGTAAACTGCGCCAATCCATCTTCGCTGGTATACAAAATTACATCATTTTCAGGCATCCATGCATTCCTCTGTAGCGTTAATTTTCACCCGGCGCTTACCGGTCAGCAATTGCTGCATCAGCGCGGTTTTTTCCTGTTTCAGGAACACCAGTTTCTTTTTCAGCAGTTCAATTTCGTTATCGGCAGCGGTGAGGACGGCGGCAATTTTTTGTTGTTCTGGGAGTGGGGGGAGTTTTAGCGGAAACTGTTTCAAATAATCTGTAGTAACGCGTTTTTGTCCAGCAGAACCTTGCATATTGGCTTCTCCACGTACGCGAAATTCATCTGTATTTGTAACGTAATAGACAAATTTTGAATATGTGTTTTTTTTAGCATGTAAAACATGAAACTCTGTACTACCAAACCCAACGCCATTTTTTAATTCATCTAAATAAGCCCCCTTACCGTTTTCAAAACAAGGGGTAATTTTAGCAACTAAAACATCATTATCAGAAAATGAAGTAAATCCTTTCTCAACATCATCATAATTTCTTACTTCTGTTCTAATTAACTTTGCATCTTCTGAAACTGAATCCATCGAGATGAAAGATACTAATCCCCCCTCTGGACGTGATGCTTTCTTAGGGTTGATATAGCAGGCATCTCCCAAGGTAGAGTTAATCAACTCCCCCTCAAACCCCGGCAACCGCTTCTTACCCGTCAACAAACTCTGCATTAGCGCTTTTTTCTGCTGCTGACTGTTGCCGATCAGTTTTTCAGTGGTCGCAATCGCCTTATCCCAGGTTGAGAGGATTTTGGCGATTTTGGTTTGTTCTTTATAAGGAGGTACAAAAACTTTTATCGCATGCAGATCATTCCTATTAACACCAGGAACACCTGTCTTATCACTAAATTTTTTATAATCGATACTACTGAGCAGGTAATAGAGATATTTTGGCTCATTTCCATGAAAATTTTTAACCCACAAGGAAGTGTTTAATGGCCAAAAATCTTCCTCAATAAAATACACATCACCGATTGAGCCATATCGACCTGTGACAATTCCTGGAGACATTGCTCTAGGCTCATTATGGAAACCGGAATAGCCTCCCGAAGAAATGATCGGAATATTACCGTCGACTCGATCTTTTGCGGGCAGATCAAATCCACGCTGTAACTCTGCCACTTCACCTAAACTTTTAAGCTCCCACCCCGCCGGAACCTTACTCATAACCCAGCTCCTGCAGATAACCCGCCATTTCCGCTTCCAGCGCATTTAACTGGGCGGTTAATGCCAGACGCTCTTCGCGCACTGCGACCAAGTCGATTTCATCTTCTTCTTCGAAAGTATCGACATAGCGCGGAATATTCAGGTTGTAGTCGTTATCCTGAATCTCTTTCAGGCTGGCGATATAGGCGTATTTCTCGACAGAGCCGCCTTCACGGTAAGTCGCAATGATTTTTTTAATATTTTCCGGGCTGAGTTCGTTCTGGTTTTTCCCGGATTTATATTCCCGGCTGGCATCGATAAACAGCACGTTGCTGTCGATTTTATTCTTTTTAAAGATCAGGATCGCCGCCGGAATACCGGTGCCGTAAAACAGTTTTTCCGGCAGGCCGATCACCGCGTCGAGCAGGTTTTCTTCGATCAGCTGCTGGCGAATTTTCCCTTCACTGGATCCACGAAACAAGACGCCGTGCGGGACAACGACACCCATACGCCCGGTGACGGGTTTGAGCGTTTGGATCATATGCGAGATAAACGCATAGTCGCCTTTGGTCTTTGGCGGTACACCTCGGTGGAAGCGTTCAAATTTATCTGATGCCGCATCGTCGTGGCCCCACTTATCCAGGCTGAACGGTGGGTTGGCGGTAACGATATCAAACAGCATCAGATCGCCGTTTTTATCCAGCAATTTCGGGTTGCGGATGGTGTCGCCCCACTCGATTTTGTGGTTGTCTTCGCCGTGCAGAAACATGTTCATTTTCGCCAGCGCCCAGGTGGAGCCAATGGCTTCCTGACCGTACAGCGCATAATGCTTTGAACCGTGATTGGTGCGCACGCGGGCACCGCATTTGATCAACAAAGATGCGGAACCACAGGCCGGGTCACAAATGCTGTCACCCGGCTGCGGGTCTAACAGTTCAGAGATCAAATCAGAGACTTCCGGCGGGGTATAAAACTCACCGGCCTTCTGCCCGCCGCTGGCGGCAAATTTCTTGATCAGATATTCATAGGCGTTGCCGATCACATCCAGTGTGCCGACGCGGCTCGGCTTGAGATTCAGCTCGGGTTTATCGAAGTGTTCGACCAGCTCACGCAGAATGCCGTTCTTCTGCTTCTCCTCGCCCAGTTTGTCGGTGTTGAAAGAGATATCCTGAAACACGCTTTTCCCGGCATCTTTCAGTTTGGTACCGTTGGCTTCTTCAATGGCGTGCAGCGCCTTATCGATACGCTCACCATTGCCCGGCTCATAGCGGCTGGCATAAATGGCGTAATAGCTGGCGTCTTTCGGCAGAACAAAGCGCTCACTTTTCATCAGCGCCTCAATCAGCTCCGGCGAGTCGCCGTGCTCTTTGGCGTAAGTGTCGTAATGATCCTGCCAGACGTCGGAAATGTACTTCAAAAACAGCATGGTGAGGATGAAATCTTTGTAGGTGTCCGCGCTGATGGTGCCACGGAAGGTATCGCAGGCGTCCCAAAGGGCTTTGTTAATATCGTCTTGTTTTACTTTATCGTTCATTGGGTCCGTCACTTGTTATCGTTCGGTAATAAGCATGGCGGCATTCTACCCTCATCGCCACCGGGTCAAAATAGCGGTTTGACCTGTTCGGAAAAATGCCCGCCAAAAAAGTGCGCCTCTTTCCTCACGCGTCATCAGAAACCCTTCGCAATATGCTATAACAGCCATTCGCTTTAGCCACTAAATTAACCTCATGAAAGATAATAGTATTTACTCTCCTCAGGCCTCTGTGCCGGAACAATCCAGGGTGCTGGGCTGGTCTGATTTATTCTCACTTTGGTTCTCTTTAGGTATGGGCCTGATGGTATTGCAGGCAGGGGCGATTCTGGCACCGGGTCTGGGGCTCGCGGGATCGCTGGCGGCTATTGTGCTGGGTTCCACGGTCGGCGTGGCACTGCTGGCACTGGTCGGGGTGATCGGCGGACAGACGGGTTTGTCGTCGATGTCATCGCTGAGGCTGACCCTCGGTAAACGCGGCGTAGCGTTGCCGGTGGTGTTTAATCTAATCCAACTGGTCGGCTGGGGGGCGTTCGAAATCGTCGTCATGCGCGATGCGGCCACTCTTCTGGCAAAACGGGCGTGGGGCGATGGCGGTTTGTGGGCCAATCCGACACTCTGGACATTTATCTTTGGCGCAATCGCCACGCTGCTGGCGGCAAGCGGGCCTCTGGCATTTATCCGCGTGGTGCTGCGTCGCTGGGGGATCTGGTTGCTTCTGGCGAGCTGCGCGTGGCTGACCGGTTATCTGTTCCTGCATGCGGATTTATCCACGCTCTGGCACAAAGCGGGAGATGGTTCGATGCCGTTCGCGCTGGCCTGCGACATCGTGGTATCAATGGCGTTTTCGTGGCTGCCGCTGGTGTCGGATTACACCCGGTTTGGTAAGTCGGCGCGGCAAAACTTCTGGGGAACAGCGTGCGGATATTTTCTCGGCAGCGTGTGGATGATGTCGCTCGGCGTCGCGTATACGCTGGCGTTTGTCAGCACATCGACCGACGCTAACGCTCTGCTGCTGGCACTTTCTGGCGTTGCGCTGGGTATTCCCCTGCTGCTCATTCTGGTGGATGAGCATGAAAATGCCTTTGCCGATATTCACTCGGCGGCGGTTTCTGCGGGTACTTCCGTACCCGTCGGAATCGGTAAGCTGACGCTTGGCATCGGCCTGTTGTGTACGCTGATTGCCTGGTCGGTGCCGCTGACGCAATACGAAAACTTCCTGCTGCTGATTGGTTCGGTCTTTGCGCCGTTGTTCGGCGTGGTGCTGACACATCATTTTGTTCTGCGCCGTCAGACCAAAGAAAACCTGAACCTGCGTTCTGTCGCGGCCTGGTTTACGGGTATCGCGGTCTATCATCTGATGGCCAATCTGCTGCCTGACGTGGGGGCGACTATTCCGTCGCTGCTGGTGGCAGGGCTGGTGTGCTGGGGATTGGGGCGTAAAAGCTGAACTAAGAAAACCGCCCCGAAGGGCGGTTATGTCTAGTGAATTATTTCAACTTACCCTGCCCGAGAAAGTCGTTATACAACATATAAAGATGCGCTGCGCTCCATGAGAAATTGGGTGCCCCCTGCTGCTGGCCGTTAAGCGGATTGTAGTTTTCGCGGATCGGGCCGTCAGTCATCAGCCCGTCTGCATGGTCGAAGAAGGTCTGTGCCATCACAACCGCATCATCGCGATAGCCATACTGCTCCATACCTTTTAAGCCGAAATAAAGCTGATCGACCCATACGCGGCCACGCCAGTAGATGTCCGCGCCGAACGCCGGATTGGTCAGCGCGGCGGTGCCGAGCGGCACATAGGTGTTGAATTCTTTCGGGTCTTTCATCACTTTCACCACGGCGTCAGCGTGAGCCTGAGTCGCCGCACCGTTGAACAACGCAGACCAGCCTTCGGGGCCTTTGCCACGTTCGACAATCGGCTTGCCGGCGCAGCCGTTTGCCAGTGGTTTGTCTTCAATCCTGATGTCATAGAAGAAGCCGCTATGGCTGTCGAACATGCAGGTATTGATGTAACCGGCCAGTTTCCCGGCTTTACTGCGAAAAGCCTCCGCTTCGGATTTCTTGTCGAGAATGTCTGCCATTTCAGCCAGATATTTATTGTCGCTGAACATATAGCTGGCTTCGTCCACCGACTCCTGCAACAGCGAATACCCCAACAGCGTGCCGTCGGCGGCGCGGTTTTCGGCGAAGCTAACCTGCCAGTCCTGCTTTTTACCGCCATTTTTGACGTATTTTTCCAGCTGTTCGGCATCGATAAAGCCAAAAGCGGCGGCATCATCACGGCCTGATTCCCACGAAGCAGCTACTTGCGCCGGGATCTCAATGCTGTCGTACTTGCCGGACTTCACCACACGATCGTAGTTTTTCAGCCCGGATTCTGCCTGCTCTTCTTTCCCCTCTTTGACGGTAAACAGCATCCTGCCGTCGGCGGTGTTATGCGCTTTATCGCGCGTTGCGCCATATTCCGGCACGCCGTTATGATTGTGATCGCGGTTGCGCAGCCACCAGTCGTGATAAGCCACCAGCTTCGGATACATCTCGGCCAGCCACGTTTTATCGCCAGTAGTTTTGTAGACCTCCATCACCGACCACGCCGCCAGACTCGGCTTGGTGTTGCGCTCATTCCAGTTGGTCCCGTCTCCGCCGCGCTCGGCGCTCGGGTTGTAGGCAATTAGATCGGGAACAAATCCGGCATCCCACGGACGCACCGGATCGCCGGGCTGGATCTGAAACGCAAACACCGCGCGGATATTGTTTTTCGCCACGTCCGGGTTGAAATGCGCCATCGCGTACGCTTGTTTCCATGTGTCCCACGGCCAGGTCTGATTACCGGAGAACCAGCGGCCCGTCACCGACGGCGTAACCGAATCAAATTTCATCACCCCCGCCGCACCGCGCCAGTTACCGTTCAGAGTTTCGATGGCTTTCACCGCCACACGTTCCTGCGCCTGAGTCGCGTGAGTGTTGGTCAGCCCTTTATTCAAATACCCTTCCCAGCGCTTTTCACTTGCTGCCAGATAGGTTTGCGGATGGAGGAGAATATCGGCGATTTTCGGCTGTTCCTGCTGTACTTCGGCGGCGGTCAGCAGATGCGAATAAGTGGTATAAATCGTGGTGGAGCCGGAAATAGCCGCCTTGCCGGTAAACTGATGGCCATCAACGGACGTCTGCATTGGCAGAGATTTATGGATCTGATATTCAGACTCTCCGGACGTCATAAGGCTCGAAGGCGCACGCACTTTTCCGAAGGTGACCCGCAACCCGTCAGCCGTCGGGAGAATTTTGCGCGTATAGCCGGGATATTCCTGTTCGATGGTTTTATCCGACTGCGGTTTGCCTTCCTGTGCGTGAAGTTTCTCCAGAAGCTGGCCGTCCCACACCAGTTCCAGCGGGGAATCGGTGGTGATTTTGGTTTTCAGCAACGACGTGCGCGAGGTGACAAAACGCAGTGTGAAATCGATGCGGATGCCGGGTGCGGTCAGCGTCTGGACAAGCGCGCCGGGAATGCTGTACGCCGTCATGCTCAACGCGACTTTCTTACCGTCTTTGAAGACGGTCAGGCGGTCAAAATTTTCCGCCATAAAGTTGATGTATTCTTCCGTCAGCAGCGCCGGACCGGGGAATCCGCCCATGTTTTGCAGGCCTGCCGGTAATAAATGTCCGTGCCACGCACCGTCGTCAAATAACGGATTAAAACGCTGGTGCTCATCGAAATCATAATCGAACATATATTGCGGCGCGCCGGTGCGGTTAATGACGTTTTTATAATCCTCTGCATGCACTATTTTTGTATCATCGGCCAATGCAGTGCCGGAAATAAATAATGCCGCTGAAATCAAAAGTGTGGCGGGTTTAAGTCTGCTGACGGTTTTCATTATGATTTACCCCAATAGAAATATTGCATAAGAAATACTGAGTTACTGGCACCGGTATTGTCATTGCTCATGTAAAATTTACTGTCTAACGCCGTCGCGAAACGGCCACCGTAATATTCGTACCAGATCCCGGCCTGCGCGTAGGAAGTGGTAGTGTCCGCCGCATTATCTAAACGGTGTTCAGCGTAGCTGTACGCAGTAGATAAATAGAGGCCTGATGCGGCTTCGACCATTGCGCTGACCATCATTCCGGATTCACTGCCCGGATGATTACCCTCCCCCTTGCCTGTGTGATGCCAGACGCGCCCGGCGAGATTTTTTCCCTGTAAACCGGCGAGAAGCAGTTGCCCGGTGCCGTCGGTAAGCTCAAGGCCGTTAAGCAGCGTAAGTCCTTCCATCAGGTCATATTGCGTATAACCATTGACCATCGCCCGGTACGTGTATTTATCTGAATAGCGGTCATATTTCCCAAAATGCAGCAGCGCCTTGCTTTCATCGACGCGGCTTTCCGGCGCGGCGGTCACGCTGTAGCGGAACTTGCCGGTGAGGTTTTGTATTTTCGCTGCCTGCGTTAAATCACGCGTATTAGGGATGACGTAACCGTATTCCGGTGTGAAATCGCCCCACCATTGCAGGTCATCGAGTGAGGAATCATTGCGCATACTGAGGATCATTTCGGTGCCGTTATCCGTGCGGTAACCGCCATAAAAACGGTTCAGACCGCCTTCAAATCCGCCCCAGCTGTGGTCCGGCACCCAGGCGTTTCCGTGATGATCGGCCTGCACCGTCCAGCCTTCGCCATAAATAAGCCCGAACCAGTTGCCGTGTTTTATTTCCAGACCGCCTTCGATATAGGTGCCGTCGCTGTATTTATGCTGGTCTTTACCGCTCAAATATACGCTGCCACCGCCGCCCATTTCGCCATAAAATCGGTAGGCAGTGTTATTGGCGCTTTGTGGCGTTATTTCCGGTGGCGGTAAAACATTATGTTCAGCGGGCACGACAGATTCCTGCGCCCATGAACTCATTGGCGAGGCGAATAATAAAATCATGAACATTTTGTGGAATGATATTTTCTTCATGGTATGCGCTTCACTTAAGGTGAGTATTTAGAATTCAGAGGAACTGAGCTAAAAAGTAAAAACGCAGTCTAGTAAATATTTTACTAAATTATACTTAAATATCGGTAAAGCGTTAACCCTGTCACATTGAGATTTTGGGGGCTTACGCATCCGGGGCTGGTGTACATAAGCCGCTGATCACATTAAGCTACGGCTTTGGTTTACCTGATTATGAGACGCTGATGGCTACTTTGAAGGAAATCGCTGAGGCCGCGAACGTATCCGTTGCGACGGTTTCGCGCGTGCTAAATGACGATCCAAGCCTGAGCGTGAAAGCGCAAACCCGGCAGAACATTCTGGAAGCGGCGGAACGTCTGGAATATAAGCTGTCGCCTTCCAAACGCAACGTCACCCACCGGATGACTTTCGCTGCGCTGTTCACCTACCGTCAGGGGCTGGAAATTGATGATCCTTACTATCTTTCCATGCGCTATGGCGTTGAAACACAATGCGAAAAACTCGGTATCACGCTCATTTCAGGTTACGATTGCAATGGTGATAAACCACTGCCATCCGCTGACGGTTTTCTGGTTATCGGCCAGCCGCAGGCCACGCTGTATCAGCAACTGAGTCAGCAATCCTGCCCGGTAGTATTCATTGACGGCGTAATGGAAGACGCACAGTTTGACTGCGTGAATGTGGATCTCTTTAAAATCAGCCAGAAGGTGATCGATTTCTTCATCGGCCAGGGATATTCGCGGATCGGCTTTATTGGCGGGCGCGATCATCCGGATTTTGCCGACCAGCGTGAGCAGGCGTTTGTGGAATATGGCCGGCTGAAGAACGTCGTGCAACCGCAGGATATTTATTACGGCGATTTCACCAGCCAGTCCGGCTATCAGTGCGCGAAGAAAATGCTCGCGGAGAACGCACCCTGGCCACCGGCGTTGCTGATCGCCACCGATTCGATTGCGCTGGGTGTGACTCGCGCGTTGCTGGAACACGGCGTGAAAATCCCCGAGCAGATCGCGCTGATAAGCGTCAATGACATTCCGACCGCCCGCTTTGTTTTCCCTTCTTTATCAACGGTTCGCATTCATTCAGAAACCATGGGCGCGCAGGCAGTCAACCTGCTGACCGAGCGCCTGCGCGATGAACGCGGCGTACCGCTTTCGGTGTTTGTGCCGAGCTCTTTGCAGCTGCGCGACACTACCCGTCGTTGATCCTGTGCTTTCCCATCGCCACTCTCCGGCATCCGGCTTTCTGATGAAGAACCGCGTGCCAGAGGGATCCCTCACGATCGGTAAAATTAACTACATGATCCTCAAACATATTTTTTAATTAGTGTGATCCCTCTGACAATCGATAAATATTTTTAGTTATTTTTACTAAATATTTACTATCTTATTTCCCATAGAAATACGTCTCAGGAGAGATCACGTGAACAATTGGGAAAACATCGACAAGCAGTCCGAAAACCGTTTAGCGCCGCGCGCCCGCTTTTTCAGCTATGAAAACGCTGAGCAGGCGCGGAGCTTTGACCGCGCTGCCAGCCAGAATTTTCAGCTGCTTAGCGGTCGCTGGCAGTTCCGCTATTTTGCACATCCGGCGCTGGTGCCTGATGAATTCTACCGTCAGCCAGTGAGCGGCTGGGGCGACATCGCCGTGCCGGGTATGTGGCAGATGGAAGGCCACGGTCAGCTGCAATACACCGACGAAGGTTTCCCTTTCCCAATCGACATTCCTTTTGTGCCCACCAACAACCCGACCGGCGCGTATCAGCGAACATTTTGTCTGGATGCTTCATGGGCAGACAAACAAACAATCATCAAATTCGACGGCGTCGAAACCTACTTTGAAGTTTACGTGAACGGCCATTACATCGGTTTCAGCAAAGGCAGTCGCCTGTGCGCGGAGTTTGATATCAGCGACGTTGCACAAACAGGTGAAAACTTGCTGTCTGTGCGCGTTTTGCAGTGGGCAGATTCGACATATATTGAAGATCAGGACATGTGGTGGATGGCGGGGATATTCCGCGATGTGTATATCACCGGCCAGAACCCTGTTCATCTTCAGGATTTTTCCGTCGTCACCGCATTCGATGAAAACTTTTGTGATGCGATACTGAAAATTGATGCTGTGTTGCACAACCTTCATCAGCCCGTCACCGGTTACCGCCTGCACGCGCAGTTGTGGGATGGCGATCGCTGCGTCGCGGAGTTGTCAGCAAAAGACTTGCGTATCGGCGAGGAAACCCGTTGCCAGCTTGAGATGCCGGTCAGCCAGCCACGCCAGTGGAACGCGGAGCATCCGGCGTTGTATCAGTTGCTGCTGACGCTGTATGACGACACGGGTAAGGTGATTTCCGTGGTGCCGCAGCGCATCGGTTTTCGTGACATCACCGTGCGCGACGGGCTGTTTTACGTCAACGGGCGTTACCTGAAACTGCACGGCGTAAATCGCCACGACCACGATCACCGCACAGGACGCGCTGTCGATATGGCGCGGGTTGAGCGCGATATCATCCTGATGAAACAGCACAATATTAACTCGGTGCGCACCGCGCATTACCCCAACGATCCGCGCTTTTATGACTTGTGCGACATCTACGGTTTATTCGTGATGGCCGAAACCGATCTGGAAAGCCACGGTTTCGCCAACGTCGGCGATCTGAGCCGTATCACCGACGATCCGCGCTGGGAACATGCGTATGTCGAACGCATCGAACGGCATGTAATGGCGCAGAAAAACCATCCGTCGATAGTAATGTGGTCGCTCGGCAACGAATCCGGTTACGGCTGCAACATCCGCGCAATGGCTTCACGCTGTAAAGCCCTCGACCCGACGCGCCTCATTCATTACGAAGAAGACCGCGACGCGGAAGTCACTGACGTCATCAGCACCATGTATTCCCGCGTTCAGATGATGAACGCCTTCGGCGAATACCCGCACGCCAAACCGCGCATTCTCTGTGAATATGCCCACGCGATGGGCAACGGCCCCGGCGGACTCGCGGAATATCAGGCCGTTTTGAACCGTCACGCCAGTCTGCAAGGCCATTACATCTGGGAATGGTGCGACCACGGTCTGCTGGAAACTGCTGAGAACGGGCAGATGCGTTACACCTACGGCGGCGATTACGGCGATTATCCGAACAACTACAACTTCTGTATGGACGGTCTGATTTACCCTGATCAGACGCCTGGCCCCGGACTGCGTGAATACAAACAGGTGTTATGCCCGGTGGAAATCTGCCGCGACGGCGACGTATTGCGCGTCAAAAACCGTTACTGGTTCAGCTCACTGGAAGACATCACGCTGACGCTCACCGTGCAAATTGCCGGTCGCGGAATAGAAACCCGTGAACTTACCCTGCCGCATCTGCAACCTGGCGAATGTGAAGAAATTCCGCTGCCGCAAGTCACCGTCGGCGGCCAGGAAACGTTCCTTAATGTCAGCATCAGTAAAAACAGCCCGACCGCGTACAGCGCAGCGAATCATCCTCTGGGACATTATCAGGTGCTGTTGCAGGCCGCAGAGCCGCTGGCGGCGCTCCCGGAACCGGAAAGCCACATACCGCTGGTTTGCGACGAGCAGAAGTATCTGCTTATCGTTAGCGGTCAGGGTTTCCGGCTAGAATTTTCCCGTCTCGATGGTGAACTGAAAAGCTGGCAGGTGGAGAGCGAAGAAATCGTCGGTCGCGCGCCCACGCTCAACTTCTTCAAACCGGTGATCGACAACCATAAGCCGGAGTTTGAAGGCATCTGGCAGCCCAATCATTTACAGATCATGCAGCAGCATTTCCGCTCGCTGCACTTTGAGCGCCAGAACAGCGACGTAGTGATTGAAGTCCGCACGGTGATCGCACCCCCGGTGTTCGATTTCGGCATGCGCTGCATTTACCGCTGGCGGATATCGCCGCAGGGCTCGGTTAGTCTGGATCTTTCCGGCTCGCCCTATGGCAATTTTAGCCACGTTATCCCGAAAATCGGGCTGGATTTTGGCATCAGCCGCCGTTTCCAGCAGGTGGAATATTACGGTCGCGGGCCGGGAGAAAACTATCAGGATAGCCGTCAGGCCAACCTGATCGGCCATTACCAGCAGCCGGTCAGCAGCCTGTTTGAGAACTACCCGATGCCGCAGGACAACGGCAACCGGCAGGATATTCGCTGGCTCAGTCTGCGCGATAACACCGGCAACGGGATATTCATTCAGCCGCGTCAGCCGATCAATTTCAGCCTGTGGCCCTACAGTTCGCAAATGTTGCAGCAGGCGCAGCACATCGATGAGCTCACGTCGGACAACTGTCTGACCCTTAACCTCGACCACCAAATCATGGGGCTAGGCTCCAACTCCTGGGGCTCGGAAGTGCTCGATTCTTACCGCGTGTACTTCTCGGCATTCAGCTACGGCTTCACGCTGGTGCCGTTCCGTCAGCAGGACACCGACAGCCTGAATCTTGCAAAACTTTGCTTTCAGCCACAGGAGACAAACTGATGATTATTCTGGATTCGTTAACTGAATTTCAGCGGCTGTACGGCACAGGAAAAAAATGGCTGCGCTGCATGGAAGCGATTAATAATCTGAAAGAAATCCGCCCCGGCGTTTTTCACTCTATCGGCGATTCTCTGGTGTACCGGCTGGCGTCCGGCGCGGAACCTCAGCGGGATGAATTTGAAGGTCACCGCCGTTATTTCGATGTGCACTATTACCTCGAAGGTAGCGAAGAAATTGAATTCGCTGCCAAATCACGGCTCAACATTCTCGCGCCTTACAGCGATGAAACCGATCGTGAACTCTTCACCGGCCGCGGCGAAAAAATCACAGCGCAAAAAGGCAGCGTCATTATTTTTGAAAATCACGAAGCCAGCCGCTTCCGGCCGGAAAAAAACGTTAAAAAAGTCATCCTTAAAGTGACCATCGAAGAAAGCTATTTCTTAAACAAATAATAAAAAACTCACCCTACAAATATCGCAGTTGGAGATTCACTATGGCCGGGTCCAGTCGCAACACGATCGGTAAATTTGGATTGTTATCCATGACATTTGCCGCCGTTTTTAGCTTCAATAATGTCATCAATAATAATATTCAGTTGGGCATCGCCTCCGCGCCAGTCTTTCTGGTGGCGACGATTATTTATTTCATTCCGTTTTGTCTAATCATCGCCGAATTTGTCTCGCTGAATAAAAACTCGGAAGCCGGTGTTTACGCCTGGGTAAAAAGTGCACTCGGCGGGCGCTGGGCATTTATGACAGCCTATACGTACTGGTTCGTAAATTTATTTTTCTTCACCGCACTGCTTCCGCGTGTTATTGCCTACGCCTCGTACGCATTTTTAGGGCATGACTATATTTTCACACCGGTCACCACCGCCATTATCAGCATCTGCCTGTTTGCTTTTTCCACGCTTATCTCCAACAGTGGCGCAAAATTACTCGGCCCGATGACCTCGGTCACCTCCACATTAATGTTGCTGCTGACGTTCTCTTATATTGTGCTGGCAGGTGCGGCGCTGATCGGCGGCGTAGAACCGGCGAATCCGATTAACGTCGAGGCCATAACGCCGCATTTTAACTGGGCATTCTTAGGGATTATTGCATGGATATTTCAGGCGGCTGGCGGCGCAGAATCGGTAGCGGTCTACGTCAATGACGTCAAAGGCGGCAGCCGCGCGTTCGTGAAAGTTATCATCATTTCCGGGCTGGTCATCGGCGTGCTGTACTCTGTCGCTTCACTGCTGATTAACGTATTCGTCGCACAGTCCGCGCTGCATTTCACCGGCGGTACGGTGCAGGTATTTGAAGGCTTGTCAGCACACTTTGGTTTACCGGCGGTAATGATGAACCGCTTTGTCGGCGTCGTTTCATTCACCGCGATGTTTGGTTCACTGCTGATGTGGACGGCCGCACCGGTCAAAATATTCTTCACTGAAATTCCTAAGGGCATTTTTGGCGAGAAAACCATTCGTCTGAATAAACACGGTGTGCCGACGCGCGCGGCATGGATCCAGTTTCTTATCGTCATCCCGCTGATGTTAATTCCGACGCTCGGCTCAAACAGCGTGCAGGAATTAATGAATACGCTGATCAACATGA